>DVDU01000219.1 GCA_015296065.1 Oscillatoriaceae cyanobacterium M33_DOE_052 | reverse complement strand
CTGACGGGGTGACAACCTCGCTGAAAGCCGGGGCAGTGCGGCAGTTGGCAGTTTATGGTAAAAAAAGATGGGGTGTTTTTTTTGTCAACTAACCCCATCTGTAAAAAATGCTACCTGAATTTTATCACAGTCACCTGAAACAGCAACTGAAAGCCACGGAATATCTGATGCTCAATATCTTGGTGTATCTTTTACAGTGTCACCGGCAAGTGAGTATTGAGTTGTTGGCTTCTTTGATGCCTTATCCCATATTGTTTGAGAGCCGTCGGCGCAGTATCCAAAGGTTTCTTAAACTAGAGAGCCTAAATATTTCCCAAATTTGGTTCCCTTTAGTGAGAGAACTTATCTCCACAAAATTTGATCCATCTCATCCACTTTATCTGACGATAGACCGCACCCAATGGCGAGACCAGAATGTTTTTGTAATTAGTCTGATTTGGGAAAAAAGAGCCATCCCCTTATACTGGCTGCTATTGCACAAAAGAGGTTGTAGTAACATCAGTGAGCAGATTTCCCTAATCGCCCCAGTTTTAGCCCTATTATCTGACTATAAATTAATCATTCTAGGAGACAGAGAATTTGGGAGTGTGAAGCTGGCAAGCTGGCTCTGTGAGCAGTCAGTACAGTTTGTACTGAGAGTGAAACAATCCCGATACATCCAGTCAGAATCACAATCATATACCCAGTTATCTAGCTTGGGGTTATTGCCCGGAACTAGCTGGTTCAAGTCCTCAGTAAAGGTCACGAAACAAAAAGGTTTTGGCAAATTTAATATCGCGCTTTATTGGCGGCGCAAATATAAAAGTCGTGACCGGCCCGAAGGGTGGTATCTTCTGACTAACTTGACCAATTGCCCAGCCGCAGTTTCGGCTTTCAAGAACCGTGCTGGCATAGAAGCTATGTTTAAAGACTGTAAAACCGGGGGTTATAATTTAGAGCGAAGCCGAGCCAATGACTCCCGCTTAACTAAATTAATTTTATTGATAGCCATAGCTTATACAGGCTCTATACTCACCGGCCAAAAAATTAAGCGTCAGGGGATTCAAAAATATGTGGGTCGGTTAACTGAATCGCACCGATTAGAACGGCGTCACAGTAGTTTTTGGCTAGGGTTATATGGTCAATCTTGGGTACTCGGCCTTGAGTTTTGTCAAAAAATTATCACAGAATTAATGCGAATTAGAAGGAATAAGCTCCCATTTTTTCAGCGGGGTCTGAGGGCTATGTCCTTGATTCTATCAGGCTTTTGAGGTGGTTGTCACCCCGTCAGATGTGATTGTCCTGCCAGAGCAAAAATCGATTTCTCAGGCATACCAGGCGTTTGATGATCATGGCAATTTAAAAGACCCGAAACAGCAACAAGACGTAGAAAAGTTAGGGGCTAATCTGGCGGGTATCTTATTTAAGCTGCATTCTTAACCCGTTTATCCTCGTTCCCCGGCTACCCTGGGGAACGCTTCTCCCAAAGGTAATGGCGGGAATTGGGATGGATAGAAATGTTTAATGATGGGGATAATCTGTAAATATCGATCGGGGCAAGGGGTAGGGGTGGGTGATGTCCATCTTCCTAGGGTCTCGATGCTAAAATTGTGGGTGGAGCAATTTAATAATATACCATAATGACAACTAAAAAGCTAACTTTAGAAATTTCCGAATCGCTCTGGCAAGAATTAGATTTTCTGGCCACAGCGACGGATCAATCCCTTGAATCCCTAGCAGTCAATTGCATTTTGCACCAGTTGCCCCGGGTAGAGAAGCAAGTACGCGAACTAGACGAACTCCTGGAGAAAGTGACGCCGGATAATGTTCATGGCGAGATTGGGATAGAGGATGTGGCCAGTTATGTCGGATAGTTCTGACTCTTATGTTCCCAAACAGGGGGATGCAGTCTGGATTGACTTCAATCCTCAGCTAGGAAGAGAACAAGCAGGTCGGCGACCGGCTCTAGTTATCTCGCCCAACCGGTATAATCGCCGGGTGGGGCTAGTTTTAGTGTGCCCGATTACTCGCCAAATCAAGGGTTATCCTTGGGAAATCCCAATTCCCGAAGAGTTGGATGTGTCAGGAGTTGTACTGGCAGACCAAGTAAAATCACTGGACTGGCAAGCCAGAAAGGTAGAGTTTATTTGTACCGTCCCGTCTGCTGTCACAAATAGAGCGATCGCTACCCTGAGAAAATTAATGCCCCTTCAGTAAGGCAATCTGGCACCATTCCAGGAGGACAGCCTTGATCTAAAATTCTGTGTCAACGATCGGCTTTGCTGGTAAATATCGATCGGGCAAAGGGGTTGGGCATCTAGAAACCGGGTTTCTTGCCTAGATGCTTCGTTTGGGTACGAGGATCATCGTTTAGAAACCCGGTTTCTGGCATTCTATAACTCAAGGTTGCCGACAGATACCAAACACGGAGGTGTAGCCGTGGAGGAAGGTACTGCCTCCTACCGGGCCGATTTCGCCGTTGCAGAAAAAGCCACTGATGGGGATATTGCCGATGTAACGCTGGAAAAGTTTAGAGTCAAAGTCTGGTTCACCATAGAGCCTTTCACCGCGTCCGAGACAGGAGAAAATTAAGGCTCCGGCGGCGCTGGCTCCGGCACTGTGGTGGCGATATTTGCGCAAGAGCAGTTCCAGGTCTTCGGCGGAGGTTTTGGCGTCTCGCAGGTGGAATTGCAGGCGCTGTCCGGGACGGACACGATCGCCGATCGCCAGGGCTCCCGTGTTCGGGTCCACCCCCAGCAAATTGCGGATTAAAAAATCTCCAGATTCCAGTTCTAGCTTAAACTCATCCCGCACCACGCCCACAAATAGGGAATCCTGAGCCAATTGCCGATCGCCCTCGCTCAGAGTCGAAATCAAATCCCGCAGAGCTTCCAGAGCCGTCTTGGGTTTGCCCGTCCCGGCCCCATAATCTTCTTCTAGCTCCATCACGATATTGCGCTCTCCCGCACTGACGCGATAAGGACTGCCGATCGGGCGACACCCCTGCGCCACGATCGTTTCCATCACGATATTGCCACTCAGAGCTATCCCCACCGTCCCCTCCCGACAGAGTTGGTAGTTGTAAAACAACGCCGTACTGCCAATAATCGGGCCGCCGCTCGCCAGTCCCCCCACCTTCACCGAACCCGGATAAGCAAAATCCAAACCCTGAATCAAATCATTAATTTTGGACGAGAACGGGTCCGCCAGCAAGATAAAATGGGGCTGGTCCGCCGGTGCCACCCCCGTCAGCTCCACCCAGCTTTCCGGCGAAGCGTCCAAGTCCGGTAAATCATCGCCATTAATCGCAAATGCCTGCACTTTTACCCCTGGTAATTTCGCCAGAGTCAAACTCAGAGCCGGTTCTCCCTCCAGTTCCCGCACCTGCCTACTGCCGCTCAAACCCACAATACCCCCCCCAGAACAGCCTACCAGCAACGGCGCCTTAGCCAGCCGCTGCTGCAGCAATGGCATGAGGCGCGAGTATTCGCTGGCAAAAGCACTGGAGATAAACACCAAACCCAAATCCGGCTCGCAGCCCAACTCCTGCTCAGCTTGTGCTACTGTTTCCTCTACGGCTGCCTCCAGGGAAGGACGGGTTGACAAGACATTTGTCCACTTGATTTGGTCTGCCATTAGTTTCACCACGATTGAAAATCCCACCGCCAGAACTGGCAGCGGCTGCTCCAGCTATAGCACTCTTGATTTTACTGAACTACAGGAGCCCCCTGCCATCCCCGGCCCCTTTTGCTTTTACTTCTCACATCCACTCCCCCGCAGGAATATGCTAACCTAGAGCGCAGGTGGGAGTACATCATAGGGAATCCGTTTCAGGGATTAAAATGAACAATTAATGACAATTCCCGTTTGCCGCTCCCCCTGGAGCATCCAGCAGCTTTTGGCTCACCGTCCTTTGCGGTCAACTGAGTTTTCAAAGGCCAAGCTGTGGAACAACGCGGTAATATGGAAGCGTCTTGGCCACTCCAAGCCTGAAATCGATTAATTGCTGTCACCAAATTTTCTTGAGAAACAGTCATGACCAACATCAAAGAAAAAATAGATCAAGAACTAGACAATGCTCGCAACGTCTGCGATGTGAGCGGTGCCAATTCGGCTGAGTGCGCTGCTGCCTGGGATGCCGTCGAAGAAGTGCAGGCGGAAGCTTCCCACCAGCGGGAAGTGAAGCCCAAAAGCTCCTTTGAGAACTATTGCGATGACAATCCAGACGCCGCTGAGTGCCGCATCTATGACGAGTAGATTGGCTTGATACTTCAGGCCAATCCTCCTGAAATTGAAATTGTTGTTGTGAGTCCTTTAGGACTCACAGTCCTTTAGGACTCACAGTCCTCTAGGACTTATTCATTTTTAGGTGTAACATGGAACAGCTAGTCTGGATGGACTACCGCTTGGCGGTATTATTTGCCGTAATTGTGCCTTTGGTGTTGCTGGTGTGGGCTTTTGCCCAAAAAGTAGATGCTATTCAACGCTTGTTGATCATCTACTGGCGGGTAGCTAGTTTGCTAGGTATCACGGTTTACCTGATGATTGCTGCTGTGCCTTTGAGCTTCATTTCGGCGGTGGCGGCGCGGATTCTGATTCCGGTTTCTCTGTGGTTTTGGCTCGACCTCAACGAAGAAATTGAGGATATGCCATCCTCCCCCCTCAAGCTATTAACCACATCGTGGCGGTGGGCAATATCGGTGTATATGGGTTTGGGCGCTTTGGTGCAGCTTAGCTCTTTCAACTGTGCTTTTACCGATAAACTGGCCCTGCTGCAAAACCCATCTTGTCGCATTTGGTTAGACCCGCCTTGGGGTTATAAGCAGATGTTTCACCCTAATTCTACCGAGGGCTTTTTGGGGTTTCTCGGTCTGGCGGCTTTACTATTTTATGTGGCTTGCTTTAGTTGGTTTGTCTTGGTACGCTTGAAAAGGCAGGGTCGATCGGCTACTGGTCACTAAACAACCGGGGGCAGAAATCTGATGGCTTTGTCACATCTCGGTGCCGATGGAAAAATTATCGCCAAAATCCAGTTTCTGATTAGATTCAGAGCGCTAAAACCGGAGTTTCTCGGAGAGAAACCCGGTTTCTTTTTGGATTAACATTATTGTTGGTTGCTATCAATAATTTAATCCCCCGTTGCGATTATGGTAAATATTATGTCAAATTATCGGTTTTCCTCTCAGTCAGGCCGTCTAGAACAGTACACCGTGAAACGTCCGCAAGAAGTGCTGCTAGTGAATGTAATTGTAGAGGGCCAAGAGGATGAAATTATGATTTTTAAGGGTTATTCTAGTTCTCTGATGCGCCCCACAGCGTTCGATCCCGATGTGCCGGTGCTGCCTGATGGGGCGGAAATTGTGACGATCGCCCGTCTGAAAGCTCCCTACAACCCTAGCTCCCCCCAATACATCCAGCAAAACCTGACTTGGGAAGCAATGCAGCCCTTGCTAGCACAGGTGGGAGTTTGACCGAGGTTCGGAGTAGGGCTTTAGCCCAAATATTGGTTCTTAGTAGGGCTTTAGCCCAAAGAAAATCAGAAACCAGGACTCCTCATCAGCATTCCCAGCGAGAGCTGGGAATGAAGACAAAGGAGAAATTAAACCACACCGCCAGCGGCTTGCAAGCGAGCGCGGGCTCTTTTCACAGCTTGTTTGGCCTGAATTTGCTCTTGGCGGGTGCCAGTAGCAGATTTGTTGAGACGCTCTTCGGCGGCGGCGTAAGCCTGACGAGCCGTTTCGGCGTCGATGGTTTCGCCACGTTCGGCGCCGTTGACTAGGATGGTGACTTCGTTGTTTTCCACTTCTGCGAAACCACCCATGAGGGCGATCGCCACCCAATCTTTTTGGGGACGCACCCGCATCACCCCGATATCCAGCGCCGTCAGCAGGGGAGCGTGGTTGCTGAGGATACCGAGTTGGCCAGTAGTGGAAGGTAAAATTACCTCTTCCGCTTGAGAGTCCCAGACAGTTTTATCCGGGGAAATGACACGAACAGTTAGGGACATAAGTTGTTTACTTGTTGACTTTTAACCGTAGAGAGTTAACAGCCAACGGTCAACGGTTAACGGGGAGCCGTCAACCGTCAACTGTCAGCAGCAACCCAAATTACTTGCCTTCCGACTTCATTTTTTCGGCTTTGGCGATCGCCTCATTAATATCGCCCACCAAATAGAAAGCCTGTTCCGGCAGCTCGTCAAGTTCTCCAGCCAGAATCATCTTGAAGCCCTTAATCGTATCTTCGAGCTTCACATACTTACCAGGGCTACCAGTAAACACCTCCGCCACAAAGAACGGCTGAGACAAGAACCGCTCAATTTTCCGGGCGCGAGCCACCGTCAGACGGTCATCTTCCGATAATTCATCTAAGCCCAAAATGGCGATGATGTCTTGCAATTCCTTATAACGCTGCAAAGTGGCTTGCACCGCACGGGCAATTCCATAGTGTTCTTCGCCAACAATTCCGGGCTGGAGCATGGTGCTGGTAGAATCCAGGGGGTCCACCGCCGGATAAATCCCCTTCGCCGCCAAACCCCGAGATAACACCGTGGTAGCGTCTAAGTGAGCAAAGGTGGTAGCCGGTGCAGGGTCGGTCAAGTCGTCTGCAGGCACATACACTGCCTGAATGGAAGTAATAGAACCTGCCGTGGTGGAGGTAATCCGCTCTTGCAGTTCGCCCATTTCCGTCCCTAGTGTGGGCTGATATCCCACAGCGGAAGGCATCCGGCCCAGAAGTGCAGACACTTCCGAACCTGCTTGCACAAACCGGAAGATGTTGTCAATAAACAACAGCACGTCCTGTTTGCTCTCATCGCGGAAATATTCCGCCATCGTCAGAGCCGACAGAGCCACGCGCATCCGGGCTCCCGGTGGCTCGTTCATCTGACCATACACCAGAGCCACTTTCGATTCAATGAGGTTCTTTTCATTAATCACCCCGGACTCTTTCATTTCGCTGTAGAGGTCGTTACCCTCACGGGTACGCTCTCCCACACCCCCAAACACGGACACGCCGCCGTGAGCTTTGGCGATGTTGTTAATCAGCTCCATGATAATCACGGTTTTGCCGACGCCAGCACCACCGAACAAGCCGATTTTACCGCCGCGACGGTAGGGAGCCAGCAAGTCCACCACTTTGATGCCGGTTTCTTGGATGGAGGGTTTAGTTTCCAGTTCGGTAAAGGCAGGGGCGGAGCGGTGGATGGGGGAGGTTTTGTCTGCACTTACTGGACCGAGGTTATCCACCGGTTCGCCAGTAACGTTGAAGATTCGACCCAGGGTGGCTTTACCTACGGGCACGCTGATGGGTTTGCCAGTGTCTGCCGCTTCCATACCGCGCACCATACCATCGGTGCTGGTCATAGATACGGCGCGCACTTGGTTGTCCCCGAGCAGCTGCTGGACTTCGCAGGTGACGGAAATATCTTGTCCGGCTTCGTTTTTGCCGGTGACAATCAGAGCGTTGTAGATTTGGGGCATCTTGCCACCAGGAAATTTCACATCTACAACGGGTCCGATGATTTGGGTGATGTAGCCTACGTTGGTTTTTTCTGCGGTTGCGACCATGCGTGTTGCTTGATAATTGAGTTTGTTGCTATCGCTGCGGACAGTTGTCGGTCTGCTGTGCAGTCGCCAACATTAAGGTTATCACTGATAGGGATCGGCTTTGACGTTACCTACAGCCGGATTTGGCTATTTCTAAAAAAATCCTATAAATCTTCGGCGGGGTATGGCATGGGGAGGCTCTGAAAATCAAATTGCCCTGCTTCCACATAGAGGCAGGGCAATTTTCTACAAGGGAATGGGGATAATTGACTGCGGAATTGGTCTAGCCGAGTTGGTTCCGACGGCGGCGGGTGGCGGCACTTAAGGCGCCAACAGTGGCTAGGGCAAGTATGGTCCCTGGTTCGGGCACGGGTTTGGCGGCTTGAACTGGGTTGCTGGCGGTGCCATTATCTGTGTCGCCGTAAAACCGCATTGTGCCAGTGAAGCCATTCAGCCACTGCATGGACAGGGTGCCCCAGATGTCGCCTACAGAGATGTCAATGGGGACGGAGTAGGAATAGGCGTCGGGGGCTTGTCCCGAGGCGACTTGAAATGTCCAGCCGTTGGCGGAGCCGGGAGTACCGGGATAGGTGGGCCAGTCTGTATCCCACATGGTGTTACCGGGAATGGCGTTGATGCTGAGGGAGCGGACCAGTTTATTCGTGGCGCTGAAGGTCCAGGGGGCGCCAAAGGTGGTGGAACTGGTTAGGGATAGACCCCAGGTGGTGCCGAAGGCGCCGCCTGCATTGTAACCGGTGGTGCCCCAAATAGCGCTCTCGGAGCTGCCATCGAGGAAATCTACGAGGACTTGCATCCCGTTCATGTCGTCGCCACCGGTGGTATAGCCGCTGACTACGGTTTGGGCATTGGTGGGGGCGGCGATGGTGGCGAGGGCTAGGGAGGCGGCGAGGGCTGGAACCAGGTGGGTTGGGTTGGCGATGCTCAATCTATTCATTCCCTGAATCCTTAAACTAACTGTAATTTGGTTGCTGACGGTTGTCTCAATAATTGAGATATGTTTAACGGTTCTTACCCTTTTGGGGTCTGAGGTGCCTTGACAGGTAAAGATTATTGATTTACTGGTTATGCTGTAATCATGGCACAGGAAAGGGATGGGCAAGTGCGATCGCTGTCACCTCTTCCTGTTGTTTTTCCGCACTTGAAGCTGTTACCACAGATAACACTAATCAGTTGGTTTTTTTTATTTATATACTTTGACTCATATAAACATGACGTGGTAGTTGATATTCCAAAACCACGTCATATGAGTAACGGTTTAAGGGGAGGGAGATTTGGGCCGGATGCGGCGGATGGGCAGGTTGGCGATGAGGGCGGTGGTGCGATCGTTGTTTTCCAGGGACAAGTCTAGGCCCTCGGTGTCGATTTCTACGTACCGGGAAACTACTTCGATGATTTCTTGGCGCATGGACTCAAATACTTCTGGGGTGAGTTCAGCTCGATCGTATGCCAGGACCAGTTTGAGGCGGCGCTTGACTGCTTGCCTGCTGGTGTCGTCGCCCGATCGGGGGAAGATTTTTTCTAGGAGTTCGATAATCATGTACTTGTAGGGGGTTTGATGGCATCACAAAACTTTTTTTGACAGCAGTTTTTTGAACCAAGAAAATAGATTTTCTTGGGGGACGTTCAATTCTAAAAAAGGGATTTTCTCGCCTTCTAAGCGGCGAGCGATGTTGTCAAAAGCTGACCCAGCTAAGGTTTTGGTGTCGGATAAAACTAATGGTTCTCCCCGGTTGGTGGAAACTATGACTTTTTCATCGTCGGGGATGACGCCGATCAGGTCGATCGCGAGGATTTCTCGCACGTCTTCCACGGACATCATATCGTTGGCTTCTACCATTTCTGGGCGCAAGCGGTTGACGATGAGGTTGATTTTTTTGACGCCGTGAGCTTCTAGTAAGCCGACGACCCGATCGGCATCGCGGACGGCGGCGATTTCTGGGGTGGTGACGATGAGAGCTTCCCGGGCGGCGGCGATCGCATTTTGAAATCCGGACTCTATCCCCGCTGGGGAATCAATCAACACATAATCATGCTCCCGCGCCAACGCCTCCACCACTTGCCGCATCTGGTCGGGAGTCACCGCATCTTTCATCCGGTTTTGCGCGGCGGGGAGCAAAACTAACTTTGGTTGTCGCTTGTCTTTCACCAAGGCTTGTTCTAGGCGACATTGACCGGCAATAACTTCTACCGCCGTGTAAACAATCCGGTTTTCCAAACCTAGGAGCAAATCCAGATTTCTCAACCCAAAATCAGCATCTACCAAGGCTACCCGCCGCCCTCGTTGGGCTAGGGCCATGCCGAGGTTAGCTGTGGAGGTGGTTTTACCCACCCCTCCTTTTCCAGACGTAACGACAATAATGCGACTCATGAAACCGTAACAGTTAATTTATATTTGCTACCAATTGGGTGATTGGGGCACCCGCAGATGATTCTGCATCTGGCTCGCCGCTGCTATGGCGGGCGGAGCGGATTTAATTTAGCACGAGTGGCGCGATCGCGCCCGTGCAGATTTCCCCAGGGCGAACTTTCCCCATCCCCAATCAGTAGCTGATTTATTTTCCCCCCATCTGTTGCTTCATCAGCCATCAAACTAAAGAGCCAGCTGCAGAACGCGAGCCAAATCTGACGCCAAAGCGATGCGAATACCTTGGGGGGAGACATAAGCCACTTCCGGATCAAACTCCGCTGGACTCTCCGGGGCTCTGGCGACGTAATCGGCAATCCTTAGCTGGGTGGGTTCCATCTGCAGCGTCATAATCAAGCATTGGGAATTACCCGCCGCTCCGGCGTGGGCGAGACCGCGCAGGCGTCCCCAAACTATGATATCCCCATCTGCTACCACGGCGCCTCCAGGATTCACATCTCCTTTAATCACTACTGTCCCTTGGTGGCGGATTTCTACCCCGGAGCGTACTGTAGTTTCTAAATATAACGGGTCCGCTAAGGCTTGGCCTGGGGTTTGGTTGGAGTTGAAGGCGGTGAGGGCAATTCCTTGCTCTACGGAATATCCGGCGGTAGCAGCGGCGACGGCGGTTTGACGACGGCTAGTGTAAATCCGGGTGAGTTGTAGCTGGCATTCTCCCAAAGCTGTGGCTAAGTCTTGCAACTGTCGCCCATCGAGTAATCTGTCTTTGGCATGCAAATGTACTTCGGTGTTGGGTTGCCAGAAGCGATCGCCCCCATTCAGCCGGTGTTTTATCTGCTGCCAGATATCCCCCCAGCTACTCGCTCCCGGTGTCTTCCCTTCTCCGTCGCCTCCCTCTGGCGGCAACACCAGCAGCAGTTTTCCCTCCTCAGTTTTAAACTGCGGTTGTTCCTGATGAGGATGCCCCCCTTCCAAAGGGGGGTTGGGGGGATTTTGCCCTTCCAAAAGGGGATTGGGGGGATTTTGCCCTTCCAAAAGGGGATTGGGGGGATTTTGCCCTTCCAAAAGGGGATTGGGGGGATGGGGTTGTTCGGTAGCGACGGGCTCGACAGCAGAAACAGGTAAATCGGAATTCATCTAACGCGAGTACATCTGGGAACTAAGTAACTCCACTATACTAGACCCGTTGCTCGCCCCACCACAGTCCCCCAGCTTTTTTCTGCCTCATCCCGGATTTTCCCCCAATCTTGTTTTTCCCATGCCTTCCAGCCGCATTATCTAGAAGCTACCTTAACATCCCTCCACATATTTCGCCATAAGCAGTAAAGAAAATTAACATTTTTTTACTCCGATTCAGCTTGACAAAATATATTAAATAAGTAATAATGCTTATGGAAATAAAAAAAAGCAGTTTTAACCAGTTAAAGTTCCCTAGAATAACTGGTAAAGCTGATGTTAATCATTTCTCTGTTCAGGAGAAAGCGAAATGTAAATTAATCTAAACAATGCCCTAGTTGGCCACCAGAATAACCCCAGCAAATTGGGACAGGTCGGATTTATCAAGTATTTGAGGGTCAAAGCCATGACAAATACCAAGGATTTGCAGATTTTCGGAATGCCTGCGGCGAAAGGGCGGTGGATATTTGTGCTGCTGGGATTGGTGGCATTGTTGTGCATGGGAACGGTTTATTCCTGGAGTATCTTTCGCAGTCCTTTACAAGATTTATTCGACATTAATGCCACTAAAAGTTTATTGCCATTCACTATTTTGCTATTCCTCTACTCCCTATTAATGCCGGTGGCAGGATTTCAGTTACAACGGGTAGGACCATCTAAAATGATGGCTCTGGGGGGTATAGTGATCGGGGTGGGTTATGTCCTGTCTGGTTTCGCTAGTAGCCCTTTGATGTTGACGATTACTTATGGCGTAATTACTGGCTCTGGGATTGGTATTGCTTATGGGGTGCCTCTGGCGGTTTCGGCCCAGTGGTTTCCTGATAAAAAGGGATTGGCTGTGGGGTTAACGGTGATTGGTTTTGGTTTGTCGCCTCTGGTGACAGCGCCTCTGGCGAAAAGCGCGATCGACGCTTTTGGCGTCCTCCCCACTTTTATCATCCTCGGCGTCACTTTTGCCATCATTATCGTCGCCATCTCCTCGGTAATGCAGTTCCCTCCCAAAGGGTGGCAACCACCGGGGTGGGAGCCTTCTACGCCCATCGGCTCAACCGAGCATCAGGGGGAAAAACTCTGGCAACTGCCTTCATTTTATGCTTTGTGGTCTTGCTACGCGATCGGCACCTTTGTTGGGTTATCCGCGATCGGCATTTCCAGTTCAGTTGCCCAAGAAATTATCCAGCTCACCCCCGAAACCGCCGCCCTCACCGTTTCTCTGTTTGCCCTATTTAATGGACTAGGACGGCCCCTATTTGGTTGGTTAGCCGATCGGTTCGGACCCCGCCGCGCCGCCACCATTTCTTATGTTCTCATTATTATCGCCTCCATCCTGATGCTCCATGCCCAAGAAGGTCAAGTTTTCACATATATCTTTGCCTTCTCCCTCTTTTGGCTTTGCTTAGGCGGTTGGTTAGCCCTCGCTCCCACCGCTACTTTAAAACTATTCAACCCCGCCAATTACGCCAAAAACTACGGCATGGTTTTTACCGCCTACGGCGTTGGCGCCCTCATTGGCACAACGATCGCCGGACAAATTCGCGACCTGTTTGGCAGCTACACCTACGCCTTTTATCCCACCGCCATTTTAGCCGGATTAGGCATTATCCTGGCCGAATTTAAACTCCGTCACAGTGCCGCACCTTCAAAATTCATCCCGCGCTGAAATTTCCCCCCAAAGATATGTGGTGGGCATCGCCCACCCTCCTAACTACCCACCCCCGCCAACCTCAGTATATCCCCCAAACGCGATATATTCACATAAATATCCTCATACAGCGGGTGATTACATGGGGGCTTATCTTCTCCCCGCTGAAAATAGTATTTATCCAAACCATCTGCCAACAAATAATAGTAATCTATCCCCACTAACTCCGCGATTAACCAATAATTAATCGATACCGACTGGCGGGCAAACATCTCAATCACTTTAGTTCCCGCCTCACAAAACACCGTATTCGTCAAACCCGCACCGTGGGGAGCCACGATAACTTTAGCTCCCGCAAACATCGCCACTTGTTCGGCAAAACTCATCATTTCCATCCTAACACAGACAAAACCTAATTTGCCCAGAAAATCCACAACTTCACTTTCATTCACCACCCGGCGATAACTGGCACTTTGACGGCTAATATAGATTTTTTCAGGGAAATTCCTATTAGTATCGGCTACAGGCAAGAACTGGCGACGCAGAAACTCCGCCCCCCATTGAGTCATAATTCCCTGATTTCCCGGTAAAGAAGGGACAATTAAGTTTTTTGCCGTGATGTGAGGATATTGGGAACTGGGGATAATTTTCTTGGGGTCGATTCCCAATAACTCTACACTTTGCCGCTGATAGAGTAAATCAGCACTATTGACAGCAAAGTAGTCAATAGTGCTGATATCTATACCACCCAAATGCAGCAATTCAAACTTGGGCAATAAGTCCGCCATCCAGTGATAGTAAGTATTGCCACCGCGCACGGACAAAAAAGCCAAATTTCCCTCCACATGGGTGGGATGGGGTAATTTCCGCGAGGTTAATATCAATTCGGCACTGCCTCGGGCGACTTCTGACAGAAGTTTATCATCAGCCGTAATTACTGCAGCGGTGTAAGCATCGCCCCAAGCTCTCCCACTAGGCAATTGCGCGATAAAAGTGCTAGGATAGATATAGCGGCGCCATTTAAAAGAGCCATGCAGATTCTCATCTATGGTTTTCGGTGGCTTTAAGTAAATTGTCGTGGCATTGTGGATATACTGGCGAATGCTTCGCCCTTCGGTGTCATCATTATCCACCATCTGGAACAGTTCCGGGTAAAATTCTTGCAGCACTTCTACGGGGAGAATATGCAAGGCACAGGGAAACGCTGAGTTAATTTTACCTTGTTGCAGGAGTAAATATTGTAAATTTGAATAAGCGGGCTCAAAGTCTGGTTTGATTTCCAATGCTTGAATACAGCAGGCAATAGCTTTGGTAATTTCCCCTTTTTCCGCCCAAGCATTACTTAAGCTATAATAGGCATCAACTAGGTTGGTGTTGACAGCACAAGCTCGGCGGTAACACCTGATGGCTCCATCTAGATTTCCCAGTTTTCGCTGGATAATTCCCAGATTCACCCAAGCGGCTGCATAGTTAGGCTCTAAATGCAATGCTTGCTCATAGTTAGCCACTGCTTCTGATAACTTGCCCTGCACTGCCAAGGTATTGGCTTTATCAAAATATGCTACCGCTTCTGGGTTAATTGCGACTATTTCCGGTGGCATTTGGCGCCATTGCTCATAACAGCGTTGTGCTGCTGCGGTTTTCCCCATATCCCACAGCACTTGCCCCAGTAAACTGTATAATGATGCTTGGTGGGGATTAAGTTGAATTGCTTGTTGGCAGGCGGTGGCTGCTGTGGCTAAATCACCATTTTGATAGGCTAATTCGGCTTGGAGTTTGAAGTTTTCTGGTTTCATTGGATTTGATTTTGTAGGGTGGGCTTTCTTACTGCCCACCCTACAGCTAAATGTGTTTGCTCAACCGGCGGTAAACCGTTGCTAAGCCGGTGGCATCGCCTACATTACCAGGAAATAGGACTACTGGTAAATTGGGAAATAGGGGATGGTCTGCGGGGGTGCGTACCATTGAACAACCGGCTAAAATTTGCCCTAAGAGGCGAGCGGTGGTTAATGCCAAACCGGTACTGAGGACATCGTTGGAGGTGATACCGCCTTTGCTGATGAGGAAACCGATATCTTTGGGCAAACCGCGCACGATATCCATTAATAAGGCGGAAACTGCTGCCCCAAATTCCAGGCGGACTTCTACGCTGTCGAAGACTAATTCTTGACGGCTGGTGTAGATGACGGGGGTTTGGCCATTTTCCCGAATGGCGGTGATTTTGGCGAGGGTTTCTGCTAATAATGTATCGCGTTGGACGGCGGCATCTTCTAATAGATGGGATACATCTATTTCTATGCCAACTGTGCCGGGTTCTTGGAGCAGGCGCTCTAGTTGTTGGGTGGTTTTTTTGACGTGAGAACCGACTATGGCAACGCCGGTTTTGCCTTCGCGCACGTATTTTGCCATGTCTTCGGCGGGAATGGGTTGGGGACCGAGCGCGGCGAGGGAGGTAAGGAGACTGGCGGCGCTGCGGAAGAGGAAACGTTTTCCTTGACTGGCGGCGGCGAGGATGTCGGCGGCGAACTGGTCCATATCGGCTTGGGTTTCTGCATCGACGGCGCCGCAACGGTTCCCTGATAGCTGGATGAGGCGCGTTAAACTCCCGGCGCGGATGTCGGCGAGTAGAAACCGCTCTACTTCGGTGGCGGGAATGCGTCCTTGGGTTTTTTCGGCTACGTAGTCTGGCAGGTAGCTGTGATTGTAGCCGAATACGGAATCACGGGCAAATTCGGTTTGGTGAACTGGGGTGGGAACGCCTTCGACGATGAGGTAGTGGATGCTGTCTTTGGTGAAGCGTCCTCCTTCAAAGAAGGCGGGGGTGAGAAAATGGGCGTCAAATGGTCCGAGTTCGGCGGCGATCGCGTCGGTTTCTACCGGATAATGTCCCCGCAGGGTGGAGTCAGAACGGCTGACTACCAAAAATTCTGTGATATTTTCGGCGGCTAAGGCAGTTTTCAGGTTTTGGCAGACTTCGCGGGTGACAGCGGTGGCGTTTTCTGGCGTGAGCGATCGGGTATTCGTCAGCACAAAAAATATCGGTTGCTCATCGCGCAACCCCAACCGCAACGTTTCCACATCCCACCGCATCAGCAGTAAGCAACTATGCACAGTTTGGGACCCAGTTGGGTCATCATCCAACACAATAATTTTCGGTTTAGCACTCATCTTTACTTCCTGACGATTTATCCCATTTTCTACATATACCGCCAAATGGTGCCCAAGTTCTTAGTTTGGATTTAATCCACCTTCCCTAGCTCCTAGTTGGGCTTCAGCCCTGCAAAAACTTCACATTTTTTGGGCTGAAGCCCAACTACCAGCCTCAAAAAAACTTTCCTAACCCCTTGACAACTTAAATTAGTTGAAATACAATTTGGATGATGGAAAAGGTGCGGCCATATATATTGTCATTTCCACCTTCCCCAGTTCTTAGTTGGGCTTCAGCCCTCCAAAAATTGCACATTGGGCTGAAGCCTAACTACAAACCTCAATTTTGGGCTGAAGGAGGGGGCCAAGAACTTCAAAAAAACTGGGTCACAATCGCAAATCCTGCTGCAAGTGTTTTCCCCAAGAATGCGCCAGGGACACCTCGGTAAATGGGATGAGTACCACCGTCTCCACCAGGGTGAATTCTAGGCAAACATTACCACTTTTATTGACAGGTTCTGTAGCCAGTTCCACCGCTTCCCCGTTTACCAGCAAGCGCAAGGAGTTGACATCTTTCAAAGAAAAACTTTGCAGATTCACCGGTCCCTGGCGCGTCGGTTTGCCCCAAGTGAGCAAATCGCCTTTTTGTCCTAATACTGCATAGATGTCGTATTTGGCACGGTCAAAATTAGCGGCCCAAACTTTGTATGCTTCTACTTTGTGATATTCATTCCACCCCGCCCAGGCTAGCCAGATAAACAGTCCTAATAATGGCAGCCACAATAATCCTCTTTCCATATTGCTTTCCTGATGTTTGGCTGATATCCTATCACTTTTAGTTAAATATTGCCATAGCAAATAGTAATAACTCTAGGCATTAATTAAAAAAAAATAATTAAGATTTATCTCAAGTGACTGCTCTTAGCTCATTAGCCCTGGTTTTCTATAAAACAAAGGGATTATCAGCTTGACGGGCAGGCATTTCCCACCCGAACAAAGTCGGCACAATTATCGTTTGTGGGTGGGGATATGGCCGCCAGCAATTTATCGTTTGTGCCTGGGCGATCGCTGGGCGTTCCCCTCTGGGAGGGACCCCAGCCCCCGATGCCCTGCCCTGGTGAAGGCCCCATGATGTGGCATGAATGACGATTTTTCGGCGGGTCGAATTTTTTGATTCTTATCTAATTCATGTGAATAAGTACAATGTAGCATTGGTGAGGTAATGGGGGGTGCTGAAATGGGCAAAGTGTGCAATACTATAGGCAAGCCTAATCCCTGAGCCGGTGGCTAGCAGTTTAAGGCTGAACAAACCCTGTTTCCCTCTTAGGGAAGGGGGGGAGAGGTTTTACCGGGCTGCCCACCCTACAGAACCTAATTTTATTTAAAGTTTAATTATGTGGATTTACTTATGAAAATTGAAAAAATATTGGAAAACAGAGGAATTATTCACGCGGATCCAGAAATTATGAGCGGTGCCTATGTATTTGTAGGCAGTCGTGTACCGGTACAGACTTTTTTCGACTACTTGGAGGGGGAGGAAGGTCTGGCCGAGTTTATTAATGATTTTCCCTACCTGGAGAATCAGGCGATTCAAGTGCTGGAGCAGGTGGCTAAGTTAATGATTGATCAGGAGCGCAATTCCAATGCTTATACTCCTGGATGAAAATCTGTTGAGCAAAAAGCTGAAACAGCCATTTATAGATGCCGGTCATTCGGTTAGCAATGTCAGCGATATGGGGTGGAGAGGTTTCAAAGATAGAGAAATTATGGCTTTAGCCAAGAGTCATCCTTTCGATGCTTTTATTACGGCGGATAAAAACCTGCCTTACCAACAAAATTTGACCAGCCTGGGGATGAAAATTGTGGTGTTGGATTCAATCAGCACTCGCCCCGATCGGCTCGTTCCTTTGATGAAACAAGCAAGCGATATATTAGCCGAGCTGCCAGCAGGAGCGGTAGTTCGGATTGATGAGGCACTTAATGTTGTTGCAATCAATCCATAATTTATAGTCAATTTAAATAACAATGAAACAATCCAGCTCGTTGTCCCCGTCTCCCCGTCTCCGAGTCCTGGTTTGGGCTGTAGGGGCGATTCGCGAATCGCCCCTACTACAAACCTGCCTAAAGTTTTCTGATGGGTGCGGTTTTGGGGTCGATGATTTTCTGATTACCGCGACCGAATTTCACGGCTAAGGAGATTTTGTTTCCGGTGCCAAATACATGGGTAATCTCTCCTAAGCCATAGCGATCGTCCTCTAGCCGATCGCCCACCCGCCAGGAAACCACCCCAGCTCCCCCATTAGCGGAACTCGCAGAAGATTTTTGCCCCGCAGGAACCTGGCGAGGACGTTTCGCCACTCCATTACCCCGCAACAAATCTCTGGGTAACTCCCCTAAAAACCGGGAAGGATAACTGGACTGCAACGACCCCCACAGACGACGCGAACCCGCATAAGTCAGATACAATCTTTCTTGGGCTCTGGTAATTCCCACATAACACAACCGGCGCTCTTCTTCCATCGCCTTCGCATCATCCAAACTTCTAAAGTGGGGAAATAAACTCTCCTCCATTCCCACCATAAACACTACGGGAAACTCTAATCCCTTCGCCGAGTGCAGCGTCATCAGGGAAACTGCCTCTTCCCCTTCTTGCAGGTCATCCAAATCAGAAGCTAAAGCCGCATTGGCTAAAAATGCCTCTAAGGATGAATCTTCGTTATCTTCTGCATATTCCACCGCCGCATTATAAAGCTGCGTCAGGTTTTCCAGTCGCCCTTCGGCTTCGTCGGTGCCTTCTTGGGTTAAGGTGTCAATATAACCCGATTCCTCCATCACCGCTTGCAGGATATCTGCCCCAGGCAATGTGGCTAGTTGCTCTTGCCAATGCTGCACCATTTGCACAAATTTTATCACGGCTTTGGCCGATTTGCCCCCCAAAGTTTGCGCCGAAGTTTCATCGCTGATAATTTCCCATAAAGGCACATTTAACTGGATGGCGGCATCTTCCAGACGTTGCAAGGTGGTTTTGCCGATACCCCGCGTGGGGGTGTTGATGATGCGCTTTAAACTCACATTATCCGCCGGGTTGACAGTGAGGCGGAGGTAGGCGATAATGTCTTTAATTTCTTTGCGGTCATAGAAGCGCAGTCCTCCCACAATCCGATAGGGTACGTTGTTCCTGACCAAGACTTCTTCAAAGGAACGGGATTGGGCGTTGGTGCGGTAGAGAATGGCAAAAGCGCCCCAGTTTAATTCCGGGTGCTGACTTTGCAAATGGCGGATTTGATCCACGACAAAACTGGACTCTTCCCCATCATCGCTGCCCCGAAAACAGTAAATTGGGTCGCCTTCGCCGCGTGTGGGTCGCAGCACTTTATCGATGCGTTCGGTGTTGTTGGCAATGAGGTGGTTAGCGGCTTCGAGGATATTTTCCCGGGAGCGGTAATTTTCTTCTAGTTTTACCATTGTCTGGGTGGTTTCATCGGGCAAGCCGTCGCCAAAGTCTTGCTGAAATTCTAGCAATATGGTAAAGTCGGCCATGCGGAAGGAGTAAATGGATTGGTCAACGTCGCCGACGACGAAAATCGAGCGATTATCCCAGTTGGTAAATGATGATGCTGGCTCGCCATCGGTGACAAGGAGGCGAATTAGTTCATATTGGGTGCGGTTGGTGTCTTGATATTCGTCAACTAGGATGTGGTGAAATTGACCATGCCAATAGTTGAGGACTTCTGGGTTTTGGCGGAATAAGTCGGTGGGGATGCGGATGAGGTCGTCGAAATCTAGGGCATTATTGGCGGCGAGGTAGTCTTGGTATTGGCGGTAGATGTCGGCGAGGACGCGATCGCGATAGTCCGATGCAGACTGTTCCCACTCTAGGGGTGAATAGCCTTTGTTTTTGGCGCTGCTGATAGCGTAGCGCACTTGGCGGGGTTCAAATTTTTTACTGTCGAGGTTGAGTTTTTGGGTGACAATTTCTTTAAAGGCGGCTTGAGCGTCGGATTCATCGAAAATGGAAAAGCTGCGCGTCCACTTGCGCCCAGATTCATCGGTGTATTTTTCGATATCGTAGCGGAGGATGCGACCGCAGAGACTGTGGAAGGTGCCAATCCACAGGGGTTTGATGTAGCGACGCCACACACGCGATCGGATTTCGGTTTGCTGCAACGGTTCCAAGGCTGCAAACCGTTTCCCGTACTTCTCCTCTGCGTGAGTGTCTGCAAACAGCCTTTCCAGGCGGTCTTTCATTTCCCGCGCTGCTTTATTGGTGAAAGTCACCGCCAGGATGTTTTCTGGGTTTACCCGGTGGTGGCGAATTAGGTGCGCAATGCGGTAAGTGAGGGCTCGCGTTTTGCCGGACCCCGCCCCCGCCACCACCAGCATCGGACCGCAAAAATGCTCCGCAGCCCGTTTTTGGCTGGGGTTGAGTTGGTTCAGGAAATCATTGGTGGTATTCATGGTGCAAGGGTTTGGGAGCGGTAGGATTGGCGGTAGATATAGTCAATCCTGATTGTACCCCTTTTGGGGGCACAGTCGGTCTGGGGGAGAAACTTGGGGGAGAACACTTGTAGGAAAATTGGCCGCAGGATTGCTCACCACGGGGGTCAAGAAACCTGGTTTCTATCGAGATTTATCGTCATAAACCCAGATTTTGGTAGGGGCACGGCATCTTTAATATATCGGTGAAACGAGAAATCTTGATGACGCCGTGCCCTCACCGCCGGAAGAAACCGGGGCCAAGAAACCGGGTTTCTATTAATATTTATCGTCATCAACCGAGATTTTGGTAGGGGCACGGCATCTTTAATATATCGGTGAAACGAGAAATATTGATAACGCCGTGCCCTCACCGCCGGAAGAAACCAGGGCCAAGAAACCGGGTTTCTATCAATATTTATCGTCATCAACCAAGATTTGGTTAAGAAACCCGGTTTCTGAACCGTCATCAACTGAGATTTGGTGAATACTTTTGTTCATATAAATAAACAGGGCATCTGTAGATATTTATTATCCGCCCGGTAGCTTCGCCCCTACATAACCCTGTACCCTCACCGCCGCCAAATTTGGTGGGGGTCCCCTGGGAAATGTGGCTCTGGGGGTACTATCCCAAAGAAACCGGGTTTCTAAAACGAGGTGCTTCGTGCTGAAACGGGGGTTTTCCGTAAGAAACCCGGTTTCTGGTCCGCCCCGTGCCCTCACCGCCGCCAAATTTGAGGGAGGTCCCCTGTGGGTGTGGGGGTACTATCCCAAAGAAACCGGGTTTCTAAAACGAGGTGCTTCGTGCAGAAACCGAGGTTTTCCGTAAGAAACCCGGTTTCTGGTCCGCCCCGTGCCCTCACCGCCGCCAAATTTGATGGAGGTCCCCTGTGGGTGTGGGGGTACTATCCCAAAGAAACCGGGTTTCTAAAACGAGGTGCTTCGTGCTGAAACGGGGGTTTTCCGTAAGAAACCCGGTTTCTGCTAAAGGTAAAACCGATCGCATATCCGCCCGGTAGCTTCGCCCCTACATAACGCTGTGCTACCAAAGCCTCTCCTGGCGCCGAGTTTCAACAAATGAGGGGTTAGACCCCCTAAAAAAATCGGCCAATTTCACAAACATTTTCCTAATCAATTTCCTAATATCGGGGGTGAAATTTTTCTGGGAACTACTGCTAGAGTTGTTCCGTGGGCAAATTCCAGGCGGTTCGGTCTGGAGCATCGCGGTTTCAACCCGTGCGGGGGGGCGACTTTTTTATCCCTGCGAGTGGGTGGATAGGTGCGATGGTTGCATTTTAGGTTTCTTTCACGATTGCTTGACTCAAGGAAGAGATTATGGAAAGCACAGTGGTTTTGGAAACGGCGGCTAAGGTGGAAACGGTTGATTTAGCTTGGCAAACGGCTCGGGAGCTTCTGAAAAATTTTGCCACCCAGGAGGATTATGATGCCAAAATGCTGGGGATATTTGGCGATCGCCTGGATGGGGAAAAAGTAAGCGTTTTGGCAGCGGCTTGGGCTGCTGGAGATTTTAGCACGTTTCCAGAAATTGAGGTTCGGGATTCTGCTGAGATTAATGGAGCGTGGGGAGCTTTTGCCCAAGCTACTGGTAAGATTTATCTGTCGCGGGAGTTGGTGAATGCGGGAGATGTAGGGGCGATCGGCTCTGTTCTTTTGGAGGAATATGGACATTATATAGATGCACAGATTAATCCTGAAGATGCACCAGGGGATGAGGGGGCACTTTTTGCCGCTTCGGTTGAGGGGAAGGAGTTGAGTGAGGCGGACATCTTGACCCTGAAAGCTGAGGATGATTCGGCGGTGGTGGTTTTGGATGGGCAAGAGGTGAGTATTGAGCAGCAGGTTCAATCAGATACACTCGATTTTTTTGCTGGAAATGTTAGCTGGAATAACACATCTCCAAATAGCAATCAACCCATAACACTGGTTGAGAAAAAATTTTTAGAACAACCGTTCAAGGGAAGTTTCCTTGGAGGGGAATTTGAACTTCAACCTGCCAGTATTAAACTCGATACTTTTGCTAATTGGGGTGATTTTGGCAAAACAAAATTTTTCTATCCTGTCGATGTCAGTGTAGAGTTACCAAACAATCTTAAACCAGGTGAAATATCTACAATAAAAACAGGCAGTCCTCTAGCTACGTCACCATCCTTTAGCAATATAGGAGAAGAGTCAGAAGCATTTAAGTTACCTAATATAGGCTTGGGCTTCGACTTCAAGTTAGCAGAGGCTAAGTTTACTACTGAGCCAAACTTGACAAATCCTTGGACAGGAGAAACAATATCACTAGCTGGGATAAATTTTTCAGGACTTCAGGCAGAGTCAAAAATCGATCTTGTTTCGATTTTAGCCAATCAGGTAGATATTGATGTCTTAGGAGGAAAATTAACTGCTAATCCGCCCGATATTAGTTCCTTAAAAACTTCCATAGAAAATGGACAGTCTCTACCAGTTGTTACTGCAACAGGAAGGACAGACGAGAACGTTATCAATCTAGCTTTTGACTTAGATCGCCTTCTCTTGACGGACAAAATTCCGCTATATGCAGGACTAAAAGAATCTTTGAAGCAATACAACAAAACTTCTTATTTCGATATTAAATTGGAAGGTTTGCAGGTTAAGATAGAAAGTCCAAATGGAGAAATAAAAAGACTAAAAAATGGCGACGATATAGCCAATGGAGAAGTAGAAGAGGCAAAAAAACAATTACAAGCTGCTCAAGAAAGGAGATTGAATGCTGAAAACGATTTAAAAGCTGCACAAACTAAAGTACAAGAAGTAGAACAATTACTTCAACAGGGTAAAACTGTACAGAGCGAGTTAGATCTAGTTACGCGACAGGTTGGTTACAGAATTCAAACGGTAGAAGAGCTAACCAAACAGGAGCAGCAAATAGAAGATAGATTGTCAAATGCCAATTTAATTAAAGAGACATACGATCAAAAAATTCAAGATGCTCAAGAGAGACTAAAAAAACAGCCAAGATTTGATTTTGGTGCCGATTTGAATATTCTTGATCTCGTAATCAATCTTGGCTTGGGCTTGGAGCAAGAGTTCAAATTTGAGCCGAAAACAATTAATGTCAAGGAAGTATCATTGGATGATAATTCAAAAAATAACGGGGGATCGGTAACTTTAAAAAATGGAGAAAACCTGGAAAATTATTCTTTTGAAATTGTAGCTCCAACAACGGGCTGCGGAATGATGAAATTAACCGCTAAATACGAACTTGTTGGGGCAGTTAAGAACAATATAGGTATTGTACTACAAGGCGATTTTGTTGTGAAAGGGCTTGAAGCAAGTGGCAGTGGCCAAATATTGGGAATAGGCAAAGGAATAGATGTTGGTCAGCTTTCAGTCGGTCCGTTTATTCCGGAGACAAGAATTCCATCTGAAGGTTTAGCAAGTCCTCCATTCATGCTGATTGGTAGTGAACCAGATCCAATACCTTTCTTCCCTAACGATCCTACTGTTGAATCCCGCAAAATTATCAAGGCTATTGAAACATCGGAAATTCAAGGGCAAGAAAAAGATGATAGCAATCCCGATGGAACCAAAAATCTAATAGTTGAAGTCGAATACGAAATTCCTTACAACTTACCTGTCTCAGTCTCAGACGCAAGCATAGAGGAAGGTGATAGCGGCACTACAAATATGGTGTTCCCAGTAACACTACGCGATGTACCTAATGAGACGGTCACTCTATCCTATACCTCACCTAAAGGTAGTGGTTCAGTCACCATTCCCGCAGGTCAAACCAGTGGGGAAATAAAAATTCCTATACCTGGAGACACAATAATAGAACCAGATGAAACTTTCACGCTTACAGTCAAAGATCAAAACGGTAAACTCTTTGCTGATTGTAAAGGCACAGACTCGGCAAATGCCACTGGGACAATTATCAATGATGACTACGGCCCACCCGAACCACCCCAACCGGAAAAGCGATTACCGAGTACCGGGGATCCTCACTTAGTTACATTGGATGGATTAAGATACGACTTTCAATCAGCAGGTGAATTCATTCTCCTAAAATCCACCAGCGGCGACCTAGAAGTTCAAGTTCGGCAAAAACCAATCAACGACTCCGTATCGGTAAATACAGCAGTAGCCACTAAAATAGATGACAAACGGGTGGCATTTTATCTCAACGAAAACCAGCCGCTTCTAATTGATGGACAACCCACGAACATAACCGAGGGTAGCTACATCAATGTCGGCAGTGGGCGCATCTATCGAGAAGGTACAACCTACACGGTAGTTCTTAATTCTGCTGGAGAGCAACTGGTGGTTTCTAATGTAGACGTTAACATATTCCTGGCAGAAGGTCGGGAAGGAAAAGTATTCGGTCTTGGTGGCAATAACAACGGCAAAACAGATGATGATATTGCCCTGCGCGACGGAACTATACTCAGCCAACCCATTGCGCCCGAGGATCTCTATGGCAAATATGAAGATAGCTGGCGCATATCCCAAGCAGAGTCCTTATTTGATTACAAACCCGGTGAAACTACTGAAACCTTTACCAATCGACTCATTCCATCAAAATACGTTACCATTGACGACCTCGACCCCGCCGATCGCCAGAAAGCCGAACAAATGGCACTCGCCGCTGGCATTACCGATCCCCAGATTCTGGAATCTACAATTATCGATCTCGTATTCAGCAACTTTGACGAGTTATATCTGCAAAGTGCCTTTAACTCAAAAACCGCATCAGCAGCTTTAGCAGTCATCATTCCCCCAAACGCCACCGATGATAGCGCCAACACCACCGCCAACACCCCCGTCAACATCGAGGTACTTCTCAACGATCGCGGCACCATTGGCGTCCCCCTTGCCATCAACAATTTCGACACCACCACCACCGCAGGCGGCACCCTGCAACGGGATAACAACAACACCCCCGACGACACCAGCGACGACAAACTAACCTACACTCCACCCGTCAACTTTACCGGCACAGACAGCTTCAACTACACCCTCACCGACGGCACCGAAACGGACACCGCCAAAGTCACCATCACCGTCCCCGAATTTAACCTCTCCACCCTCAACGGTGGCAATGGTTTCGTCTTGAAAGACGCGGAAGCAGGTAGCTTCTCCGGCGTCTCCGTCAGCAAAATCGGCGACTTCAACGGCGACAACATCGACGACCTGATTGTAGGAGCCTTTGCCGCCGATCCCAACGGCAGCAACGCCGCAGGCAAGAGCTTTGTTGTTTTCGGCACCACCGCCGGATTCCCCGCCGACTTTGACCTTTCCACCCTCAACGGCAGCAACGGTTTCGTCCTCAACGGCATCGACGCCGAAAGTTTCTCAGGCGGTTCCGTCAGCAGCGCCGGAGACATCAACAACGATGGCTTTGACGACGTGATTGTAGGCGCCTTTGGTGCCGCCGTTGACGGCAAAAACAATGCAGGCAAAACCTATATCCTCTTCGGCAGTAACGCCGGATTTCCGACCTTAAACCTTTCCGAACTCAACGGCAGCAACGGCTTTGTCCTCAACGGCACCAACGAATTTGACTACCTGGGATTAGCAGTCAGCAGTGCCGGAGATATTAATGATGATGGCTTTGACGATATACTCGTCGGCGTCCCCGGTGCTGCTGGCGGCGGTTCCGGCAAAACCTATATCCTTTTCGGACGCTCCCAAGGATTCGCTCCCAGTCTCAACCTCGCCGAAATTAACGGCGAAAACGGCATTGCCATCAACAACACCGCTGCCAATGCAGGCATTTCCGTCAGCAAAGCAGGAGATATCAACAGCGACGGCATAGCTGACTTGATTATCGGCACCGAAGCTGACCCCAACAGCGCCAACACCGCTGGAGAAAGCTATGTTGTCTTTGGCTCGTCCGACAAATTCCCCGCCAACCTCAACCTCTCCGAACTCAACGGCAGCAATGGCTTTATTCTCAACGGCATTGATAAAAATTCCGGCACCAGCGTCAGCAGCGCCGGGGATATCAACGGCGATGGCATTGATGACCTGATGGTTGCAGAGAATGCGGAAAATGCCCTAGGCAAGAGCTATATCGTATTTGGCAGCAATAAAGGATTTTCTGCCAGTCTTGACCTTTCCAAACTCGACGGCAAAAACGGTTTCCTCGTATTTAACGGCATTGATGGCAACTCCATCACCTCAGTCAACACCGCAGGAGACATGAATGGCGACAGCATAGACGATATCGCTCTGGGCGTTTCTGCATCCACCGTTAATGACAAATTCGCTGCTGGCAAAACCTATATCATGTTTGGCAACAACGGCGGATTCCCGGCGGCCATCAATCTCTCAAAACTCGATGGCAGCAACGGTTTTGTCCTCAACGGCGCTGAAGCCGAAGACTTATCAGGCACCTCCGTCAGCGAAGCAGGAGATATCAATAATGACGGTACAGATGACCTAGTTATCGGCAGTCCCGGCAGCTTATTTAACAATACTCCCGGTAAGAGCTATGCAGTATTTGGCAGCAACAATTTTGGCAATGACGCCAGTAATCTTGCCAAAATCCTGTTCAACCCAGGCTTTTATCTGAAAACCAACCCCGACGTAGCCGCCGCCGTTGAATCCGGCGAAACCCGCAGCGCCTCAGAACACTTCAACGAGTTTGGTTTCGAGGAAGGGCGCGTACCCAGTGCTATTTTTGCCGACTATCTCAACCAAAACCCAGACGTAGCCGCCGCCGTTGCCCAAGGGGACATTAGCAACGGGTTTGAACACTTCATCAAATATGGTTTCGCTGAAGGACGCTTACCCAATTCCGAGTTTTCCTTATTGGAAACATTTTATCTGGCGCAAAACCCGGATGTAGCAGAATCGGTTAAACAAGGCACTTTTGCCAGCGGACTGGAACACCTGATCCGAGTCGGTTTAGCCGAAGGGCGTAATCCCTTGCCCAGTTTTAACGCCATATCACAAACCTTCAACGCTGAGGAATATCTCGCCCAAAACCCAGATGTAGCAGAAGCGGTCAATCAAGGCGCATTCCGCAATGGCTTTGAACACTTTGTCAAAGTTGGCTTAGGAGAAGGACGCGACCCCAGCAGCACATTCAGTAACAGCGTTTATCTTGCCAGCTATCCCGATGTGGCTGAGGCGGTGAACCAAGGGCAATTCCGCAACGGTTTCGACCATTTTATGAAAGCTGGTTTCAGCGAAGACCGCAGTGGACAGGCTTTCACATTTGCAGGCTTTGACGGCACATTTGGGGCATTTGAAGCATTCAACATCGACCCCCTGACCGGGAGTGCCGAGAATGATATTCTCACTGGCGATGGTGCTGACAACACCCTCAATGGCGAATTAACTAACGACACTCTTACAGGCGATGGCAACAACAACGTATTTGCCTTGCAACCAGGAGGGGAAAATCAGGTCATCACAGACTTTGAAGATGGCATAGATTTTCTAGGTTTAGCCAATGGTGTCACCTTTGAACAGTTAGCGATCGCCCCTGGAGATGGCGCGACTCTCATCAACTTAAACGGTCAACCCTTGGCATCCCTCACTGGAGTGGAAGCCAGCAATATTAGCCGTGATGATTTCATCCTCATCTAGACTGACATTTGGCTTGATATAGCTTTCACTGATACACATCACAATCACACCGTAGGGACACGGCATTGCCGTGTCCTTTTTTTATTGAAGGGATAAAAGGGTATGAGTGCTAGAAACCGGGTTTCTGTCTCCAATCTCTGCATCCTCACCCAAATTTAGTTAAGAAACCCGGTTTCTGTCCCCCAACCCCCCCAACCTACAGACCAAGAAACCGGGTTTCTGCCATAACCTCTGCGTCCTCACCCAGATTTAGTTAAGAAACCCGGTTTCTGTCCCCCCAACCTACAGACCAAGAAACCGGGTTTCTGCGATA
Organism: Oscillatoriaceae cyanobacterium M33_DOE_052; assembly: GCA_015296065.1. Classification (GTDB taxonomy): domain Bacteria; phylum Cyanobacteriota; class Cyanobacteriia; order Cyanobacteriales; family Laspinemataceae; genus Koinonema. The sequence goes on along the minus strand of DVDU01000219.1, from coordinate 125,829 downwards.
ACCTCTGCATCCCCACCCAGATTTAGTTAAGAAACCCGGTTTCTGTCCCCCCAACCTACAGACCAAGAAACCGGGTTTCTGCGATAACCTCTGCATCCTCACCCAGATTTAGTTAAGAAACCCGAACCCAATCTACAGTAGGGGCGAAGCCTGACGGCCAAAAACCTGTCGCTTTTAACCGATAACCTATTACCGGAATGCTTCGCCCGGACAATAAACTGGGTTTCTTTCAGCGCAAAAACCCAGTTTATTTTCTGTGCCCTCTGTGCCTCTGTGGTGAATAAGATTCTATGAATCAATATTCTCTGGATCGATGCCTAAACTTCTCAGTTTTGCTGCTAATTTAGCTGCCTTTTGTTTAGCTGCCAATGTTTCTTGTTCTGCGGTGAAAATTCGCTCTTCTGGAGTTAGATATCTTTCCCCTTTATCATCATACCAATATAACCATTCTCGGTGAATTCCCTGATAAGTTCCCTCCCCTATACCGATACCTAAATTTATTTCTGATAACCACACAGGTTCACCGCGTAATAATTGATATTCTCCCTCTACAAGATTATAGACTTCTAACCGAGGTTTTCTTTTCCGCTGCGGGTTATAAATCACATAATATAATATTCCCATTTGAGCGTATTCTATTTTCTTATTGGTATATTCTCCCCGTCGGGTTTGGGAAATTACTTCTAACACCATAATCGGCAGTTTTTGTTCTTCCCATAACACATAGGATAACCGTAAATCTGAGTCTATAATTCGGGGAACTCCGATAGAAAGAAATCCATCAGGCACGATCGCCGGTTGATTTGGGTCGTAATAAATGCCCATATCCACCCCAAAAAACCAGTCCATTTTTTCTGACCAAATTAGGGCGAGAATTGCTTCCAGGAGTCCAGGAATCAGATGTTGTAATTGATTATCCACAGGTGTATCATCAGAATCGGGTAAATCTTCAGCGGAAGGCAAGCAATGTCTAGGATTATATTCTAGTAGCATAACCTTTAAAACCGTTTAACGTTATGTAGATTTTAGCAGATTCAGAAACCGGGTGGCTACCACAATTTCTGCATCCTCACCCAGATTTAGTTAAGAAACCCGGTTTCTGTCCCCCCAACCTACAGTAGGGGCGAAGCCTGACGGCCAAAAACCTGTCGCTTTTAACCGATAACCTATTACCGGAATGCTTCGCCCTCAAAGCCGGAATGCTTCGCCCGCACAAGAAACCCGGTTTCTTAACTCACGCTTCTGGCTCAATACCCAGAGCTTTTAACTGCGCCGCCAGCCGATCGGCTCGTTCCTCACCCGTCAGCAATAAATTACCTTGTTCGTCCCACCAACGCAACCAAGGCAGTTCCATATTCTGATACTGACCCTGCCAAATTCCCAATTCCACTCCTAGGGGTGCAACGGGATAATGACCCCGATCGCTCCTAGGCACTAACTGATATTCACCCCCCACCCAGCAATACAGTTCAATGCTGGCACGCTTCACCTCATAAATCCCATAAAATGCCGGACGAATCACCTGCTCATAAATCCAGAATTTACCCGGCTTCCTCGCTCCCGGTTCCTCCGCTCGGCTCAGAGGAGTTTTATCCCGCTCTTCCGCCCCATCTCCCGACGCAAACTCCAGGACGATTAACGGTGGCACCAGTTCTTGCCACATCACATAAGAACGCCGGATTTGTCCATCCAACATCGGCGGCACATTCGGCACATAAAACCAGTCTGGAGCTTCCGCACCCCGCTCTGGTGGGTCAGTTAACCGCCAGTATATCCCACAATCCTGTCCGATACAATATTGGCCATCAGGATGACGTTTTTGCAGCAGGTTTTTCACCGACTCAGTTAAGAGAATGCTTTGGGGATGCTCCTGAAAATTTTTCACAAAAGTACCATCAGATTCTGGTAGTTGGGTATGGTCTGGCAAAGTCTCAGTTTTGGCCAGAGGATTGACAACATAAGTCATATATCTTGGTTGCCCTCACCAAATTTTTTATGTAATCTGTACTGATTATAGCATGATTCAGTTTTAAACCCGCAAGAAAATCAGGTTCTGTAGGGTGTAGGTGCGATTCGCGAATCGCACCTACAGGTTATGAATAGAATTATGGCAGTTTCCCAATATCTGGTTGACTAAATAAGTTAATCAGATACTTTCTAACCATTGGCTGAATTGTGTAGAGAGTTACATCATCTTGGCCAATGGTTTCAATCAAAGATCGCCAAATTAAAGAATTCAAGATTTCCATAATTCCTGACATAGGAACCGATGCGGAAATCCACTGACGCAATTGCTCGATATCGACCGGTTCCCCAGATATGGCTATCTGATACATAATTTGCAGTTCTAAATCTGACAAGCGATTAATTTGAGATGACAAAACCTCTCTCAGCATTCCCATAAACATGGTTTTATGCCGGAAATATTCACCCACTCGCCCCTTAAAAACTCCTTTGATAATGCCACAAACTATTTTTAGCGCCAAGGGGTTGCCACTAGACCGCTCGATTAAATCATCCCACTTATGTTCATCAAGTAGCTGTCTGTCTTTGATAATTTTTACCGCTGCATCTGGCTCTAATCCTGCTAAGTTTAAACAGCGAACCGGCTCAATTAAACTATCTAACAAACTAATTTCCCTAGATTTCTCTGAGCTGGTAATCACGATGCAGCTCTGATGCTGTGTAGTTCCTACCTGCTTAAATAAATTAGCATATTCCTCATGGCCATCGCGATATTTACCCGCCAGCTCTCCGGGAGCTAGGAGGTTTTCTAATCCATCTAAGATGATGAGACTGCGCTGGTTTTGTAAATAATTCAATAAGGGATAAAAATCTAGTGGGTTTCCCTGAGTGTGAGGATAAAAACCGAGTAATTCGGTGAGGAGTTGTGGCACTGTGGGAGAGTTGGAGAGAGAACGCCAGCCGATATATTTAAAGTCACCGGCGATTTGTTGCGCCAACCGCACGGCGAGGGCAGTTTTGCCCATTCCCCCCATCCCCAATAATGCCACCAACCGACATCGATCGCCTACAATCCATTGTTGCAAGAGTGCTAATTCATGCGTGCGACCGTAAAAAATGGAAACATCAGGAGCCAGATTCCAATCTTGGCTCCGTCTCGGGGATAATTTTCTATATCCCGCCTCGGCCAACCCTGGTACAATCTTATTCCAAGAGCTGAAGGGGTTTCCCGTCAGGATTTCTATGTAGCGATACAGGGTTTTCGCTAAATCTGCGTAAAGTCCTTTAGGGGTTTTATGGAGTATTCTCGCCATCTCTACGGGACTATAACCGCAAAGCAATCCCCGCAAATGGGTTTTTTCCGTAGATGTGAGGCCCTGGCGAGGGTGAGAGCCCACATCTTCCTTCGCAGCCGCCAAATCAGCATACAGCCTGTCCAAATCCCATCGTTCCGCCGCCTCGGCAAAGTCTTCCGGTTCATTTGGCTGAGATGTCATATATTAATCATTTATGTGAGTAACGCAAATTTTAGCACAACTCGTCACATTTGCATCCCTGAGAAACCAGGTTTTTTTGTCAATTTTTGCAGAGGGTCCCTTGTGAGGGTGGGGGCTGTTCTGGGAAGCCGGGGTCAAGAAACCGGGTTTCTCAGTCCCCGTTTCTGTCCCCCTAACCCAAAATAAGATATCATCAAAACAGGCTGTTTGATTCACTCATCAGCCTAACAGCAAATAGTCCAATTCAAACATTGTTGCTACCGCCGAGTCCTAGACTCTGCAACTCCTATGCAGCTAACTACTGAAGCAATTATCTATCCCTCCAGTGACGGTCAACCAATGGCAGATAGTACCATCCAATACCAATGGATTACTACCATAAAAGGCGGCTGTGACGCCATTTTTAAAGATGATGAAAATGTGTTTGTTGCGGGAGACCTACTCTGGTATCCCGTAGAGGGAAAACCGAATATTTCCCAAGCCCCTGACGTGATGGTGGCGTTTGGCACCAGGAAAGGCGATCGCAAGTCATACAAACAGTGGCTAGAAAATAATATCCCGCCGCAAGTGGTGTTTGAGGTGCGCTCTGACAGCGACACTCAAACTAAGATGGATAAGAAATTAGTCTTTTACAATCGCTATGGGGTAGAGGAATATTACCTTTACGACCCGCAAAGGAAAGAGTTAAGCGGTTGGCGGCGAATCGATGGGATGCTCGATGTGATTGACCCGATGCCGGGGTGGGTGTCACCGCGATTGGGGGTGCGTTTCGAGTTAGGCGATGAGGGCTTAGAACTTTATGCGCCTAATGGGGAAAAGTTTGTGGATTATGTGGATTTATATCAGCAAAAAGAGTTAGAGCGACAGCAAAAGGAGTTGGCAGAACAACAGCTAGAGCTGGAACGGCAGCAGCTAGAGCTGGAACGGCAGCGATCGGAACGATTAGCCGCACAGTTGCGATCGGCTGGGATTGATCCAGAAATTTAAGCATCCTGGGAGTTGGGCTTGGCATTGCCCACCTGACGATAGGATAATGGCCCCACATCACAGCCGCCGCCAAACCTCCTATCTCCCCACTGCCAAGCATGGACCCTCACCCACACCCAGGGAACCTAGCGAATTTCACAAACATTTTCACAAACATTTTCACAATCAATTTCCTAATATTGGTTGTGAAATTTTGCTGGTGACGGCGGCTACAGCACCTGCAAAGCCTCCCCATTCATGCTTTGAGTCAAAATAGGGGGTTTAGACCCCCCATTTGAGCCAGCCAATTTCACAAACAATTTCACAAACATTTTCCTAATATTGGTTGTGAAATTTTTTGGGGGACTCCTGCTACAGTAGTGGCAAGTGCTAGCCAAGCGGCATCGATTTAAGGTGGTGTAGTGTAATCAAACCAGAAAATTCTGGACAATAATCGCGGTAGTTGTGAGGTTGAGCCCAACGCGGCGGAGGCAATCTCTAGCCCGTCAGTGAATTAAGGTCAATCTCATCATCACGGGCTTTTTTGTAACTCAATCAGGAGAATTGACGAGGAATATTGCGGTGTTTATGCAGAGATTGTCGCCATACCCGAACCCAGAAACCCGGTTTCTTTCTTAAAAATCAGCAATCTGCTGATTAAACCAAACCGCCGCTATAATATTATTCCCCTCATTCATCTGCTCTAACATTTCCGACAACAGGGAAATCGGCAATCCCTCTAAAGCTACAGAAACAGCAATTTGTTGATATTTCCCATCCGATTGTAACCGGAATGCCAGCACTTGCCGTCCCTTAATATCTACTACCCAATATTCGGGAATTGCCAACGCTGCATAAAGCTGTTTTTTCTCATCTAAATCTGTGGCTAAAGTAGTATCGGCAATTTCCCCCACTAAATCCGGCACTCGCCAACTCTCTAAATTAATTACTCGCGGTTCTCCCTCTGACCATTGAGGGGAATTACCACCAATATATAACACTTTATCTGGAGCCGCTGCTTGGGTTCGTGGTTTTTCAATCACACAACCGCTTAAAGAATCCACCAGTAACCCTGTTTGCCGAGCAAACCAGACAAAAAATACCAGTGTGAATAAATCGTTAAACCTCGCGTGGTTAATTCCTTCATTACCCATATCAACCCACAGATACCCCTGGTGAAAAAATAGCCTTACGTCCTTATTTAAATCAGGATTGTCCCGCCATGCGACATAATCATCCCAGGTGGCGGGTTGCCATTGGGGGAGAGCCAGAGTCATGGGAGGTGAAACCGCAGTTATAGGAGTCATATCAACCCTTGGCGCTTGTACAATTCGGCTCCGTTATTGGAGCTGATAGTTTATTATATCTGAGAGGAGAAACCTAGTTTCTGGGGTACGGACGATCGCCCCTACGCATCCCCACCCAAATCCAGCACTTGATCAAATGATGAGTTACCAATCATTGCCCCCTCTCCCCTTCTGGTCGAGAGGGGTTTGGGGTGAGGGAATGTGCCAGATAGACCCGCTTGGAAGCTGTATTTGCGAGGATAAACTGCGGCAGGGATAGGAATCACAGATTGGGGCTGCATACCTCACCCATATGAGAAATGCTATACTACATTAGCTGATATCTCCCGGCCAAAGCTCGGCATTCTCGGCTGGTATCTGGTCTCCATGAAGCCGAACAAACTCACGAAATCTCTCCCGACAGAGAATTTTGTGGTGGTTTCCGGGCAGTCGATCGGGCAAAGCCTTGTAGCGATAGTAGTAGCCAGTTTAGTTAGGAGCATCTAAGAACCCCGTCTGCGAGTCACCGGGGCTTCGGGTCCCACAAGTCCCCGCCACCAAAAAATCTAAAAGCTGCTAAATTTCTATTCATCGCCGACTGTAAGGGACGCGGTGTGGAATATTGACTTGTTATCTTTATTAACTAACTCAATGAGTGCCAAGCCATTGTTATCGAAAAATGTTGTGGGGGCAATTCCCCCGTGGTTGCCACTAGACCTATGCACCCAGGCAAGGCAGCGATTGCTAGCAGCCGCAGCCGTCAGTATCTCTTTCTACTTCCCTTTTGCCCCACGAGTCGTAGGCGCCCCGCCAGAGCCGCCTCTAACCACCGCACAAGCTCAGAATGCGATACCCGAGGCGGAATTTCTGCGGGTGATCGGGGACGATCTCTTTGCCGTGTTTGCCTTAGCCTTCAGTCCCGACAGTCCCGTAATTGTCAGCGGCAGCATTGAGGATACAGTTAAATATTGGAACGTCAACACCGGAGAACAACGCTTCACCCTCTCAGTGCATTTGGGGGATGTAACTTCCCTCGCCGTCAGTGGCGATGGCAATACCCTCATTTCCGGTAGCGATGACCGGACTGTAAACCTGTGGAATATGCGATCGGGGAAACTGCTATACACCCTCCAGGGCCACCAAGGAGAAGTAAAAGCCGTAGCAATTAGTCCTGATGGCAAAATGGTAGCTAGTGGCAGTTGGGATAATACCGTGCGGTTGTGGAGCGTGGAGACAGGGAACGCCATCCGCAGCCTCGGTCCGTTAGACGATGGGGTAAAAGCGGTAGCATTTAGTCCCGAGGGGAGGATCGTTGTCAGCGGCGATCGCGATGGCATGGTCAAATTCTGGGATGTGAACAGCGGCGAACAACTGCTCAGCATCAGCGCCCATAGCCAAGAAGTAAACTCCCTTGCCTTCACCCCCGAGGGCAATTTCCTCATCACCGGCGGCGCTGATGGCACAGTCAAAGTGTGGAATGCCGAAAATGGTCAGGCAGTGCGCACCCTCAGCGGCCATTATTTGCAAGTTTACGCCGTCGCCGTCACCCCCGACGGCCAAACCATTGCCAGTGCAGGGGACGATCGTACCGTGCGCCTGTGGGACCTAGCCAGCGGCAGACTCTTGCAAACCCTCATCGGCCATGAAAAATCAGTATTCGCCCTCGCCATCAGCGCCAACGGCAAACTACTTGCCAGCGGCAGCAACGATAACACAATCCGGTTGTGGCAGTTAAAACCCTAATCTCCCAACCCCCTACAAGCAAGCATCCCGCACCAACAACGCCGTGCCGAAAGCCGCTTCTGTAGATAGGCTAGGCACCACAGTCACCCCCAGTTGTCGCTGTCGGATTGCAGTCCAAGTAGGATTTTGGGCGCCGCCACCCGCAGTATATACCCGCTGCACCGGCTCGGCGCCCAATTCTGCCAGCAGTTCATAGCCCCGAGCTTCAATCCGGGCTATACTCTCTAATAAGCCGTGGAGGAATGCCACGGGGTCAGTTGGTCGGGGTGATAAATTGGGTGGTAGGTGGGGGTCGTTAACCGGAAAACGTTCCCCAGGTTTGACCAGAGGGTAATAGTCGAAAGGACTTTCTTGCATAGGATTGATGCGGCAGCTCAGTGCTGCCAGTTCTTCATGGGTGAAAAATTGCCGCAAAACAGCACCGCCGGTGTTGGAAGCGCCACCAGCCAGCCACAAGTCACCCAAACGGTGGCTGTAAATGCCTTTTTCGGCATCATCAATCCGGACTGTGCTGAGCAGTTTCAAAACTAAAGTGCTGCCCAAAGAGGTACTAGCTTCGCCAGGAGCTTTAGCGCCAGAAGCGAGGAAAGCGGCGATACTGTCAGTGGTGCCAGCGGCGATGCGGCAACGTCGCGGTAAGCCAAATTCCGCAGCGATTTCTGGCCGGACTTCTGCCACCGGCGTCCCCGGCTTGACAATTCTGGGTAAATGTGGTAATTGCGTTTTAAGCTGGGAAAACCAGTCAGGGTAAGACATTCGATCGGGGTCGGCGCCGAGCTTGAGAGCGTTATGGTAGTCAGTGACGCCTAATTGGCCGTGGAGAAGAAAGCTCAGCCAGTCAGCTTGGTGGAGGAAATATAGTCCTTTAGCACTGAGGGCACCCAAACTGTCATCAAACCACCAGAGAAGTTTGGCAAGGGAACTGGTGGCGCTGATGGTGGGATGGTTTGGGGGGGCCACTGCCCGGAGGGTTTCCAGCACCTTTACTCCCCGCGCATCATTGTAGAGAATCGGTTCTGCAACTGGTGTTCCTGTCTGGTCGCAAAGCATGACCGTGGCGGAAGTGCCGTTAATAGCGATGCCAAACAACTCCTGCCGCACCGGTGGCGGGATTTCGCCGATGATGGTAAACAATGCCTGTTGCCAAAGCTCCGCCAATGTCAGCGTTGTTAATGCCCCAAAATCATACCGTGCCTCTGCACGGACTTCCCCAGAGGCATTGATAGCTATAGCCCTAGCACCTGATGTCCCAAAGTCAATTCCCAGATAAAAGTTCATATCAGATAAAATAAACGCAAGTCTAGCATCTGCATCAAGCCGGTTTACCAAAATATTGCAACAGCATCAGGGAGCCCCATGACACCAATCCCCCAGCCAACCAAGAAGCAACCAAGACCGCCAACCGCAACGCCAAAGCCAATATTTCCACCCACTAACAACCAAAACTCATCCACCGGAAATATGGGGAAAGCATTAGACCCGCTACCGCCGCTAAAAACGATCTTCACCCACCTGCATCCCCTAGAAATCGGGGAATATGCCGCAGTGCTGGGGTCAGTGGTGGGGTCGGTGGTGGCGGCGATGGGGCAGCATTTGGTCTGGGCAACTGCCCCCCTGACGATCGCCATCGCTTTGAACGCGGCCAACCGTCAGCGGCTGTGGCAACAGCACTATATGCAAAACACCAGTGTCAGCACCCAATTTGACCAGCGTTGTGACGAATTGACCCGCCAAATTGCCTCCCTACCCAAGCCAGAGGAAGTTAATCTCAAACAAATCGAGGAAGAAATTAGCGATTTGCATAAATCTATCTCCATTTTAGAGAATAAATCTTCCTTTATGGCGAATAAAGTTTATCAAAATATTTCCGCTGAAGTAGAAACTTTGCGGCAAAAATTATTAGCCATTTCTGAACCATTTGATATCAACCGGATTGAAGCAAAAATCGCCGCCATTCAATCAGAAATTCGCGCCCTGGCCAGCAAAGCCAGTTTCGACCCCGAAGACTTCCAGCGGATGCGACAGGCATTAGGCCAAATCGATCGCAAACAGCGGGAATTACTCGAGCCCAGTCTCACCCGACTCACGGAAAATTGCCAGCAGCTAGAGCAAAGCAACATCACCCTCACAGGCAAGTTAGACATCATCACCCAAAAGTTCAACGCTCGCCCAGAAGTGATTCAGCTATCCCGACTGAAAAAGGCAGTAGAAGAGCTGCGCGAAAGCGTTAGCCAGCTACAGCAAACGGAAGTGATTGCTGAACTGCTCACAGAAACGGCCAAACTGCGATCGGAACTGACCCAACTCTCCTTTGATTTCCGAGAAAGAGCCGAGCCGCAAGATATTCAGCAGCTACAGTTGTTAATCAAACTGTTGGTCAAAAGCATGACCCAGCTCAAACGGTTTCCTCCGGTAGAGGAACTCACAGAGTTAGTCGCCACAGCTGCCGCCGAAGTCACTCCCCCCCAGTCACCCAAGACTAACTCCACAGAGTAGGGGAACCAAACCCCTACCTACTCATGTTTCTGGCCATTAGGCATGATGGCGCTCCTGAGATATGCTCCTTCGAGGTTCGCATGGTACAAGTTGGCTCTAGTCAAGTTGGCTCCCGCGAGATTAGCGTCAGATAAAGAGGCGTCTCGGAGGTTGGCCATACTCAGGTTAGCTTTTCTGAGGTCGGCACGGGTGAGGATGGTTTCGCTGAGAGTGGCTTCTCTGAGGTCAGCTTGGATGAGGATGGCTTTGTGGAGGTTGGCGCGGTAAAAGTTGGCCCCGATAAAGTTGGTGCCGATCGCGATCGTCCGCCGCATACTCGCCCCCAACAGGTTCGCCATACAAAGGTTCGCCAAACTCAAATTAGCTTTATACAAATTAGTTTTATACAGCGTCGCCCCAATCAAATTCGCCAAAGAAAAAATCGCCATCGTAAAATTAGCCTCCGTTAGGTTCGCCTCATTCAGATGCGCCTGGGTCAAATCCGCTTCTCTGAGGTCCGTCCGGTGCAAATCCGCCTCCCGCAGTTCCGCCTCCCGCAACTTAGCCGTGTAGAGAGTGGCTTCAGTCAAATCTGCTCCCGTCAGATTCGCTCGGTACAAATTCGCCATACAAAGGTCAGCTCCCGTCAGCACCGCATGCCCCAAATTTGCCATCGTGAGATTTGTCTCTCTTAAATTCGCCTTGTAGAGCTTCGTGCTATGGATAGTTGCTTCTACCAGATTCGCCTGGTAGAGATTCGACCATTCCAAATTAGCCATACTCAAGTCTGCCATGCTCAAGTCCGCCGATGACAGATTCACTTTCGTGAGATTGGCTTGTCTCAGGTCTGCTTTGTGCAGCTTTGCCTCCCTCAAGTCTGGTTCCACGCGAGGATTGCTCTCCCGCCACTCATTCCAGACCTCTACCCCTTGCTCGATTAGCGCGACATGTATCCCTGGTGCCATCTGTATCATAAAATTGCGACAAAGCTGCCACAGTTGCGAAATTTTCTGAAAAATACTGGAAATTCGAGGTCTTCACTCACAACCCCCTCTCCCTCACCACCACCAGGCGGGGGGAATGAACGTCCATAAAAATTGCGATCGTCGTCAGACGTTGCGTTAGCATCGCCGTCAGGCGTCGCCCTAGCATCGCGGCACCCTGTAACTATTTTTTGCTGGTGGGGGTTCACCATTCGCGCTTGCTAATCACCTTGTTTCACAGCAGAAGGTAGGAGTTTGGGAACTAAACCCCTAGCACCCCCATCCGCCCCCATGCCTTTATCTCCCAGTCAGCCGAGATATCCCGATTATACGGCAAATTTTTCCTCTTGGGGACTTTAATTTATAAATTGCAACTAAAATCACCACTGGGATAATGGGGCTAAAGCTATGGTCAACAGGTTATGTCTCTTTTCCTGTCCGCTATGACACCTCATTATCCCTATATATCCAGAGCTTAAATTTGTCGCTGCCCCATCTATGGCTTTACATAAATTGTGATTTTTCTCAGCCATGATGTCCTTTTTGTTGTCATGTCTCCCCTCATTTCGGCTGGGTGGGGGCAATTAGAAAAATTCCTGAAAAATTGGCGGCATCATTAGAGGCATAATTTGTGATTTTCGCCCCATCATCTTGGGATGCTGGGAATGGCTCCTAGCTGGAAGAGTAAGTTTGTTGGCACCTCCAGGTCTGCCACTTCGGCTGGATATCATCGGCTCAACCAACAATATGTGATCACAATTTACTGGTTAATAGCATCCTCCTTTTTCATATGGAGTTGATGCTCTACGGAAGAGCAGCGGTTGGCTTCTGTACTATAGGCAATACAAGCGAGAATGTCTTCTTGTTCTAAATTGGGGTAAATTGCAAGAATTTTTTCAATTGTGTAGCCCCCAGCCAGATAATCGAGGATCAAAGATACCCAAATTTGGTGGCCGCGAATGCAGGGGTAGCCATGACAGATGTTGGGGTCGATCGCGATGCGATCGAGTAAATCATCTTGACTCATATAATTAAGTGGTTTTAGGAGATTATTTTATTGTAAAATAATTGGCGGAAAATGTCAAGCATAATTTCCCGATTAGGAGGCAGGGAAAATGGCGGTTTTTGGCAATGGCGGAGCTGAATAATTAGATGATATTTCCAGATAATTGCAGGTATTCCGGCTGCTAAATCCAGATCTGGGGGCAAAGAAGACGGTTCGGGTTCCCCTTGTGACGGGGTTGGGGGTCTGGGAGGACAGAAAAGTTAAAAAAAACTAAAGATTCTCTGGCGCGATTCTGGGGTAAAAATGATGATGCTAAGTATGCGTAGGGGTAAAACTCAAAATGTCACAACCTACTATTGAATCTATACTGCATGAAAACCGGATGTTTCCGCCGCCGGAGGAGTTTTCGGCACAAGCGGGATTAAAGAGCCTTGAGGAATATCGGCGACTGTATCAAGAGGCGGCGGCGAACCCGGAGAAATTCTGGGCAGACTTGGCGGATAAGGAGTTGCACTGGTTCCAAAAGTGGGATAAGGTGCTGGATTGGCAACCGCCGTTTGCTAAGTGGTTTGTAGGGGGGAAAATCAATATTTCCTATAACTGCTTGGATCGCCACTTGACGACTTGGCGGAAAAATAAAGCTGCCATCATCTGGGAGGGGGAACCGGGGGACTCGCGGACTCTGACTTATGCTCAACTGCACCGGGAAGTTTGCCAGATGGCAAATGTGATGAAGCAGTTGGGGGTGAAGAAGGGTGACGTGGTGGGGATATACATGCCGATGATTCCCGAAGCCGCCGTGGCGATGCTGGCTTGTGCGCGCATCGGTGCTACCCACACGGTGATTTTTGGTGGTTTCAGTGCGGAAGCTCTCAAGGACCGCCTCAAAGACGCTGAAGCTAAACTGGTGATTACGGCTGATGGGGGGTGGCGCAAAGATGCGATCGTCCCGCTCAAAGAACAAGTAGATAAAGCGATCGGGGATAACGCCGTTCCCAGTGTGGATAATGTCCTGGTGGTGAAGCGTACTGGCAACAATATCCACATGGAACCCGGGCGGGACCATTGGTGGCACGACTTACAAGCTAATGCTAAAGCCGACTGCCCCGCCGAACCGATGGATAGTGAGGATATGCTCTTTATCCTCTACACTAGCGGCACTACGGGCAAACCCAAGGGTGTTGTCCATACCACCGGTGGCTACAACCTCTACACTCACGTTACCACCCAGTGGGCATTTGACCTGAAAGATACGGATGTTTACTGGTGTACCGCCGATATCGGCTGGATTACCGGCCACAGCTACATCGTCTATGGGCCGTTGTCTAATGGTGCCACGACGGTTATGTATGAAGGTGCCCCCCGCGCTTCTAACCCTGGGTGTATGTGGGATGTGGTGGAAAAATACGGGGTGACGATTTTCTATACGGCACCGACGGCAATTCGTGCTTTTATCAAAATGGGTGAACATTTGCCGAAAGCGCGTGATTTGTCATCCCTACGGCTGTTGGGCACGGTGGGAGAACCAATTAATCCGGAAGCATGGATGTGGTATTATCGAGTGATCGGCGGCTCGAAATGTCCGATCGTCGATACCTGGTGGCAAACAGAAACCGGCGGTTTTATGATTACCCCCCTGCCGGGAGCGATTCCCACCAAACCAGGTTCTGCCACTTTACCTTTTCCGGGCATTATTGCCGATGTGGTGGACTTGGAAGGCAACCCCGTAGGCGACAACGAAGGGGGCTATTTAGTTATCAAACATCCTTGGCCCAGCATGATGCGCACGGTTTACGGCGACCCCGATCGCTTCCGTCGCACCTACTGGGAACATATCCCCCCTCAAGATGGGAAATACCTATACTTTGCCGGTGACGGGGCCCGCCGCGATCAAGACGGTTACTTTTGGGTAATGGGTCGGGTGGATGACGTGATTAACGTTTCTGGACACCGTTTGGGCACGATGGAAATTGAATCGGCTCTGGTATCTCACCCCGCAGTTGCCGAGGCGGCGGTGGTGGGCAAGCCGGACGACTTACGCGGCGAGGCGATCGTCGCTTTCGTGACCCTAGAAGATAGTTATCGTGCCTCGGAACAGTTGGAAAAAGACCTGATGCGGCATGTAGTCAGCGAAATTGGCGCTTTAGCTCGTCCGGCAGAAATTCGCTTTAGCGAAGATTTGCCGAAAACGCGATCGGGCAAAATCATGCGCCGTCTCCTGCGCAACCTCGCCGCCGGTCAGGAAATCGCCGGAGATACCTCCACGCTTCAAGACCGGGGCGTTTTGGATAAACTCCGGGGTGGCGCCTAGGGAGACGGGGTGACGGGGTGACGGGGTGACGGGGTGATGGGGAGATGGGGAGGAGGGGGAAGATGGGGAGGAGGGGGAAGAGAGGGAAGATTACTCCCCACACTTCCCACACTCCCCACACTCCCCACACTTCCCACACTCCCCCCTGCCCCCCGTCCCCTGGTCCCCCCATCTCCTCACCAGGGATGCTCCGTCCCGTCCCAGTTAAGAAAGCGCCCCGCATCACTGGGGGTCAGCTTTTCCGTGACTTTGAGAATACTTTGAGCTGACTCCTCTGGGGTCAGCTTAGCCCTCGGTCCGCCCATATCCGTTTGCATCCATCCGGGGTTAAAAATTACCGTAATAATGCCTTTGGATATCACCTCAAAAGCGAGAGCGCGCATGAGCATATTTAGGGCAGTTTTACTCGCGCAATAACTGTAATTACCGCCGCTGGTTTTGTTAGTGAGAGAACCCAGCCAAGAGGAAATATTAATGATGCGGGGGTTTTCGCCAGCAGCCAGCAAATCGATACATCGTTGAGCCAGCATCAGGGGCGCTACGGCGTTAATATGGAACATGGCGAGCATCCGATTACTGTCCAGTTCTCCCAAGCGCAAATGTGCCGCTGAACCACCCGCATCGGCGCTCATAGAATTAATTCCGGCATTATTAATCAGTAAGTCTAAGGCACCGGCTTCGGCTTGGAGTTGCTGCCATGCGGAGTCTATGGAGGCAGCGTCGGTGACATCTAGGGGGATGAGATGGAGTTGCTGGGGGTATTTGGCCTGGAGTTCAGTCAGTTGGGGGGCTTTTTGCGGTTGCCTTACTCCTGCCCAAACGGTATCTCCTCTTTCTAGACAACTCCTCACAAACGCCAAACCTAAACCCCGTCCCGCACCGGTAATTAATACTCTACTCACCGTTTTTTCTCCTGATTTTTCGCATTTTTGCTACAATAGCACAAAATTTATTAATTTAATTAATTTAGCAAACTTGGGAATGAATTTCTGACATTTCCTGTGAATATGTTATAATAGTTCAGAAGCATGAGATTTAGCTATTTATGAAAAAAGTTCAATTAAATGATTTGCCGCTGCAAGTCTTGGCTGGCCAAGAAGCTCTAGAAGTGGAACACGAGGGCAAGCTGTTGGGATATTTTTACCCCGTGCGGCAGCGCGATACCGCCGCCGATGATGAATTGTGGGATAGATTAGACGAAGCATTGGATAGAGCAGCGGCAGAAAGCGGTATGAGTAGAGATGAGCTAATTGATGCCCTGGATCCGCGTAAACCTTTTCCCTTTGAAACCGCAGTAGCATCCAAATAGAATTATGATGAATTTAATTGTTGATGCCAATGTTTTGGTGGGTGAAGTTTTGCGCGATCGGGGGCGCGCTTTCCTGGCAAATCCCAATTTAAAAATTTATGCTGGGGAAAAAATTATAGATGAAACTCGCTATGAACTGCAGCGGCGACTGAGGATTATGCGAGAACGGGGGCGGTTTAGTGAAATAACCGAGCAGCAGTTACTGACAGCAGCCAATTTAGCCATTAACAGCTATATCGAGTTTGTCCCAGAGTCTGTTTACGCCCATTTAGAACCTGAAGCCAGAAAGCGCATTCCCAGAGACCCAAATGATTGGGAAACTGTGGCGCTAGCATTAGCATTACCGGCGGCAATTTGGACAGAGGATTATGATTTTTTTGGCTGTGGTTGCCCTACCTGGACTACGGAAACCCTGATGCTCCAGTTAGAAATGATGTGACGCAATCAGGGGAAACGCATCAAATCAATAAAGAGTGTTTTTTAGCACTTCATTGCCCAACTTTCAATTCCACGATCGCCCCTGATGCGCAGTTCCCTTCAGCAACACAATAAACGGGTTGGCAGACTCCACCAGATACCTAGCTAAAGCTGCTGACGATTTCGGTAAGGGTGGTCAGTGAAAAACTCCTAGTTGGTCTCCTCCCAATCTTCTATCTTTAATCCTGCTACCCGTCC
The DNA here is from genome assembly GCA_015296065.1 of Oscillatoriaceae cyanobacterium M33_DOE_052. Taxonomy (GTDB): domain Bacteria; phylum Cyanobacteriota; class Cyanobacteriia; order Cyanobacteriales; family Laspinemataceae; genus Koinonema. Next base: position 109,614 of record DVDU01000219.1, on the reverse strand, counting down.
AAACTCTGCGGTATTGTGGGTGACTAGCGTCAGATCGTTTGCCAGAGCGAGCGCGGCTATTTGCAGGTCATAGGGGCCAATTGGTGTCCCTTGTGCGGCAAGTTGGGCACGAATCTGTCCTGCTATTCTAGCTGATTTGCGATTAAACTAAACGGCAAAATAGTAAATTGCTCTAAAAAACTTTCCAATATATGGATATTCTGCGCTTGCTGGGTGCTGCGATACGCTCCATAGTAAAGCTCCATCTCCACCACCGTACACAAGTAAATATCCTCTGGCTGTTGAGCCGCTAATCGACGCGAGACAGAGGAACTCGTGTTATTCAAAATCCGAATGCAAACATTTGTATCTAGCAGGTAAGTCAAAAGAGTGTCTCCCTTACTTCGTAGTCTCCCTGGTCTTCTCTCACTAAGGGTTCCCCCACCCAACCACCGACAACTTCTTCAAAAAATCCTGGTTGCCATCCCGATGCTTTCGGTGGTGTCTCTAACTCGCTTTTGGGCAACAGTTCTAATATAACAATTGCCTCCAATTCCCTATCTTGATATTCTGGGGGCAACTGGACTCGCAACACACCATCAGTTCCCACAGTGGTTTTTAAGTGAATGCTCTGCATAAAATCCTCTCTTATATATAACTGACTTGATTTTCCATTTCATTGGCTGTAACTTCGTTCAAAATTAAGAGAAATGGCTGAACGATTTCTGGCAGATTAATTCGTCGGGAATGCGATTGCGTTCAATATAGTAGTCAATTTCATCCCGGTTGTCGCTGTAATAGCTCAAAGCATCAAACACTTGAGCCAGGGTTAGATGCGGCATTCCTATGGGAATTTCTTCCGGCAAAACTCCCATTCGCCACGTTTCCACAATGGCTCTTACCGGAGTGCGAGTGCCTTTGATAATCGGTTCGCCTCCCAATATTTCATCATCTCTGACGATATAGCGATTTTCCGTTGCTTTAAGCATTTCCGTTGCTCCTGAGTTCCCCAACTTTCAATTCCATTATCGCCCATTATCCCCGATCGCCCGGACACCGCAATACCATAAACTGGTTGGCAGACTCCACCTGATAGCTTATCACCGCTGCTATCCATTCGGGATGCTCTACTGGCCATATGGGGTGGTGGCGCTTCTGGTGAGGGATGGTGGTTTGCCTTTTACATTTATATCATACTTTGGTCAAAAAAAATGCTTGCCCGGTGAGGGGCAAGCGGGGAATTAAGCGGATAGAGTTAAGCGCTGGTACGGGTGTCTAAACCATTGCGAATTAACCAGGCGCGTTCGAGAATGTCTGACCAGAGTCGCTGAACGCGCTTGAGGGAGCATTTCAGTTGGCGAGCGATCGCGCCATCGGAAAGTCCCTCTTGTTTCAGCCGCAGCAAGCATTGGAGAGTTTCAGTCAAATTTGACTCAAATACCTGCCATTGCTGAGAATTCATCCCCAGATGTTGTTCTAAATCTGCATCCAACCATTGATGCACTAATTCCCAGGCATCGTTAAAAGCAAACCGCATCAAGTGGTACTTAAAACGCTGCTGCAAATAGTCCCGCTGGCGAGGCGTCACGCCCAAAATTGCATCTATTTCTTTCGGTGTTTTATCATCCAGCAGCAGGAAAAAGTAGCGGGCACATTGGCTTTGCTGGCGCTTTTCCAGATAAGACCGCAACTCTTCAATGATACTAGCACAAATCGGGTCGGCTGGGGTAACAACTGGCATCACCATCTGCGCCGATAAGCGATAAACTTCATTAGTGATACTGTCTGAGTACATCGCCGTCTCGTCATCACCCAATTCTAAATCCAGGGAAATTTCCCGCCGCTGCTTTTGCAGGAAAGTTTTTACCCGCAACACGATTAACTGCTGGCTAGACTTATCCCGAAAGCCGATATTGCGCTTGGCGTAGCGTTCGGTAAATGCCATGTATTCCGCTTGCTCCAACCGGGTGGAGGCGCGATAGGTTTCACTCAGATGAGTTTCCCGGCGGAAAGTATTCCAACTATCTTCATAAAATCCCTGCAAAAATTCTTCGATCGCCCGTTGACGCCACCCATGATTTGTCCGACCACCACCGGGCATAAAATAGCGGTAAACCATCGCACTCAGAGTGCCATGCAGTTCTATTTGCCCTCGCTTCACCCCGTGGCGATAATAGTGAAAGCATTGCTGCAAGCGATATTTAGCCAGGTTTTGTGCCCACACATCCACTTGCTGGGATGTTTTAATCCGATCGCTCTGGGAGCAGATGCGCAGAACTTCCTGATATATATTGTAGCTGACGCGGTAGCATTGAGCTTCAGGAGCTGAAGTTTCCCGCTTGATTTCCGTAAATAGCCAGCCGAAAACCCCAGCTATTTCCGGGTAAATTTGTTCTATCTCACAACCAAAACATCCTACCTGATGGTCGATTTTTTTGACATCACTTGGTAGAAATTGCACTCTTTTTGACTTTTCCATGATATGTGGATGCAGAAATCCCAAAGACGACTTCATGCAAAAAGCCTTCCCTCACCAAGTTTATCCTTGTGAATAATTGAGGCAACCGGCTGAAAAACCGGGTTGCTCTTTCACAAAATCAGGCTCTGAGAACATTTTCACCAGAAACCCAAAGCCAGAAAATTCTAGTATTTGAATAAACCACTCAAACACCACTAATTTTCACATAAATGTCAAAGCTGTTACCAAAAGTCATTTGGTAATAAATATGTCATTTGTCCCTTGTCCCTTGTGGTCAAAGGAAAAATGAGCGCAGTAGATGGGAGGCGTTAACCTATGGCAGTGATTTGTCTTGAGCTAATTTAAAAATTAGCCATAGCAGATTTCTCCTGGGACCCTCGCCAACGTCCGGCAACTAAAAGCCCACCGGACTTTGACCCTCTCTTCACCCTGTTACTTGTAGCGGATGACCCTGGGGTTGAGAAACAGGTCTAAATCTATGGGAGGGACAGAATTTATGCACTTTTAACAGAAAGTATATCAAAAAAAAGCCCCCTTGTCAAGAGGTTGACTCATCTCAATATGACATTATTGTTTCTCATTTGTTATTTGTCATTTGTGATTTGATTGATGAGATGATATGTTACCAGGGATAAGTGACAAATAATTGATAAAAATTAGTGAAAAATTGCCCATATCATTACCTTGACATTATCCTACGCGAGATTTAAAATTGCCGGTGGCTAAACCCCAAGTCCGCCCGGAGGGGAGTTTTGGCGTGGTGATACCATATGGTAGAGATTAGCCTAGGGATATTAAGTTATTCGACAAATGACTCAGGACAAATGACTCAGGATATACTAAACAGAACAGCCAAAAAACTCTAACGAGCAATTATTTGACGGAAAAACCAGGGAGAATAAATTGATGACATCGGCAGAGATGACAAAATCGACAATCAGCGAAGCCGAAGTGCAGAAGCTGTGGGAAGCATTCACGGTGTTTGATGCGGATGGCAGCGGTGCCATCTCCGTGGAAGAACTGGGGCAGGTGGTGCGCTCTTTGGGACAAAATCCCAGCGACATCGAGCTGCGGGAGATGATTAAAGAAGTAGATGTGGATGCCTCGGGCACCATTGATTTTGAGGAGTTCAAAGCGCTGATGGTGGCGCAAAGGGGCGATCGCATTAGCCGCCTCAAGCTAGCTTTCAGCGTCTTTGACGAAGATGGCAGCGGACATATCACCGCCGACGAAATGAAAGAGGTGATGGGTCAGTTCGGACTCACCGAAGCCGAACTCGAAGAAATGCTCAAAGAAGTGGACTTCGACGGCGACGGCTCGATCGACTTTGAGGAATTCTGCAAACTGGTGCCCGAGCAAACCACGGGACGCACCTACACCGACTCCCCCGCCGTCACCACACCGCCGAAACCCAGCACCCCCACCACTCCAGCTCCCGCCGCATCTAGCGCCCCCACGTCTGAAGTGGACCAGCTCAAACAGCTACTATCCCAACACCCCCGCCAAGAACCAGGACGTGGTACTTCCCGCCTGCAGATGCAAATTGGGCTATTTCGCCTGGTGCAAGGAGCCGCATATCGCAGCTTCCGGGAAAACTTCTCCGCCAACAGCGAAACCCACCTGCGGGCAAAAAACCTGCCTTATCGCATCGGCGATTTTACCAAATTTGTGGCCAAGGCGATCGCCGTTTACAAAGGCTTAGGCATCGTTGATCCCGCCTGCCATCCGGTTCTCGACGCCGTAGCAGAATCAATTCAAGCCGAATACGCCCGCCTGCAAGAGCGTATCGCCAACTGGGCAACCATAGAAAAAACCCCAGAAATGCTCGCCGAAGAACAAGCCATGCTCGAGGCGCGCAGCAAGTCCACCACCGTGCGGGAGAAATTCGCCGCTGGCGTCGAGTTCGCCATCACCATGAAGAAAAAACACATCAGCTTAAGCGATGTGGTCGAAGGCGTCCTCGCCATCAACGAACTCAACCGCCTGCGCCAGATGGACCTCAATCAAGAAATGGCGCCGCCACCGCCACCATCCGGCGAAGACCCCAAAGAATACCTGAAAAAGTGGAACCGCGTTATTATCGATAACGCCGACGAGCAAATAGACGGTGCCATGATGCCAGCCGTTTACTGGTATGAAGATTTCATGCCCAAACTGCTGGCAGCTTTTAGCGTTACCAGCGCCGCCGATATTCAAGAAAACACCATCCCCAATGAAGCCGCTTTAAACAAATGGTATGAAGAAGCCAAAGCAGCAGGAGAATTTGGACGATATGCTGCTGATGTAGCGGAAAACTTCCCCAACTGTAGCCCGAAACAAAAACTGGAAATCAAACAAGCCTGGAACCTCACCCGCCACTACCTCAATGGGGTGCAAAAACGCCGGGAACGCCAAGAATTTGGGCGCGAGTCTGGGGCACTTTCCCATTACGTCTCCTTTATTGACGTATATCTGGGACGCTCTGACATTAAAGATGCCCAAATGCGCATCAGTTTCCCTTACTTTATCGGTCCGGCGGTGTGGCGTTTCTTCCATACCACGGCGGAAATTGTTTGCACCAAAACTCCCGAAGAGCAAAAAGCATTGGTGGCCGTATTCCAGGAATTTTTCAAGCTGTTTGCCACCATGTATCCCTGCCCTTATTGCCGCTACCACTTGAATATGTATGTGGTGCAGAATAAAGAGGTGGAAATGTATCCGATGGAGTATCTGGTTTTGGGGCGTGACCCGAACCTCTCGGATTTTGAGGTATCAATTAATGATAAGCTCTCCACGGTAGCCGATGGGCCGTCGTTGCGCCTGTTCTTCTGGAAACTGCATAACACGGTTTCCTCTTCGATCGCCCGTACCGAGCAGTGGTATCATAAAGACGAACGAGCATTCTACACCAGCCGTTACTGGCCATCTCTGGACTCAGAACTGGCCCGCTCTCAAGCTCTCAAACACGTGAGCATCGCCACCGATCGGCTCTACCGGGTGTATGCGTTGCTCAAACCAATGGCACGTCTGGCGGGACTCCGCGCCGAATTACAAAAACTGCTGGAAAAAGGCGACGCCGCCAGTATCCAAGAAGCCTGCGACCTCGCCCAAAGTCACATCAAAGACTTAGAAGAAGCCGTAGTGGCGGGCAACTTCCTGCCAGAAACCTATAAATTTGACCCCGAACTGGTGGACGCCTCCCCCAACTTCACCCCCGAAGAAGAGGAGTTCAGCCGCAGCGGCTACTTTGTGGAAGCCACCTAAAGGGTTGTCCACGGATTAGAAACCCGGTTTCTGCGACAATCTTGGGATTTTGACCGATATTTGGTTAAGAAACCGGCTTTCTGGACTAACCCAGATTTGGTGAAGAAACCCGGTTTATATTAAACCGAGATGTAGGGTGGGCATTCGCTCACCCTAATTTTTATCCTGCCCTGGAACTATAATCGTCGTAATAGCATCTAGAATATCTATCGCAACAGAACCAAGGAGACAGGTTCGTAGTTGGGCTTTAGCCCAAATTGGTTCCGATTAGGGGTTCAGAGTAGATTTAGGGTGGGCGATTACTATCACCAACAAAGGACAAATGACCAATGACAAATAAGCCTGGTTACAGGGAACATCCCGATTTTGTAGGGGCGAAGCATTCTGGCGAGTTATCTGGCGCGATCGACCGAGAATTAATCCTCAGAATGCTTCGCCCGACCAAGAATAGTTACCAAAACGGGATACTCCCTATTTGCAGTGCGTTAGCCGCGTTATTTATGGCGGTAGGTGCGGTGAGTTTCGGAGCGATACAACCAGTGGCAGCACAGGAACAGCGCACCAGAAGCCTGATGGTGAGTGGTCAGGGTATCGTTTCCATTCCCACCAGTTTGGCGCGGGTGAGTTTGGGGGTAGAAATTCAGGGCAAAAATGCCAAAGAAGTGCAAGAAGAAGTAGCCAGAAAGTCATCTGCAGTGGTGCAGTTACTCCGTTCCCAGAATGTGGACAAACTGGAAACTACCGGTATTCGTTTAAATCCAGTTTATGACTACCAAAATAACCAACAGCGGTTGACGGGATATATTGGTACTAATACAGTGAGTTTTCGGGTGGTTACGGAAAAAGCCGGAGATATTTTAGATGCGGCGGTAAATGCGGGAGCTACGCGCATTGATGGGATTGGTTTTGTGGCGACGGATGAGGCGATCGCCGCCGCTAGACAACAAGCCCTCCGCGCCGCCACTAACGACGCTCTGCAACAAGCCGACACCGTGTTAGCCGCGCTCAACCTCAGTCGCCGGGAAATCATCAACATTCAAGTCAACGCCGCCACCCCACCCCCCGAACAATTCTATGAGAAAGAGTCTTTCGCCCGTTCCGCTGCTGACAGTACCCCAGTTATCGGCGGCGAGCAGCAAATCCAAGCTAATGTCAGTTTAGAAATTAAATATTAATCAGGGAATGGGGGAGAAATAGATAATCCGATTGGAGGACACGGCATGGCCGTGTCCTCAGAAGTATTATCAAAAAAACCGGTTTAAATTCACAAACCCGTTTTCTGCATCCAACTCCCTATTCCACTTTCACCTCCTTAGACAAGTGGCGGAACCAAGTAAAATACAGCCCAATAGATAGCAAAATCAACACCAGCAGTAAAACCCCAAAATTATCCCACTGCTTCATTACGAACATCATCCCCGTCATAAATAACACCAACTGCCAGGGAACCGCAATGATAGTAGCAATGATATCGCGGGTATTTTCCGATTTGATTTTCGCCTGGATATTGGGGGGAAGCTGTTGGCGAATAGGTTGCCAAAAGCCAAAAGGACGGGTAACTTTGTAGAAATTATCCAACACAGCGCTATCCGTGGGAGGGGTGAGCAAAGTCCCCACCAGGCACCCCAGCAAAGAGCAACCGCTGGGAACCAAAAAATTCGCATATTCCGGCAGAGGAATACCCAGCAATTTCGTGATAATTGCTGCTGCCATTCCGGTCAAAGTCCCTAGAGCAAAACCATAACCGTTAAACCGCCACCAGTACCACCGCAGCAACAGGGGGACAAACAGTCCCGAACCAAATGCCAATGTGAGCCAACCCCAAATATCGTTAATATTCACTACGGGTAAACTAAACAACAATCCCAATACCACCACGGCTACGGAGGCGAGGCGACTTTGGAGGATGAGCTGTGACTCATTGGCTTCGCGATTGATGTATGCTTGATAGATATCTTTCACCCAGTAAGCGGCGCTGGCATTGATGATGGAAACAAAAGTGGACATCGCAGCAGCGATAAAGCAGGCGACAAGCAAACCTTTGATGCCGAGGGGAACATAGGTTTTGATGACAAAGGGCAAAACTAATTCCGGGTCAGGGATAATCTGTCCGGTGGTTATCCCGTAGTGGATGCCCAAAACAGCAAAACCGGTGACTAAAGGCCAGCGAAACGAGAGCAAGATAATCCAGAATAATGATAGGAGTCCCGCTTCCCGATCGCTCTTCGCCGCCAGATACCGCTGGCTCATATATCCCCCCACCCCGCTAAACCCTTCCAAACAGGTTTTCAGCAAGTAAAAGAACACCGTAACCCCGAAGAGATTGTATAACCCATACTGGCCCGGTAAATTCAGCTCCATCGGGGGCAAAATAGCGCTCCAATCCGCCAGCTTAGCAGTTATTTGCTCAAATTTGTCATGTCCTATAGGCACGGATACCGCAAATTCCGGCGGCAAGTTGACAGTTTGCAGGGCGAGCAGAGAAACGTATATAATCGCCACAAAAATTAATGCCCCCTGAAACACATCGGTCCAAATCACCCCGTAAAAACCGCTCATAGCCGTGTAGATTGTGGAGATGACTATCATCACTATAGAGGCCAAGCGGTCATCAATGCCGATGACGACCCCGAAAAACTTGCCGCCACCTACAACAAAATAACTGATAATCCAAATAGAAATTATCAGATTAGCAGCCGCACTGATGAAACGGGCGATTTTGCCTTCCCGCTCTTCGCCGAAGCGTAACCGCATCCATTCGGCTAAAGTCATCACTTGAGAGCGGCGGGTCCACTTGCCCATAAAAATCATAAAAAAGGCGACTACCAGGACGATACCGCCGCGAATTTCTATGAAAAAACCTTTGGTGCCTAAAGCGTAAACTAGGGCGGTAATCACCATTGTACCGGAGATATCCGTGCTAGAAGCCATCCCCGAGGCTCCCAGAGCCCACCAAGGCAAATTGCGATCGCCCAAAAAATACGAGTCCAAACCCGCCGAAGCCTTCTTCTCCCAGTAAAATCCCACCGCCAGAGTCGCCACGAAATAAGCGATAACGATGATGTAATCAATAACCTGCATTCATTGCCTCTCCACTGATATTCCCCCAATACATAGCACACAAAAGGTTTGTAGTTGGGCTTCAGCCCAAACCAGGGAAAGTAGCTGGGCTTCAGCCCCATCTGGGTTTGTAGTTGGGCTTCAGCCCTATCTGGGTTTGTACTAGCAGATTTGTAGGGTGGGCAATGCTTGCCGACCCTACAGATTAAGCCTACTACTCAGGCAACTGGCCAAACTGTTCCCGATAGCGAGCTAACAAAGCCTCCATTTCTTTCCGCCGTTCTCGTTCGGCTTCCGCTCGTTCCCGTTCCGCTTCCGCTCGTTCCCGTTCCGCTTCCGCTTGTGCTTCCGCCTCCTGACGAGCTTGGACTTCTTGGTCTAAAGCCGCCACCAACTCATCTGGTAGCAGCAATTTTTCCCCCGTATCCTCCCGATAAAAACCAATCAGTTTATCCTCCACAGCTAACCGCAGTTGTAACGGTTCACTGCGACTATCGGTAATGGGTTCGTAAATTGCCTCCCACACCAGGCGATAACCCCGCAATTTTTCTGGTATCCACTCGCCTTTCGGGTCAAATAACCAGTATTCTTTCACCCCCAACTGGGCATAGAGATTTTTTTTGAAACTTTTATCATTATCTTCTGTCCCGGGGGAAGTCATCTCAAAAATCACCACAGGTACTTGCCCCTCTGACCAGATTTTATAATTATCACGACCTCCAGGAGCCACATCAAAAATCACCATCACATCTGGGGCTACCCGCAAGCGGAGAAATCCTTGGGAGTAGTACAGGAACTGATTGCCTAAAACTGTGGCTTGTCGTCCGGTGAGGTATTGTTTTAATACCTCTAAAGTAGAGATTATTGCATATACATGGTCGTAAGTTTCCGCCATCGGCTCACCATCCCCACTTGGGTAGAAGATTTCGGTGGTTTCTGTAATCGGTAAAATGGCAGTCATATGCTAGCCCTTCCGTATCATATTTTTAATTTTACACCACTTAGTAACTGTTTGTCATCCTAGTTGGTTATTGGCTTTGATGTGGGGTAAAGCCATTCACAACTACCTGGAATTCTCAGATTTGTAGGGTGGGCAAAGATTGCCTACCCTACAGATTAAGCCCACTACTGAGGTAACTCTCCAAACTGTTCCCGATAGCGAGCTAACAAAGCCTCCATTTTTTCCCGCCGTTCTCGTTCGGCTTCTGCTCGTGCTTCCGCCTCCTGACGAGCTTGGATTTCTTGGGATAGTTGTGCGGTTTTCTCATCTAAAGCCGCCACCAACTCATCTGGTAGCAGCAATTTTTCCCCCGTATCCTCCCGATAAAAACCAATCAGTTTATCCTCCACCGCTAACCGCAGTTGTAAAGGTTCGCTGCGACTATCGGTAATGGGTTCGTAAATCTCCTCCCCCCGCAGGCGATAACCCCGCAATTTTTCTGGTATCCACTCCCCTTTCGGGTCAAATAACCAGTATTCTTTCACCCCCAACTGGGCATAGAGATTTTTTTTGAAACTTTTATCATTATCTTCTGTCCCTGGTGATGTCATCTCAAAAATCACCACAGGTACTTGCCCCTCTGACCAGATTTTATAATTGTCACGACCTCCAGGAGCTACATCAAAAATCACCATGACATCTGGGGCTACCCGCAATTTGGGGAAACCTTGGGAGTAGTACAGGAACTGATTGCCTAAAACCGTGGCTTGTCGTCCGGTCAGGTATTGTTTCAAAACCTCTAAAGTAGAGATTATTGCATATACATGGTCGTAAGTTTCCGCCATCGGCTCACCATCCCCACTTGGGTAGAAAATTTCGGTGGATTCTGTAATCGGTAAAATGGCAGTCATATGCTAGCCCTTCCGTATCATATTTTTAATTTTACAATAGCCCCCCCAGTTTAAGGGTCCCTATCTAACCTGGAAAAGGGCTAAAGCCCTACTACGAACCGAAAAGAGGGCTAAAGCCCAACTACAAACCTACTTGAGGGCTAAAGCCCAACTACAAACCCCTCTTGTGCGAGTTGAGCGGGGGATACATCATCCTATATGCTGGAAAGTTGTAGCGGCGGGGAGGCGGTGGGTTGTTGGTGAAAAGTGAAGAATTGCGCAGGCTCAGCAAGCTGTTAGCGGTGTTTATGGTGGTGTGGAGCCTAGTAATGGGATGCAGTTTACCCCAGGTATCGGCTGGGGAGCGGCTGTTTTTGGATATTTCCCTGGAGTTTTTGGACGACTACACCCTACCGAAACAGAATTATGAGGGGACGCGGGTGGGGGGACTGTCGGGGATTAGTTACGATCGCCTGGGCGATCGCTTCTACGTTCTCTCCGATGACAGAGGCGACTACGCACCCCCGCGATATTACACCGTCAAACTCAACCTCGAACCCAACGAGTTCAACACCAAGAGCATCAAAAACCTGGAAATCCAAGGCGTCACCTACATTAAAAACGAACAAGGGCAAAACTATAATCGAGGGCAAATCAACCCCGAAGGTATCGCCTTTGCTGCTCCCAACACCATTTATATTTCCAGCGAAGGCGTCAACGACAAAAACATCCCCCCCTTCATCCAAGAGCATGACGTAGAAACCGGTCAATGGCGGCGATCGCTCCCCATCCCCCAAACCTACATCCCCGACGCCACCGGAGAAAAACAACAGCGGGGAGTCCAAGATAACCTCGGATTTGAATCCCTCACCATTAATCCTCGGGGCTTTGGTGATGCCAAAGTGGACCCCTATCGCATCTTTACCGCCACCGAATCCCCCGTAGTCCAAGACTGGGACGAAACCATCCCCCAAACCTGCGCCGCCGCCGCCGCTGAAACCGATGTTTCCCCCACCGAAGCCGCCACCGACACCCCATGTCCTTACTACAGTCGGATGCTCCACTACCTGCAAAGCGATGGCCCACCCCTGCTCATTGCTGAATCCGCCTATCCCCTAGACTTAGGGGGACGTTGGAGCCTAATTAATGGCTTAACTGAATTATTAGCTCTAGAAACCGGGGGACAACTACTAGCCTTAGAGCGCTCCTTCGGGTTTACTGGATACGGAGCCAAGATTTTCCAAATTGCCACCGGTGGCGCCACAGATACCAGCACCATTGCCAGTCTGAAGCCGCCCCAAAAATTAGCTCCCTTGCACAAAAAACTGCTCTTAGACTTGAGTAGTCTTGGCATCCCTCTAGACAACCTGGAAGGGATGACCCTCGGACCGCGTTTACCTGATGGCAGCGATAGTTTAATTTTGATTAGCGATGATAACTTTAACGATGACCAAACCACTCAAGTTTTATTATTTCGCTTGAGGAAAAAGTAAATGACCAATGACAAAGGACAAATGACCAATGACTCATTCCACTGATATTTTGACGCTGGCGCGTTGGATGGCTTCTGATTTCACCAACCAAGCGCAAGCCTGGGAAAATCCGCCGTTTTTTGCCCATATTCGGGTCTGTATGCGTCCCCTAGCGCTGGAATTACTGGATGGGGTCAGCTTGTATGTGGAGCAGGCTTATGATTATATGCTCGACCAACCCTATCGAGTGCGGGTGTTGAAATTGCTGGCGGCGGAAAACCATATCAAAATCGAGAATTACGCGATTACAGAACAGGAGAAGTTTTTCGGCGCTTCCCGGCAAAAAGACCGGTTGCAGGCTCTGAGGAAAGAGCATTTGGAGTTGCTCCCTGGTTGTACGTTTATCACCCAGTGGACCGGGAGCAGTTTCAAAGGCGAGGTGGAACCGGGGAAAGGCTGTATGGTAATGCGCAAGGGGAAAAACACTTATCTGGATAGCTCTTTTGAAATTGACGACCAAAAGTTTATCAGCCTCGATCGGGGCAGGGATCCAGAAACTGGGGAATTGGTGTGGGGTTCCGTTGCTGGGCCTTTTTACTTCACCCGATTAGCCACCTTTGGGGATGAGGTTGTGGTTTAATGTGCTGTTTGGCCAGAAACTGTCACTGAAGGTGCAGTTACTGGCTTGCAATTTGTTATAAATGTGGGCGGGTTCGCCAACACAGTCCCCTAGGGCGGAAAAAAACTGGTAAACCGGGGAGGGGACAAATGACAAGCGTGGGGAAAATCTGTCACAGGGGACGCAAAACCTGATAAATTTACCGAGTATCGGCAAGAAAGATTAGTTGATATTATGAGAGTTTTGGTTATTGGCGGCGATGGTTACTGCGGTTGGGCGACTGCCCTGCACCTTGCCAATCATGGTTATGAAGTAGGTATCTTAGACAGCTTGGTGCGGCGCCATTGGGATAATCAGTTGGGGGTGGACACCCTGACGCCGATCGCAGGAATCCAACAACGTTTGCAACGGTGGCAAGGCTTGACGGGGAAATCAATACCGCTGTTTGTGGGGGATATCACCGATTATGATTTTCTGAGCAAGACACTGCGGCAGTTTGAACCAGAGGCGATCGTCCATTTCGGGGAGCAGCGTTCCGCCCCCTTCTCCATGATTGACCGGGAACGTGCGGTGTTGACCCAGGTCAACAACGTAGTGGGGACCCTGAACATACTCTATGCCATGAAAGAAGATTTCCCCGATTGCCACTTGGTGAAGCTGGGCACGATGGGGGAATACGGCACACCCAATATCGATATCGAAGAAGGGTACATCACGATCGAACACAACGGACGCAAAGACACCCTGCCATATCCCAAACAGCCGGGGAGCTTCTACCATGCTAGCAAAGTCCATGACAGCACAAACATCCATTTTGCTTGCCGGATTTGGGGTTTGCGCGCTACCGACTTGAATCAGGGTGTAGTCTATGGGGTTTTGACAGAAGAAACCGGAATGGACGAGTTGCTGATTAACCGCCTCGACTATGACGGCGTGTTTGGCACGGCACTAAACCGGTTCTGTATTCAAGCGGCGATCGGACATCCCTTAACCGTCTATGGCAAGGGAGGACAGACACGAGGATTTTTAGACATTCGCGATACCGTGCGGTGTGTAGAATTGGCCATTGCCAACCCCGCCGAAGCCGGTCAGTTCCGCGTCTTCAACCAATTTACCGAAATGTTCAGCATTGGCGATTTAGCCTTAATGGTCAAAAAAGCTGGCATTGCCCTAGGTATCAATGTGGAAATCAACCACATCAACAACCCTCGCGTAGAACTAGAAGAACATTACTTCAACGCCAAAAACACCAAACTCCTGGATTTGGGTTTACATCCTCACTTCCTCTCCGATTCTCTCCTAGATTCCTTACTCAACTTCGCCATCAAATACAAAAACCGCGTTGATAACAACGAAATTCTCCCCAAAGTTTCTTGGCGCCGTTAATTAGTAAATGTTGGTCATTTGTCCTTAGTCCTTGGTCATTTGTCCTTGGCTTCGACTGCGCTCAGCCGAACGGTCCTTTGTCATTTGGACAAAGGACAAATGTCATTTAGGATGGGATTATTTTCCAACCCGCCCTTACAAGTGACAAGTGACACGACAAAGGACAAAGGACAAGTGACAAAGGACAAAGGACAAAAGACCAAGGACAAACATCAATGAGAATCGCTTTATTTACCGAAACATTTCTCCCGAAAATCGATGGAATTGTCACCAGGCTGTGTCACACAGTGGATCACTTGCAGCGCAGTGGCAATAAAGTGCTGGTGCTGTCCCCCGACTATGGCATCCAAGATTATAAAGGTGCGAAAGTCTATGGCGTCAGTGGCATTCCCCTGCCCATGTATCCCGAACTGAAAATGGGATTTCCCACCCCATCGCTGCGGGGAGTCCTTGAAGAATTCCAGCCCGATATAATTCACGTAGTCAATCCGGCGATTTTGGGATTGGGGGGTATTTATTACGCCAAAGCCTTAAAGATTCCCTTAGTGGCATCGTATCACACCCATTTGCCCCAGTACCTGCAGCACTACGGCTTGGCCATGCTCGAGCCCTTACTGTGGGAATTGCTCAAAGGGGCGCATAACCAAGCCGAATTAAACCTCTGTACGTCGTCGGCGATGGTGCAGGAACTGAGAAACCACGGGATTGAGCGGGTAGATTTGTGGCAGCGGGGGGTGGATACGGAACTATTTCAACCAGAGCTAGCCAGCGAACAGATGCGGTGGCGCCTGAGTGAAGGACATCCCGAGAGCCCCTTGCTGTTGTTTGTGGGCCGCTTGGGGGCGGAAAAAGAAATCGATCGGATTAAACCCGTCCTAGAAGCCATCCCCGGAGCGCGATTAGCTTTGGTGGGAGACGGTCCACACCGAGAAGCTCTAAAAGCCCATTTTGCCGGGACTCCCACCAATTTTGTCGGCTATCTGCGGGGGCAAGAATTGGCTAGTGCCTTTGCTTCCGCCGATGCGTTTATTTTCCCTTCCCGAACGGAAACTCTGGGGTTAGTGCTGCTCGAGGCAATGGCCGCCGGGTGTCCCGTAGTGGCGGCAGCGCGGGGTGGTATTTTGGATATTGTCACCGATGGGGTGAATGGGTATCTGTTCGACCCGGATGATGAGGGAGGGGCGATCGCGGCCACCAAAAACCTACTCGCCAACCAGAGCCAAGACCGATTACAATCTCTGAAAGGGATCCGCGAAAATGCTCGCCAGGAAGCGGAACGCTGGGGATGGGCCGCTGCCACTGCCCAATTGCTGCAATACTACGAAAATGTAGCTTATGGGGCAGCGAGGTGGCGTCAGGCTGCCTAAATGATTGCCCCTCGGTGGGCAAGGAAATCCCAAAGGTGGGGAAACATGGTAGCATCAGAAACAGGGTTGATTCGACAATCGCGCCGGAAGCGCGCCACGTAACTTTTTCCCCACCGAGGCTAGATACATTTCTATCTACCATTCGGAGCTGGTAATCAAGATGGCTTTACCCCCCCAGAAAACGCCCCAAAGAACGCACCGAACGCCGAATGGCGTCGCGGTCAGCATCGCTCCCCCAAGCTGAAGCAACGCTATGACCTTCTCCAATGCCGGTAGCGTTTTGGCAAGATTGACTCAGGTCAATCAAACGGGTGTGCTAGCTAACCTAGTGAGCAACCTGCCAGTTGCCGAATTTGTTTGCCTTCTAGATTTCATTACTGCTGAATTCCAGCAATACTTACGAGCCCTGGAGCTGATTAACAATGCCTCTCTAGAAAGCATTCTGGAGCAGGTGTTAGACGCTCTCACGGTCAAAATCGGTCAAATTCTCAAGGCAGAGTACACCACAATTTATCTGGTTGACAGCCAAAAAGGCGTTCTATGGTCTAATATCCGCGATGGCAATAGTGGCCAAATGGTGGATGTGCGGGCGCCTATGAATGTGGGCATCTTGGGTCATGTGGCGATGACTGGGGAAAGTCTCAACATCACTGATGCTTGCCACCATCCTCTGTTTGACCCAGAAGTGGACGAACGCCCGGGCGCGAAAAGTCAGAACCTCTTGTGTGTGCCAATTTTCAGCAGCAAAACCCCGACGGAAGCGGTGGCGGTGGTGCAGTTGCTGAACAAAACTGATAATGCTGTGTTTAATGAGGAAGACGAGGCGCAGTTTCAGGAATTTGCCGAGGCGATCGGCATTATCCTGGAAAGCTGCCAATCTTTCTATGTGGCGGCGAGGAACCAGCGGGGGGTGAATGCGCTGCTCAAAGCCACCACCAGCTTAGGTCAGAGTTTGGACATGGAAACTACCTTGCGCTCGGTGATGGACCTGGCTAAAGAACTGATGCAGGCCGATCGCAGTACCCTATTCCTCCTCAGCAAAGACACCGGCGAACTCTGGACGAAAGTGGCCAAAGCCGATGGCCGCACTATGATGGAAATTCGCATCCCTGCCAACAAAGGTATCGCCGGTTATGTGGCTTCCACCGGCCAAACTCTCAACATTCCCGACGCCTATCAAGACCCCCGTTTTGACCCCAGCACTGACCAGCGCACCGGTTACAAAACCCGAAATATTCTCTGTATGCCCGTATTCAACGGCGCCGGAGATTTAATTGGGGTGACACAACTGATTAACAAGCACCAAGGCAGTTTCACCAACTCCGATGAAGCATTTCTGCGGGCGTTTAATTCCCAAGCCGGGATTGCTCTGGAAAATGCCCAACTGTTTGGGAAAGTGATGGTAGAAAAGCAGTATCAAAAAGATATCCTGGAAAGTTTATCTAATGCGGTGATTTCTACCGATATGCAAGGGATAATTGTGACGATTAATGAGGCAGCATTGGAGTTTTTAGGTTGTCCCACTGATGCGGCTACGGGCAAGTACCACGCCCAAATTTGGGAGCAAAAATTGATTGGGCGTTATATTTGGGAGGTGGTGCCCCTCGAAAACCTGCGGATGCGCTTAGAAGACAGTCTCACCACTGGGGCGCGGCATTTCGTCCCCGAACAAAACTTAACTTTGGGGTTGTATGCTACTGTCACCGAAAAACAACTGGAGAGCAATAGCCAACTGCTGCCACCGGAAACCTACATCCTGGCCATCAGCGATCGAACCGACCCGGATATCTACGTTCCCTGGAATGAAACCCCCATCCCCACGGAAGGCGAGGAGGGGAGATGGGGAGACGGGGAGACCGGGAGACTAGGAGACACCCCCCCATCCTTCCCAGTGATTCCCGAAAGATTGCTCGCCAATCAAGTCAAAAAAATCGATCGCACTCTCAACCTCACCGTCACCCCCCTGACCAACCCTGAAGGCGGCGTCCGAGGCGGCTTAGTCGTCTTAGAAGACATCAGCCGCGAAAAACGGATGCGCGCCACTATGTATCGCTACATGACACCGGGTGTCGCCGAGCGGGTGATGGAACTTGGGGAAGATTCACTGATGGTGGGAGAGCGCAAAGATGTCACCATCTTATTTTCCGATATTCGCGGTTACACCACCATCACCGAAAACCGCAGCGCTTCCGAGGTGGTGGCTCTGCTCAACGGCTATTTTGAAACTATGGTGGAAGCGGTGTTTAACTGCGAAGGCACCTTGGATAAATTCATCGGCGATGCTTTGATGGCGGTTTTCGGCGCCCCCCTCCCCCTGAAAGACCACGCCTGGAAAGCCGTTAAATCCGCTCTGGATATGCGCTATCGTCTGGAAGAATTTAACCGCCGTTCCATTATTGACAATCAGCCGGAAATTCGCATCGGTATTGGCATTTCTTCGGGAGAAGTGGTTTCCGGTAATATTGGCTCCCAAAAGCGGATGGACTACACAGTGATTGGCGATGGTGTGAACCTCAGTTCCCGTTTGGAGAGTATCACCAAAGAGTATAAGTGTGATATTATTCTCAGCGAATATACTTATAACTTGTGCCCCGATCGGATTTTGGTGCGCGAGTTAGACCGGGTGCGAGTCAAAGGCAAAAACGAAGCCGTCAGCATCTATGAACTCATCGGCGATATCACCGACCATCTCCCCAGCGAAGCCGCCAAGTTTTTAGACATCTATGCTAAAGGTCGCGACGCCTACGTAGCCAGAAAATTCCAGCGGGCTATTAGTCTTTTCCAACAGGCCAAAGAAATTCGTGAGGACGATCGAGCCGTAGAAATTCACATCAAACGCGCCCGCAACTACCTGCAATACCCACCGCCAGAATCTTGGGATGGTGCCTATAATATGGACAGCAAATAATATCGAATTCTCATGGCAATTAAAGCCTGTTCAGAAATAATCTGATTGGCTCTCAAATCCCGGATCCTTTTTGGTCGAGGGATTTAGGGTGAGGGCAATGTGTTAAACGACTGGTGAACAAGCTGTAATGGTCAAAGGCGAGAAGGAGGCAACTGGCTAACCGCCCCCTATTTCTGCTTCAACACCACCAAAGTAATATCATCAAACACTTTCTGAGAGCCGATGTGACGGCGGACATCATCAATCACCAGTTGGCGAATCTCAAAAGCAGAATGGTAGCGATATTCCTGCACCACCTCACAGAGCCGTTCCAATCCATACTGCTCGTGATTCACATCAAAAGCCTCGGTAATCCCATCAGTGTAAAGCACCACCACATCCCCGGAATTTAGCTGCAATTGCCGCTGGGCAATAAAATCACCAATCTCGGCAT
Source organism: Oscillatoriaceae cyanobacterium M33_DOE_052 (assembly GCA_015296065.1). Classification (GTDB taxonomy): domain Bacteria; phylum Cyanobacteriota; class Cyanobacteriia; order Cyanobacteriales; family Laspinemataceae; genus Koinonema. The sequence continues at coordinate 90,838 of DVDU01000219.1, read as the reverse complement.
CCAACCCAATCGGAAATCCCAAATCTATCGTATCAAGCCGCTCTAGCTCCCCATCAGTGCGCACCACGATGATTTCTTCATGTTGCCCACTCAACTGGAGAACACCGTTAACATAATCTAAAATCGCCAAAGTCATATTTTTGGCCGAGTTCATCCGCTGCAGATTCTGATACAGCGTCTGGTTGAGAACCGCCAAAAATTTCACCGCATCAGTTTCGTTGATTTGCTGTAGCGTCCGCACTGCCGTTTGCGCCATAATCATCAACACGCCGCTTTCCAAGCCATGTCCAGTCACATCGCCGATGCTGATTTTGACTCGTCCATCCTGTTGCAATACGTCGTAGTAGTCGCCCCCTACTTCATCCGCTGGTTCCATAAACCCCGCGATTTCTAATCCTTCTATGGCTTCTAGCTCTTCTGGTTTAGGCAACACCATTTGCTGCAGTTGTTTCGCCACATCTAGTTCCGCACTCATCCGAATATTTTCGGCTTTCAGGCGTTCGTTGAGGATGCTGATTTCCTGATTGGCTTGTGCTAGTTGCGCCGTGCGTTCTTGCACTTTATCTTCTAATGTGCGATACAGCAAGGCATTTTCAATGGAAATGGCGGCTTGGGCGGACAAGACTTTGAGAATCGCCAGCCGCTCGCTGGTAAAGGCTCCCGGCGTCAAGTTATTTTCCAGATACAACAGCCCAATCAGTTGTCCCTGATTGATAATCGGCGCACATAACACGGACTTGGGCTGATGTTTCACGATATATGGTTCGCGGGTAAATACGCCTTCTGTCGTGGCATCTGATAATACCACATCTTCCCGCGTGCGGGCCACATACTTGAGGATACCACCGGGGAGATTTTCGCTGTCTTCTACGGGCTGCGACTGTAACACTTCTATGTCCTCTGCAGTCACTTGACCCGTGGCTTCTATCGTTAATTGCCCCTGGTTTGACAAAACCAGGAATCCCGTTTGCGCCCCCCCGTTTTCTAGTAAAATCTTCATTAATTTGGCCAGGAGCTTCTCCAGGACAATTTCCCCGGATACCACTTGCGCCGCTTTGATAACTGTGGTTAAGTCTAGCTCGGAGCTGCGCCCCGTGGTGGAAGCTGTGGTGCGGGGATTAGTGGCAATGGTCTTCAGTTTCTGCGGCGCTTTTGGCGCGAGCAAGTGGGGATATTTGGCCTCTAAATCTTCTACTTTTCGTTTCGCCCCCCACAGTTGGTAGCCATAATGTGCTTTAGTCATGTAAACTTGGGCAATTTCTTCTTTCCCTTTGCCCAACCAAAACTTAGCCAGTAGTTCATTGCCTAGGGCTTCATTTTGGATATACTCGTACTGGCGGGCGGAGGCAATGGCGACCTCATATAAATCTAGTGCCTCCATGTCTTTACCGAATAGGCGCGCCATTTCTGCGGAGACCAATAAATATTTATGCAGGAAGTTGTCCGGGCAGTTCTCTGCCCAAATTTTCAGCTTTTCCTGACAAGCGAGCATGATTTCCCCATAGGACTGCTGTTGCTCTGGGGTCGCCAAGGGATACAGGGCTGCTAATATGAGCGGATAGTACAGGTAATGCTCTCCTTGACTGGGAACGCCGGAGATAAAAACGATAATTTCATCACTTTTTTGAATATGTCCCAGAGCCAGTTCATAATCTTCGTAGAGAAATAAAACTTGGGCTTTAAAGATGTTGTAGGGAGCCATCCCAGTCATAAACCCGTTTTTCTCCCACATGGCCAAGCAATCAGCCTCGTTAAAGTCGGCGGTGCTGAAAGAAAATTTGTCTGGGGTAACGCCTTGGAGATTAAAAATTAAATGCCGATACAACTGCTGAATTCCGGCAAACACTTCATTTTTCATCTGCTTGAGAAATTCTAGGTGTTTAGCCGATTCTTCTAGGATGCTCTCGAAGTTATCCGCCACTAACACCCTTTGCCGAATTAAGTGGTAAGAATTGTAGCTGACGTAAGCATCTCCTGTTTCATATCCAGCCATGTAACCTTGTTTCAGAATAGGAATGCCTTCTTTTAGATGGCGGCGCCAGGGATTAATATGTCCTCCAAATAAATCACAAACCTTGCTAACCAAGTTGCTATTATTAAAATTATTATTTAGGTTCATGGCTAATTTGCCAAATTCATAACCACGCTCATAGTCAAATAATCTGGCTCCAGCTAAAAATTCCCAGAAGGCATATCCATGAGCTGATACATCTGAATTTCCATATTTTAAGGAAAAATTGACCATTTTTAATGAAATTAAGGCCAACAAATCTTGGTCAACAAAATAAGCTGGTGCTGTAATATTCATCAAAATTTTCATGCCCAATATAATTTCTGGGTTGGTCATTTTTGGGGCATCAATTAAATGAGATATTGTAATATATTTTAATTGTGTATTATACCATTGCAACTCTAAATTTAGCTCAGATAAAATTTCTGGTTTTGTAGTTGTATTTAGGTGCAAACCTAATGTTGTCAATGTTTCTGCTGCCAGCTTAATAGCTTCGATGTATTTAGTGGATTGTTCATATAATGTAATTCTGAGATTTTGAATTTCGGCTTGCTCCAAGTTAGACTTAACTTGAGTTAAGATGTAATCGAATAGCTGTTCGGCTTGCTCGAAGTTACCGCAGAGATATTCACATTCGGAGCGTTCCCGATATAAACTAAAGGTTAAATCGTAATGCGTCTGCCAAGCAGCGGCGGGCAATATCTCTATCCCGCGGCTGAAATATTGCTCTAAAGCTGCTGCATAAGCGGTGGAGGCTTTCGCTTTCCGCCCCGCTTCCAGATTTAATCGCCCTAATTCTACTCGTTCTGATTCGTCGCTGATTAATGCCCAACCTAAGTTGAGATGATCCACGATTTCAAAGATGCGCTCGAGTAATTCCGACTCGGAGACTTTGCCCAGCAGCAACCGCCCTATCTGCAGATGTACGGCTTTTTTCCGCTCTTCTTCAATCAGTGCATAGGCGGCTTGTTGTACCCGATCGTGCAGAAATTTATAATTTTGAATCAACAGGTTTTCGTCTAGCTCCGATGTGGGCAACAGTAACCCGGACTGAATCGCCGTCACTAAATCTGGGAAAATGGCCTCGGGTTCCTGTTCACAGACTATGGCGATCGTCTGTAAATCAAAACTCGCCCCCACACAAGCTGCCAATCGTAACACCTGCTGGGTAGATGACGGCAGTTTCTTCAACTTGCCCACCATCAAATCTACCACATTATCCGTGATATTCTGCGCTTCTATTTCCTCAATATCCCATTGCCAACTGTGACTCTCTCGCTCTAGCTTGAGCAGATTCTCTCCATACAGCGTTTTCAGAAACTGATTCACAAAAAATGGATTCCCCCCGGTTTTCCTCATCACCAGTTCCGCCAATGGTTGTACCTCTTCGAGCTGGCGATGTAATGTATCCCCAATCAGTGTCCTGGTATGCTTTAGCTCTAATGGTGCTAAGGTAATGGCGTTGATGGTTGCCCCTTGCTCCACTAATCCATCGATGGTAATCATCAACGGATGACTCGGACTGACTTCGTTATCCCGATAGGCGCCAATTAAGAACAGATACTGCATATCTGCATCGGTCATCATCAGCTCTATCAGCTTCAGCGTCGCTGAGTCTGCCCATTGCAAGTCATCCAAAAATATCACCAACGGATGCTCTTTTGTGCAAAACGCCCTGATGAATTTCCCGAACACCAGATTAAACCGATTTTGCGCCTCGCTTGCCCCTAATTCTGGCACGGGTGGCTGTGGTCCGATAATCAGCTCTACTTCGGGAATGACTTCCATAATTACTTGCCCGTTGACTCCTACTGCTGCTAACAGTTTTTGCCGCCACTGTGCCAGTTGCGCTTCACTTTCTGTTAACAGTTGCCGCACCAATCCTTTAAAAGCGCTCACTACGGCTGAGTAGGGCACGCTTCTTTGGAATTGGTCAAATTTTCCCTCGGTGAAGTATCCCCGCAGTCTCGTATTTGGTTTGTGGATTTCTGCCACCAAGGATGATTTGCCAATCCCCGAATACCCCGCCACTAGCATCATCTCTATTTGCGACTTGGGTGTGTCTGCTACTCGCTCGAATGCTGCCAGTAATGTTTCTACTTCTGCTTCCCGCCCATACAGGTTTTGCGGGATTTGAAACTGGTCTGATATATCTTCTTTCCCTAGGGGAAAATCGGATATTTCCCCTGATTCCTGTAATTGCTGCCAACATTTTTCTAAATCTGCCCTCAGCCCAAACCCGCTTTGGTAGCGCTCTTCCGCTGTTTTGGCCATCATTTTCATCACTATTTTTGACAGCACTCCCGGAATTTCTGGGTTAATCTCTTCCGGTGATGCTGGCACTTTGGCGATGTGACTGTGGACTAACTCCATCGCATCGCTGCTGTCAAATGGCAGTTTTCCTGTGAGCAGCTCATAGAAGGTGACGCCGAGGGAGTAAAAGTCGGTGCGGTAATCTAATGCCCGGTTCATTCGCCCGGTTTGTTCTGGTGATATATATGCTAATGTCCCCTCCAGTACATTCGGATTTTTTAGGGTGGGGTTTTCTCTGGTTAGCTGCGTGGATATGCCAAAATCAATGATTTTTACTACCCCGGTTTCTGGATTGATGACTATGTTGGCTGGGTTGATATCTTTGTGGACTATATTCGCGGCGTGAATTTCTCCTAAAATTTCGGCTATTTTGATGCTAATCGGCAGAAATTCCGCCACGGTCATCACCGCTATGCTGCTTTCTTCTTGAGCCCGCTTCTGACTCATCATCTCTTGCAGCGACACGGCGCCAAAGTCTTCGAGAATGATGCAGAATGTTTGTTTGTATGGCTCTAATCCATAGGCTTTTGGCACCCCGGCTAGATTCAGATTCCGGGTGATTTCATATTCTTGTTTATACCGGGTGATTTCTGATGCTGTCGGATAGTCTTCTTTGAGAAATTTTAGAATTACCCGCAATTCGTCGGCTTCTCTTATCCCTCGATACACTAGGGAGTTTGAGCTTTCGTATATTTGGGCGAGAATTTGGTAGGTTTTTAGGTTGAGCATGGGTGTATTGTTGGGGGTAAATAGTGTCGGGAGGAAATCAAGTTATGTTCAGCGGATTCCCTCCATGTTTCAAATTTTTTGGCTGATTGCGCTCAGTTAACTATTGAGGTTTCGGCCAATTATCATACTCGCCAATAATTTGCTGCCGATGATATTGCTGCCCGAACTGCTGTTGCAATAGGACGCGAGCTGCTTGCATACCTGCGATTGTGGTGGCTTCGATACAACCCGAGTTGAAGCTATTATCGACCCAATCCCCGGTGAGGTAGAGGTTCTGGAAACCGCGAGGCCGATCGTCCCACCGGGAAGTATCGGGACGCAGGCGAAATTGGTAGCTCTGGGGAATCGATAATACATAACGCTCAGAAGGCGTGATGTTAATCCGCCAAAATTGCGAGTAAAAACGTTGTTCGCCTTGCTCCTCCTCTAAATCTACCAGTAAATTCCAATCGAGACCATTAGGATTCTCTTTTGTAGTAGCCTTGGGCCAGAGACCGCCTGTGTTACTGTTGAGCCAATCAATAGCTTGTTGGCTGATTTTCTGTTGCTGCTGGGCGGGGAAATCATAGTTGCTAGGAGCGGGAATTCCCGGATCTTCCATCACCCCCGTGAAGTAAGCGATATTTTGGGGAGCATTGTTGACTGGCCAGTTTTCCCGTTCAATCAAATGAGTCATATCTGCATAAGTATCTAGGGGCTCAACGTAAGTCCCTAGAACTGGACTATCCTGCTCCCATCCTAAGCCTTGCAGGGTAGGTTTGAGCCAGAGCTGTCCGCCTTGGGTGGGGACGGTTTGGACATACTTAACCATCTGTTGCCATTCAATTTTAGCATCGATCAGCTCCTGGCAGATAAAGGGTAAAGCCCCGATAGAGATACCCAAGACAACAATATCAAAATCTTCTCCATAGTTGAGACTTACTGTGCCTACGTCTTGCCACGGTGTCCAGAAAGATTCTAGGTCTATTTGCTGGGCTTGGAGTTGTTCACCTTCGACAATTTGATCATAAAGGGGGGCGCTCGGCCAGCAGAGAAGATCCTTCACTGTAATCAGCGGCTCGTATCCTGCTTCCGGATTTTTTAGGTTTACTTGTCGCCCCATCTCTATGGTGGCAATCCCATTTTTCTCTGAGTTCAGGCTCAGGTTGGTGACGCGGTGGAAAAACTCAAACTTAACCCCACGGTTTTTTAACTCGGTGTAGAAGGGAGTAAAGATGGTATCCCCCATGCCAGCGTTCATTTTCCACATGATTGCCCCTTTATAGGTGAAAATCATGCGCCAGATCCACCGCACTGTAGCGGCAGCTCCCAATTGACCATTATCCCTCGTGGCGACCCCACCGGGAAAGGCTAAGAGTAGGTCATACATGACCTCAACTAAGACGGAGTTAACGGTTTCTGGCCAGCCGCCATTGTCGGCGATCCAGTTTCTAAAATCTTGCTGGTCTAGGTCGTTGAAAGATTGCCAGTTAAAGATGGTATTAACGAGGATGCCCCGAATAATGGCGTAGCCAAGATTACAGATAATCAGGATGCGCATGGCGTCGAGGAATGCCCCTTCTAGTTTGCCCTCAAGGTTGTGGAGGGCATCCTCGAATTGATGACGAGCCAGCTTCATAAAATAGTCTAACAAGCCCAGCAGCGCTTCGTGGTTGCCAGAAGAGCGATCGCCCTCAGCCATCCCAGCAGCATTGTCAATATTTTGGGCAACAGATACCGCAAATTTATACGCCAGATTGAGAATCTCCCGATCGGATTTCAAGGTCAGCTTTTCCCAGCTTGAAATTCGCTCTTCCCCCACCATCTCTAAACCATGTGCCAAACGAGCCAGTAAATCTGGGTGCATCGGTTCTGCAGCCGCTGTGACTTGCCTCTTCTCCTCTGAGACCGATTCTAACACCGAGGATTCGCTATGCTTCTGGAGCATAAACTCAAGCGTCTTGCCAATATAGTCCCACGGTGAACCGACTTCTACATCATTATCTGGCCAGGGATACTGATTGGCAAAATAGGGAAAATGCAAATTCCAAGGCACCCACCGACCATGTTTATCCTGGTCTTCAAAGACAATAAAGCTCTGGGGCTGAAAGGCATTTTCTATTCCAGGAAAAATGCCCGCCTCATTTTCTAAGGCATCATAACATTCCTTCATCAACCGAAATGTGTTGCCATAAAATCCGAAAAAAATGTGAAATCCGTGTTCCTGAACCCGGTAATCTGGTTGGTAGGACTGATGGGCTGTCATATTGCGACCGCTTGCCCCTTTGCCACCTAAACGCCAACCTAATTGATAGACAGTAATATCGTAGAGGTCTTGCCAATTGGGCTGGGTGGTTAGCTCAAATGCTGTCACCATCGACCCCATCCCGCCGCCGAGAATCGCGATTTTTTTCTTGCGCTGTTCAGTCATCGATATTCGCCTGTGTCAATTGTTGATGTTTTTCGGTCAAATCTGCCCTTGGGCTGCACCAGCTAAGAATTAGCTTTCCAGATTTCTGTGCCGTTGCCAAACGAAAAATCAAAATGCAGCCAAAATGCTAATTGAGCGGTTTGCTTCAGTTTTAAGCCTAGTTCCGTGACGATCGGGTGACTGTCAAAATTATCGATGCTGACCTGAAATTTCCGCAGGTAAGGGAACCCACTATGCAATTTATTCAGGGTTGCTGTAGCTTCTACAATGGCTTGATAGCAAGCCTTGTTGCCATCTCGCACATCTCGAAATTGCTTGAGAAACACCATCGGCACTTCTAGGCTACTGAGGCATTTTTCATCGAGTTGCAGGTCTTTAAACAAAGCTGAGATTTCGCTTGCCACTTGTTTAAAGTCACCCCAAGTCTTTAGGGGTAAGGTGCCCTTGTCTTCTGACCCGCTTTGGACTTTGATTATTTCTCGCCAGGTAGTTTCCGTTTGCGGTCCAAACGGTTGTAACACCAGGGTCTCTAATGAGAGTTGATCGGGATTTTGAGGATTGTCTGGAATCTGAAATTTGCCTAATTCTTTGGGAAACCCATAAACTTCCCGTCCCAGGACCATCGCTGGGGTAGAATCCACGAAAATATAGGGGATAAACCAAGCGTAGTGATCTACGACAAATTTAGACCCGTCTTGCTTGCCCGCCTTAGTCAAAATCCAGAATATCACCTCGCCTTGTTCCGAGAAAAAACCTTTCTCGCTGTCGGGAGGTTGTGTAGAGCTGATATTCGCGATCGTATCGAAGACCATCAGCAAACGGTTAGAGGCAGGGCGATACTCAAATACATCTTGCCCCGGTATGTTCAGGTATTTATCACATAGGGTTTGGAGATTGGCTGAAGTGCCTTCCAAGACAAATCCATAGAGCTTGGTCTCGTTCAGGCTATAAGGCGGTTTAAATGCTGTATCCCCGCCTCTTACTATATATTCAGGATAGTTCGGGGGGGGGGTAGAACTGCTATTTTTCATAAAGCTGCAATCATTTGGGATAATTCTGAATTGCCTGATTTCAACCTTAACTGGTCATAGGGTATGGCAGATTAAATGTGCCAAAACTCAGTATATACCTCTGGGCTTATGCCTGGGTAATTATCTGATAGGTTTCTGCTGGGGATGTTTCGGCGTCGGCTACCCTCGGTGGGGTCTCCACCTAGTTAAACCAGCTTGCATCATCTCCTGGTTGGTTGATTGTCCCTGAATCAGTTTAAGTTTTTTTACTTAGATGATTGTTGGAACTCATGTTCCTTTTATGTATAACACATTCCCTCTAGAAGTGCAAGGGGTATTTTGATTTTTTTTGACTCACTACCCACCCCCAATCGGCAGCCAGCCCAACTCCCCCCATAGGAACTACGATGAGGCGGCACTTCACCAGCACAGCCTCGTTGCACCCAGATTTTTAAAGGTAGGTTAACTGTGGGGTTGGATATTTCCAGGAAAAGCCTTGGCAGGGGGTGACATCCAGCTTTATGGCTTCGTTGGTGAATCAATATTGATGAACCTAAATATCGACCTTGAGAAACTAGATGTGTTGGCTCTGGGAGCTTTGCATATCTAGATGAAATCGAATACCTGCTAAATTCCAGATTGCCAGTCATTTTCAACCAACCCAAATGGGTGAAAGGGCTCACCAATTACCAGTGGTGGCCGCCCCTTTCCCAATCATTATGACTGATTAACAGGACTTGTCTCATATTTTTTGCCTAGGTCATTTTGGTTTGGTTAAGAACGCGATTAATAAAATCATAAGAGCCCAGCATTTGTTTGGGCAAGGTGACAGTACATTATCCCAGCACCGCCTCACGCTGGATGGAGGGGCGGTACAAAGCCAGCCCACCAAAGCCGAAGACTTGAAAAAGGTATTGTCAAGCCGTACTGGCCGCATTACACATAAAAATTATGTGCTATCCATTATCGCTTCTGGCGGGCAAGTTGATGAGATGCTGATGATTTGGTCTATTTTACCTTAATACTGCCTTGATGATGCTTGGACCTGACGGGGTGGGGGGGGCTCTTGAGAGTAGCAGGAGCAGAAATCGGAGCAAAACACCCAATCTTGGGTAGAATAATTCTGCCCAAGGCAGACAAACCGGATGGTTTGGCAGCCAGAGGACGGTGCAACCAGAGCAATTGATGGAGTTTTATGTCGGAACCGGAGAAGCTGTACGAAGGAAAAGCCAAAATTATCTATCCCACCGCCGAACCAGAGGTGTTGTTGACGTACTTTAAAGACGACGCCACGGCGTTTAACGCCCAGAAGCGGGGAACGATCGCCGGTAAAGGCGCCATCAACTGTACTATCAGCAGCAAAATCTTTCAGCGACTGGAGAGAGAAGGTATCCCCACCCACTTTATCGACCAACCGGAACCAAACCAAATGCGGGTGCGGCGGGTGACGATCGTCCCGGTGGAAGTAGTAGTCAGGAACATCGCCGCCGGGAGCCTATGCAAGCAAACCGGATTACCTCCCGGCAAAGAGCTGAAACCTCCTCTGGTAGAATTCTTCTATAAAAACGACGCTTTGGGAGACCCCCTCCTCACGATAGAGCGACTGTTGGTTATGGAACTGGCCACAAAAGAGCAAGTAGAGCAATTGCGGGATATGGCATTGCAGATTAACGAACTCCTCAAAGGAATTTTCCACGAGTGCGGAATTACCCTAGTGGACTTCAAACTGGAGTTTGGTATCGACAGTAATGGGAAACTTTTACTGGCGGATGAAATCAGTCCAGACACTTGCCGCCTCTGGGACGAAACCGAAGCCGATCCGCAAAAGCGGGTGATGGATAAAGACCGGTTCCGGCTCGATTTGGGCCAAGTCGAGGCAGCTTATGAGCGGGTGCTGGAGCGAATTTTGGGTAGCAACTAGGGCGGATCTCACGCCAAAACGATCGCAACTACCAACTCTTTCCTAGTATTTCACTAGCGCCAAAGGCGCGCAAAACCAAGACTTTTAGGGCGTAAAAGTGGCAAAAACGAAAAAAATCGCTAATCTGCCGTCGCGCCGGAGGCGCGCTACGGAACTCCTAGGGGCAGTTATGGCTGCCTCAACCATCCTCAGTATGACTGAACCCAGCCGGGGAGAAACGTTGGCACCGACCAACTCTCCCAGCAGCAGCTCCACTGTGGAGGCTCACACCGCTGACTCGGAGATAGGGAGCAATATGGGCAATCCAGAAGTGGTTGCCCCATCCCCCCAACCCACTTTTGACAGCGGGATAGTGGAGATACCGGCAGCATTCCCGCCCAGTCCCCTAGCCTCCTCGTCCCCCCCTCTCCCTGTCCCTTGGGAGGAAATGAACTTCGCCGAGTCGCCACCGGGGACATTGGGGGTCTTATCTCAGAACCAAACCACGCCGCCGCCAGTTATCCCACCCCAACCAACTCCCTCTCAGACAACGCCGCCGCCCGTCATCCCACCCCAACCGACTCCCACACAACCGAGAAATGAACCGGTGCCCTCACCGGGCAGTCAACCAGCACCGCCGGTGATTCCCGGTGGTGGGCAACCGCAACCAACGCCGCCAGCGGGCCAGCAACGCCAGGAACCAGATGTGTTAGTGGCAGAGGTAGCAGTCAGTGGGGTAGAGGGGCAGCTCAAAGATGAGGTTTATCGGGCGATTTCCCTACGAGCAGGCAGGACAACCACTCGCTCCGAGCTGCAACAAGACATTAACGCCATCTTCGCTACGGGTTATTTTGCCAAAGTGCGGGCGGAACCAGAGGATACTCCCTTGGGGGTGCGGGTGACTTTTGTGGTGGAACCCAACCCAGAACTGTCCCGGGTGGAAGTTAAAGGCAATCAGGTATTACCCCAAACTGTGGTAGATGAGATTTTCTCGCCTCAGTATGGGGAGATTCTCAATTTGCGGCAGTTGCAGGTGGGAATTAGAGCGCTGAATCAGTGGTATCAGGATAATGGTTATATCCTGGCGCAAGTGATTGATGTGCCGCAAGTGAACCCGGACGGCTCCGTGACTCTGGAAGTGGCGGAAGGTACGGTGGAGAATGTCAAAGTTCAGTTTTTGAATAAGGACGGGGAGCCCACGGATGCTGATGGCGAACCGGTTACAGGTCGCACTAAGGAATACATCATTACCCGCGAGTTGGAACTGACATCGGGGGGAGTGTTCAACCGCACAGCCGTGGAGCGGGATTTGCAGCGGGTGTTTGGGTTGGGGATTTTTGAGGATGTGCGCTTGTCCTTGAATCCTGGTTCTGACCCCCGTCAGGTGGAGGTGGTGGTGAATGTAATTGAGAAGAACACCGGCTCGGTGGCGGCGGGTGCGGGGGTCAGCTCCGCTAGCGGCTTGTTTGGGACGGTGAGCTATCAGGAGCAAAACCTATTCGGGCGAAATCAAAAGCTGGGGGCGGAGCTGCAGGTAGGGGAACGGGAGATTTTGTATGATTTGCGATTTACCGACCCCTGGATTAAGAATGACCCTTATCGCACTTCTTACACGGTGAATGGGTTTAGGCGGCGATCGATTTCCCTGATTTTCGACGGCGGCGATGAGGAGGTGGAATTGCCTAACGGCGATCGGCCTCGCATCCTCCGCTTTGGCGGCGGCGTCAACTTTTCCCGCCCCATTAACCCCAACTTGCGCACTTCCCTGGGTGTGGAGTATCAGCGGGTGGCCATCCGCGATTCTGACGGCGACCTCTCCCCCCAAGACGAACTGGGTAACACCCTCAGTTTTAGCGATAGCGGCAAAGATGACCTGCTGATGTTCCAATTCGCGACTCTGTACGATCGGCGTGACAGCGTGCAGCGTCCCACCAAAGGCACCGTATTGCGCCTCAGTACCGAGCAATCAGTACCCATTGGTAGTAGCAGTATTTTTATGAATCGTCTCCGGGGCAGTTTGAGCTACTACCTTCCCGTCAGCCTAGTGCGCTACTCCCAAGAACCCCAATCCCTAGCCTTCAACTTCCAAGCAGGCACCGTCATCGGCGACTTGCCCCCCTACGAAGCCTTTTCCCTGGGAGGCAGCAGCACCGTGCGGGGCTACGATGAAGGGGAACTGGGCACCGGACGCAGCTATATCCAAGCTACCGCCGAGTATCGCTTTCCCGTCTTCGCCGTAGTCAGTGGCGCCTTATTTTTCGACGCCGCCAGCGACTTGGGCACCGGTTCGGAAGTACCAGGAGACCCCGCAGGCGTGCGCGGCAAGCCCGGAAGCGGTTTCGGCTACGGTTTGGGGGTGCGCATCCAGTCTCCCCTCGGCCCGATTCGCGTAGATTATGGGATCAGCGATGAGGGCGAAGGGCGTTTCCACTTCGGTCTTGGCGAGAGGTTTTAAGGTTTCTGGCTGAGTCCCCAGAAACCGGGTTTCTGTCGGAGGATTTCCGTTTAAGCACGAGGATTTGGTTAAGAAACCCGGTTTCTCCTCCTAGGGACAAGTGACCAATAACATGAAACAAACAACTCTGGCACGGGACATCGAAGTTAAAGGCATCGGACTGCATTCGGGCATAGAAGCAATGGTCAAATTACTGCCCGCCGCTACCGGTGGGCGGTATTTTGTGCGCACAGATACCCCCAACCCGGTGGTAATTGCCGCTATGGTGACATCGGTTCGCCAAACTACCCTCTCCACAGAACTAGCGGCGGGTGATGTGGGAGTAAGAACTACAGAGCATCTGCTCGCGGCTCTGGTGGGATTGGGGGTGGATCATGTGAGAATTGAAATTTCTGGCCCGGAATTGCCCCTGCTGGATGGTTCAGCACAGCAGTGGGTAGAGGCGATTTCTGCTGCTGGGGTGGTAGCCACAGATAATGATGCTGTTGTACCCCCAACCCTGATGGAACCGGTTTGGGTGCAGCAGGGAGATGCGTTTGTGGCGGCTCTCCCCTCCCCTAGCCGCCGGTGGACTTATGGGATTGATTTTCCGATGCGGGCGATCGGCAATCAGTGGCACAGTTGGGCTGGCGATACCGCCAGCTTCGCCACCGACATCGCCCCCGCCCGCACTTTTGGCTTTGCCGAACAAATCGAGCAGTTGCGAGCCGCCGGTTTAATCAAAGGCGGTAGTTTAGATAATGCCCTAGTTTGCAGCGAGGAAGGTTGGCTTAATCCTCCCCTAAGATTCCCAAATGAGCCAGCTCGTCATAAACTTTTAGACTTAGTAGGCGATATCAGCTTGCTCGGTACAATCCCCGTGGCGCACTTCCTCGCCTACAAAGCCAGCCATAATTTGCACGTGCAACTGGCGCGGCTCTTGGTGGCGGAGTGAGGGCGATCGTAGTTGCCCGTTGGGGCAATCCCCCCGGTTTCCCCTGAGCGAAGCCGAACGGCGTCAGCCGTCGCGTCAGCTAGGGTGGTTGCCCCAAAAAAACGGCTGCTGAGACGGGGGGAGGGTGGGGAAATAATTGATAATTATCAATCATCAATTATCAATTATCAATTATCAATTATCAATTACTGCATTTACTCAATCATCATGTCAACTTCCGCAACTGACGGCAATTCTGCAACTACCACGGCAACCCAGTCCCCAGAGCCAACCACGGCGGGGGCAACTCCGGCGACGGTGATGGGTATTGAGGCAATTCACGAACTGCTCCCCCACCGCTATCCTTTTGCTTTGGTGGACAGAATTATTGAATATGTACCGGGCGATCGAGCCGTAGGCTTAAAAAATGTCACTTTTAACGAGCCCCATTTTCAAGGTCATTTCCCCGGACGCCCCGTAATGCCGGGAGTGTTAATTGTGGAGGCAATGGCCCAAGTGGGGGGAATTATTCTCTCCCAGTTGCCAGATATCCCCAGGGGCTTATGGATGTTTGCTGGCATCGATGGGGTCAAGTTTCGTCGCCCTGTAGTACCAGGAGACCAATTGGTGATGACGGCGAAGCTCCTGTCAGTGAAGCGGAAGCGGTTCGCCAAAATTGAAGCTACTGCTACTGTGGACGGCGAGCTGGCAGTAGAAGGCTCCTTCATGTTTGGTTTTGTGGATTAATTAATTGGTCATTGGTCATTTGTCCGAAGGTCATTTGTCCCTGGTAACTTGACAAATGACAAATGACAAAGGACAAATGACAAAGGACAAAGGACAAATGACAAATATAATTTATGATTCATCCTACTGCAATTATTGAACCGGGTGCTAAGCTACACCCCTCGGTAGAGGTTGGTCCTTATGCGATAATTGGGCCAAAAGTGACTATCGGCCCAGAAACTACTATTGGTGCCCATGCGGTGATTGATGGCAATACGGAAATTGGGGCGCGCAATCGCATTTTTCCGGGGGTGGCTATTGGTTTGGAACCGCAAGATTTGAAGTACGATGGGGCGGAAAGTTTTACGAAAATTGGGGATGGCAATACCCTGCGGGAATATGTGACGGTGAACCGAGCCACTGGGGCGGGAGAGTTTACGGTTATCGGCGATAATAATTTACTGATGGCTTATGTCCATGTGGCGCATAATTGCGCGATCGGCCACCAAGTCGTCATCGCCAATAACGTCTCTCTCGCCGGTCATGTGCATATCGATTCTCGCGCTGTCATCGGTGGCGTTTTAGGCATTCACCAGTTTGTCCATATTGGTAAACTCTCGATGGTGGGGGGGATGAGCCGCATCGAGCGAGATGTCCCTCCTTTTATGCTAGTGGAAGGCAATCCCTGTCGGGTGCGCGTCCTTAACCAAGTGGGTCTCAAGCGCGCTGGTTTGAGTGAAGATGACCGCAGTTTGTTAAAACAAGCGTTTAAAATCCTTTACCGTTCTGGTCTGACTTTAAATCAGGCTCTTGACAAGCTGGATTTGCTCGCCGATAATGATTATATTCAACATTTATCTGGTTTCCTCCGCGCCTCTTTGGGCAATTCCCGACGCGGCCCTATTCCCGGCATTTCTTAGGTCATTGGTCAATTGTCATTTGTCATTGGTCATTTGTCCCTGGTCAATTGTCATTTGTCACCAAAGGACAATTGACCAGGGACTCTTATCAATTATCAATTATCAATTATCAATTATCAATTATCAATTATTAAAAGACAAATGACCAAGGATAAAATCAGGATTTTTATCAGCACCGGTGAGGTGTCTGGTGATATGCAGGGGGCATTGTTGATTGATGCCCTCTACCGCCAAGCAGCGGCGCAGAATTTAGAGTTGGAAATTGCCGCTTTGGGTGGGGCAAAAATGGCCGCTGCTGGGGCATATTTGGTGGGAAATACGGTGGGGATTGGGTCTGTGGGTTTGGTGGAGTCTTTGCCTTATGTGGTGCCAACTTTGCAAGTACAGGCAAAGGCGAAAAAATATTTGTGGTCAAATCCGCCGGATGTGTTGGTAGCGATTGATTATATGGGGCCAAATTTGGGGATTTGCAGTTATATTCGCCGCTATTTGCCCCTAGTGCCGATCGTCTATTACATCGCCCCCCAAGAGTGGGTTTGGTCGTTGGGGGGTGGCAATACAACGAAAATTGTGGCTAACTGCGATCGGCTCTTAGCCATTTTCCCCCAAGAAGCCCGCTATTACCAGGAAAAAGGCGCTAATGTCCAGTTTGTTGGTCATCCATTAATCGAGGAAATGACCACAGTCCCCAACCGCCACCAAGCAAGGGAAATTCTCGCCATTCCCCCAGAACAGCTCGCCGTGGTTCTGCTCCCTGCCTCCCGACAGCAAGAGGTAAAATACTTGTTACCCGTGATGGTAGAAGCCGCCAAGCAATTGCAAGCCTTATTGCCTCAAATTCATTTTTGGATACCAGTTTCTCTGGAGACATATCGCCAACCCATTACCCAAGCGATTCACCAAGCGGGTTTACGTGCTACCCTATTGTCAGCTTCTGAAGCACGCACGGCCATATCCGCCGCCGATTTAGCCATTGGCAAATCTGGCACAGTTAACCTAGAAATCGCCCTTCTCAATGTCCCCCAAGTAGTCATCTATCGCGTTAGTCCCATAACTGCCTGGATTGCTCAACATATCCTGAAATTTTCTATTCCTTTCATGTCTCCCCCGAACTTGGTTTTGAATAAATCCGCAGTCCCGGAATTGCTTCAAAATGCGGCTACTGCGGATAATATCTGCCAAGAATCTTTGGATTTATTGCAAAATTCATCCCGGCGGCAAGAAATATTGGCAGATTACCAAGAAATGCGGCAGCATTTAGGGGCAATTTTGGCTCCAGTGGAGTTTCCTGGTGCGTCTCCGGCGCAATGTGCCGCTAGTGCGATTATATCGTCGGGGGGGAGAGTGAAAAGTGAATAGTTAATAGTGAAAAGGTTCGGGCGAAGCATCCGCGTAGGGGCGATTCGCGAATCGCCCCTACAGCGTTTTGGGCGCGGATGCTGTCGCCCCTACGGAGTCCCCGTCACCCCCTCAGTTATTCAAAAACGAAGCCATAGGACTTGATATTACTCCCCTTTCTCCCTTTTTGGGAGAAAGGGGTTGGGGGATAGAGGGCAACCAGAAGTCACCCCGTCTCCCCATCTTCTCAGTGCGCCGCATTAAAGGCGGCAAATTGCTCCTCGGATATGCGATCGCACTTATACAAAGTCTTGGCAATTTCAGAAATCGTCAGCACCCCATGCGCCCGATACCCATTCTCCTTTAACCGGTCTTTCACCCCTTTTTCATGGTCGATAAACACTACAATATCCTCGACCAACAAACCCGCCGATTGCAGTTTCCCTGCCCCCTCCATTGCGCTTTTACCGCTAATCAAAATATCATCCACTACCACCACTTTTTCCCCAGCCAGGAAATGACCCTCGACTACCCGCCGGGTGCCGTGGGCTTTTACCTCCTTGCGCGGGAAAATCATCGGGTAATTTAACCGCAAGGATAACCCCGTAGCCGTGGGCAAAGAACCATAAGGAATCCCGGCAATGCGGTCAAATTGTAAATCTTGTAAAATCTCCGCATAAGCCCCAATCATTTTATCAAAAATTTGCGGATTAGAAATAATCGTCCGCAAATCGATATAATAAGGAAATACCGCTCCCGACGCCTGCACGTACTCCCCAAACATAATGCAGCCCAAATCATAAAGCTGCAAAATCAAATCTTGGTGGGGCTGCTTTTCTCCCACCGCCACATCAGGCAACCACAGGGGACAAGCCTCATTTTCCTGCACTAAACTGTTTTTGGCTTGGTTCACAGCTTCCCGCAGGAGTTCGATTTCCCGGCGAGGCTCTTGGTGAGTCCAGATATCTTGGGGTATGGGGATAATTAAACCCTCGCCTCCCTCGTTTAACCCCGCTGCCAGAATTTTCTCTAAATCGCTGCCTTCCCGCCAAATACTCCGCGCCAAAATTATCCTTTCTGGAGCGACTTGGCGCACTCGCGTTAGGGTTTCTGGACTGTCAACTCCGACCTCTAACCCTACTTGATCGCCAGTTCCCCAGGTTTGAATCTCTTTTACTAGCTCTAGATATAAGGGAGATGCTAAATTAGGATATTTTTGCACTCGTGCAGCGGTAGGATTAGAGGTATGGCACAGGACAAAAATGCCTTTATCCGGGTATAGTAGGAATGGCGCTGCCAAATCTTGTCCGGCGTAGGGACTGAGGGTGACTGCATCCACTCCCCACCGCTCAAATGCGGTTTCAGCAAAAGCGCTACTGCTGTTTAGGTCGCCGTGGGTGGCATCCAGAATGATGGGGATGTCTTTGGGAATGGCGGTTAAAATCTCTTCTAGTAGTTCCAAACCGGGGGCACCCAAGGCGGTATAAAGACCTAGGGTGGGTTTGTAGGCGCAGACTAAATCGGCGGTTTGCTCTAGGCAAAATCGCAGCCCCTCCCGCAACTGGTCAATAATGCTGCCGAATCCCCGCTCTGACTCGATGCCATTATTTGTGGTCAAACTCTCTAAGTTGGGGTCTAATCCCACAAATAGCAGGCTTTGATGGTGCCCGATCGCGCCGCTCAGCTTGTCAAAAAAATTCATAATTCAGATTTTAATTTATGATTCGCAACCAGTTTATTTAGTGTAAACCATAATTTTTACATTTTTCTAGAAAATTTCTTGATTGACCAATGACCAATGACAAAAAGATAGGTCGCTATCTCACTCTGGCCGAATTCTGCACCTGTAGTAATACCTATCGCCGCTATAGGGATAAAATTAATCCCTTTCCCCAAAACCCCCTGGAAACCCTAGGGGCACTGGAAAACCTCAGCCGGTTTATAATAGACCCGATTATCGACCATTTTGGCCGGGATAACTTTCACCTGACCTATGGCTTTTGTTCCCCAGATTTAAAAAAATACCTGGCCAAAAAAGACCCCATCACTGGGGAAAAAAACGGGCGGGTTGCTCCCCACCTTGACCAGCATATGGCCGCCGAAATTAATGCCCACAATCAATATTATTGCTCCCGCCCCGGTGCTGCCTGTGATTTCGCCATTCTCAACATTCCCAGTTCTCTAGTCATTGATTGGATTTTGAGCCAAAAATTACCCTTTGATTCGCTTTACTTTTACGGCGATACCCGCCCAATTCACATCAGTTATGGCTCCCAACATAAACGGGATATTTGGACATTTACCGAGACGGGCGTCCCTACGAAAAAAGGTATCGCCCCTTGGCAGGAATTGGCGAAACAAATTCCCCCCAGTTCTCCGTAGGGGTGATTCGCGAATCACCCCTCCAACCCATATTTCCTCATCCTCTGAGTCTCTCCTCAAGAGCAGCTTTCACTAATTTAACCTGTTCCGGGTCAGCATCTTTGCGCCAAGAAAGGCAGTGGTTGCGGATTTCGGCACAATTTGCCTCTAACATTTTCCCGAAAGCCTTGCGAGTGATAATCGCTTCTGGGTCATCCAACAAACCCCACGCTTGTTCTTGGCGGGTGAGTTTGGCGAATTTTTCATAGTGGGGATATTCGGTGGTAACTAAACGCTCTTTGCTATGCAAAATTGGCGGATCGCGCTGGGGTTCATAGTCGTAGTAGGTGACGCGCAAATCCCGCAAATCGATTTTCATCCCAGAATATAGGGCGGGGTGGGGGCTAATGTCGAAGTTGGGGTAATATAGATAGGATATTTTATGGCTTTTGGTGTGAAATTTAATTACTGTGGCTTCATCGAGGCGTCCAAAAGTCCGGCTGACGATGCCTTCATAGATTCTCAGCAGTGGGGCAAGGGCATTTAACGCGGAAATATGGATGTAGAAGCCTTTGCCCATCATTAAACCCACTGGACTTTCTCGGCAACAGTTGACAATCTCGCTTAAATCTGTTAAAACGAAGATGAGCGATTCGGCAATTTCGCAGGCTTTCTTATAGGAAGGGAACAGAAATTTAATATCATTGCGCACCTCGGGGCTGTAGTAGGATAAGGAATGACGGCGCCCAAAGTTAGATACAGCAATGTAGGTGATGAGGTCGCGGCGGCGTTTCTGGCGAATTGCTTCCCATTCTTCGGGATGGGTGATTTTGGTGATAACTTGGAAGGCGCGGCGATAGGTTTTAAATTCGCTGAGGATGGCTCTTTCTTCTGGGAGTTCTCCCGGGGCGGGGAGGCGTCCCCGATCGCACGCAAACTCCATCAGCGATTGCAGCAACTCCCGATAATCCTCAAAACTCTTGAAAACCCGGGGCAGCGGCGTTTTTGTTCTAAACTTGGCCGCCTGCACTATCTGCGCCAGTCGCTGGTCACGGAACACAAAATAAATCCCCAACGCCGCCGGTATCGCTTCCACATTCAGCACCCCCTCAATGTAACTTTTCAGCTCTTCCTGCGAGTAGTATTTCTGAAAGGTATTGCGCCTGGTAATCACCCCATCGCCATAAGCCACTACCCCATTAATTTTATCATCAATTAACACCATTGCTGCCACAATCAGCACTTTTTTCGCCAATTGCCATGCAGCCAGTAGCGCCTCCCGCCGCTCTTCTAAGTCTTCAATCACATTAATCACATAGCCGAGATTCACCACATCGGCTTCTACTAAACTCTCATCCTGGTGGTAGTATGGGTCCCATCCGGCACTTTCATAACCCCTAGCCTGCATCCGCTCTACATCGCCACCAAAACCGCAACCATAATCAAAAAATGTGTGATTTTCCCCAAACAAACCGGCTTCTAAAGCCAACCGCACGGGGCGCGATATTTCCCGCCTTAAAATTGCGGCTTTGTGGCGTTCTATTTGCGGGACATGGTGCTGCTGCTGGGCAAGTGATGCCGCATTAACTCGCAAATCATGCCCCTCGATTTCTACGCCGAAATTGGCTAAACACCGCTCCCATCCGTGGCGGGTGCCAATATCGCGCCCCTTTTTCAGTAAACCCAGTTTTTCCTCTTGCTCAGTCAGGTTGACAAATAGCTGGTAAAGGGGATAATCTGGGGTCACAAAGGCATCTTTTCGGTGCAAAACTGGGGGATTGTCTATGCCATCATAATCTATGTAGCTGATGCGCATTTCGGGGAAGTCGATTTGCAGGCTCCCGCGCAGAATTGGGTGGGCTTCGGTGTCAAAATCTGGGTAAAATAGATAGGAAATTTTCGGCTTATCGATGCTAAATTTAACTAGGGTGGCGCCTTCTATCTGGCCAATATGGCGCCGAGCGATCGCCTCATAACACCGCAACACCGGATGCAGTTCCCCCAGCGCCGAAACATGAACATACAGCGCACCAGGCAGCTTTTTGCCTACACCACTCTCCAAACAATAACTCGGCACATCTCCCGGCTGATTCACTCGCTCTAACAGTTGCACCGCCGCCGCCTCTGCCTCCTCCCAAGAGCCAAAAAGTACCCTAATCTGCTCCTGAATTTCCGGCAAATTTACCACCCCATCCCGGACTTTTGTCACCCCTTCACTAGCCAGATAAATCAACCAATCGGAGCGCTGTTTATCCTCTGATTCTCCTTCCCGCACCCGCCAATTCCATAACTGGGGCATTTTCCCAGGACGCCACAGAAAATAAACCCCCAACCCCGCCGGAGTTGCCACCGTTTCCAGGGTTTCCTCCAGATAACTTTTTAATTCCCCATGCTGGTAATATTGATAATCAGGATGCAGGGGCACCACTTCCTCCCCATTAAACCCAATCTCACCCCGCAACCTACTGGGAATTGAGATTTCCTCCGCCACAATCAACACCTTACCCGTCAGCTCCCAAGCCTTCAGGAGTGCTTCCTGCCTTTCCACCGGCGATAACCGACTCAACCCATAACCCCAATAAACCACATCTGCCGCCTGCGGATCATCCTGACTAAAATCTAAAAACTCCTGCTCCCCACTCAAAATCCCCGTCCCTACCGCCAAGCGTAGGGGTAGTGGCAACTGGTGCGGACTGATTCCCGTCAATGGCTCCCTAGAATTCTGCATATTTCCTGTGGGGGGAAATCCCAAAAAACAGCTCTGAAAATCCCTGGTTGCGGGCACAAAAATCAGCAATTCCCCCAAACCAGCAATTTCATCATACCAGAGTCCTGGTTTAAGTTAAACTGACTTAGAATAGAAATAAAAAGGAAGGTTTCCGCCTCCATTCCCGCACCAGGGGCAGATGGGATGGGGGCGATCGCCTTCTTGACTAGGGAGAGATACAATGCCCAAGTGGAAACTGGTAACAGAATTTAGCTTTGACAGCGCTCATTACATCCGCGATTACAACGGTCCATGCGGCAGGTTGCACGGCCACACCTACAAAGTCCAAATCGAAGCCACTTCCCACCGCCTCCACGCCTCAGAATACTGCCCCCATCAAGTCATGGTAGCCGATTTTAAAACCCTCCGTTGGGCCAAACAAGACGCCACCAAAGGAGGACTAGATCATGGCGTCCTCAACGACATTATGCCGCCCGCATACGAAACCACCGCCGAAATGATTGCCCAATACATCTACGACGAAACCAAAAAGCGAGTCCCCGAAGGCGTCCGCTTAAAAGTCCGCGTATCCGAAACCCCCAACTCCTGGGTAGAATACGAAGACGATTAATTATTACGGTAGGGTGGGCAATTTTGCCCACCCTACCTATGATGACTAACTAAATTTTTTCCTAATCGCCTCGATGCGCTGGCGATTTACGCCCAAATCTGACTCACCCAACCGCGAAGCCGATCGTACCTCGATTAATCCCTTATCTTCATTCACATAAAACTCTACATCATCCACAAAACCCATTAAACTACTCGTAAACTCCGCATAAAGATAATCTTGGTTCTGAGTAATTATCTTAGCATTATCCATATTTTCAATCACCGCTTTTAGCTTCACCAACGCCTCATCCCGCGTCCCTTCATAAGCCAAAGCCTCGATTTTATGCGTCTCATCTGTGCTATAACTAGACACGCAATTGGGAGAGTTCGGACAAGGTGCCAACCCACCATCCTTAACCCCCAAATTGGTCGGACGTTTCCCCGCCAAAGAAAACATACCCGCTACCAGCGGCGGCGCAGTTTCTGCCCCCACCGGTTCACTGAAACCAAAATAACACCCCGCCGCCAATAGCAGCGAAATGCAGATAGCAATAAGCTTCAATCCTGTGCCCTTCATATTTTCTTTAATTCGTGCCATTGTCGATTATATCATCACCCACCCCCAAAGTCAATGCCACCAAATCATCAATTTTCTTAAGATTTGGGTCTCCCGCCAAATAACCAATCCCTCGGTGCAGATGCAAGCGAAATTGGGTTTTCAGCGTTTCCCTATCCGTACCTAAACCGTCTTGATGGCATCTTTGTTTTAAAGCAATAATCAGAATATCCGCCATTTCTCCGCCAAATACCCGCCAAGTCATTTCTACATTACTATCAGCGGGAATTGGCACTGGCGAAGGGATGCTCGGTTCTTGTAAAGAGCGGCAAAATCCCCAGCGACATAAAATATTCCAATTTTCCAGCTTTGTAATGCGTTTCAGTTTCAGCAGTTGGTCTCTCGCCGTTTGGGAAAGTTTGATAGTCTCTACCGGTGGCTCCATAATTCCCTGATTTCCTAAAGTTCGCCCAATTTGGTTCGTAGGGACACGGCATACCGTGTCCCGACAATTTTACCAGAAATAACCATCTTTCACCAGAGTTTCCCGCTCCGCTGCGTTATATTCCAGCAAATATTCCCTGGCGATCGCGCCCCTCTCTCGCAAGTTAACTACCTCATTATGGCCAATTTCTGTATCTGTAGATAACAAAATTACCTGATGACTGGCGGCGGGAAAGTATTTCTCTACTAAATTCTGCCTATGTTCTGAATCTAAGCGACTTAACGGCGTATCAATTACTACGGGTAAGTGGCGCCCGGACACTTTGGCTAAACCCCAGAGAAAGGCGATCGCTAATAGCTGCTTTTCCCCCGCCGAAAGCTGGTGTTTAGGCAGCAATTCTCCCTGGGGGTCATACAGAGAAATGCTAAAATTGTGGTGGTGAATGGCCACGCGATGCACCAAATCTGACTTATGCAGCAAATAGCGGAAACAGTCCCCTACCTCATTCTCCAGCTTATTGAGTTTTTTCAGGGTAAGCTGCTCCCGAAACAGCTTCAAAGTTTCCTTAACCCGCGCCGCCTTCACAATCAAATTATCCGCATTGCGCCGGTCAAAATTATCCTTAATATAGTTATCCAACTCCTTCTTAGTTTTCGCGATTTCTCCCTCCAACTCCCGACAGCGGCGTTTTTTAAACTCCACATCTACCGCCGCCTTCCCCGCCTCAGTTTGCGCCTTCTTCAAATCCTTTTCCAGCTTACTGTAAGCCTCCGGCGACGCTGCCAAAGCTAGCTGCTTTTCCGCCGTCTCCATCTGCGCCTCTAGCTGTTGCGCCTGATTTAATAATACACGCGATCGCCGTT
Source organism: Oscillatoriaceae cyanobacterium M33_DOE_052 (assembly GCA_015296065.1). Classification (GTDB taxonomy): domain Bacteria; phylum Cyanobacteriota; class Cyanobacteriia; order Cyanobacteriales; family Laspinemataceae; genus Koinonema. The sequence goes on along the minus strand of DVDU01000219.1, from coordinate 66,569 downwards.
TAAAACCAGGAAGCAAAACCCGCATCAGATTATCCAACTGCTCCACCAGTTCCCCCGCACCCCCCCAAGGCACATCCGCCAATGAATCCTCCCGCAAACTCTGATTTTCCGCCGCTAAAAACCCTTGGATTTTATCCAGCTTCACCCCGTCTAAATCCAAATTAGAGATAAAATCCAACAGCCGACTATCCCGCTGCAACAACACATCTAAAGCAATTTTCGCCTGTGCAGCGCGGAGTTCCTTTTCCCCTTGACTGCGAGCCGATAATAACAGCGGTTCTATCAGCGCCAAAGGCATCACTCCCGCCGCGATATCTCTCATTTCCTGTCTCGCCGCCTCAGCACTTGCCTTTAAATCCCCAACTTGCTTTTCTAGCTGCTGGCTTTCCGCCGCAATTTTGCCCCCCTCTAGCCTAAACCTTTCCGCCGCTCTCTCCTGATTAAGTTTCGTCCGTTCCCAATACTCCTGCGCCAGTTTTAATTCCGCCTCCGCCGTGGCTAAATCTTCCTTTTGCTGGCTCAGCTTCTTATCAATTACATCCAAATCTTGCCGCTGTTTAGCCTCCGCTATATCTTTTCGCTTGCGGCTCACCAGAATATCCAAATCTATTTCTAACCTATCCGCCAACTCCAAACCCAACAAAGCCCGAACTGCCTCCGCCACCGCCGGAGTTGGCTCGTCAGTTTCCGCCAATTCCTTCACCTGTTCCCCATCAAACAGAAACAAATTAGAAATCCCCAAGGGCAAAAAACCTTCCACCCACTCATCCCAAATTTTCTTTAACCCCTCATCGGGCCATTCCTCCCGCAAAATCCCCAAAGTATCCTTACCATTTTTCGGCTGTCTTGTCCACTTGCGCTGCACCCGAAACCGCACTTTCTCCCAATCCACCACATGTTCAAATACCAACTCCACACAAGTTTCCTCCGTCAGCGGCGTTTGGCTATTCACCGCCTGCTTGAGGAATTCGCCATAAGCCAAATTTCCCCGCTTAGAACAAAGGGCACGAGGTCCGTAAAACACCAACCTAATTGCATCCATCAGAGTAGTTTTACCGCCGCCATTCATCCCGCCAAACAAGATAATGGGGCGGTTTTCCCCCTCCCATTCTGGCTGCAGGTTGATAACGTGGCGCCCGCGATAAGGGCCAAAATTTTGTAACACCAATTCCAAAAATATCACCGCAAAATCTCCCTGACATTAATGTTATTACTGATGAGGTTCAGGTTTGTAGGGGCGAAGCACCCGCGCATAAGGTTCCAGGTGAGGACAGACAAATTTTGACGCGGGTGCTTCGCCCCTACTGGGTTTTGGTCGGAGGTTATCCCCCGTCACCTTCCCCTTCACTCGGTTGCGCAGAAGGGCGAAGCATTCGCGCTTAAATCTTGTCGGTTAACCAGCAGATCTGGGCGCGAATGCTTCGCCCCAACCCCGTCACCCGGTCTCCCCGTCCCCCCGTCTTCCCCCAAATTTCACATCACCCCAACTCAAATGCGGCTTCGGTTCGCTCTCATCATCCACCATCTCGCGGACTTTTTCCATATTCCCTTCGGTGACAGCATCTTTTAAGTTCCGCTGGTAATGCGCATTGTCTATAGCTTCCTCTTTAGAGCGGGAGCTAGTGTCAAACCAGCGTTCCAACTCATCATAAATCCCCGTGCGCCGGGTCCGTGCTTTATATTGCCGTTCTGTATCCAGCAGTCGCGTCATTAGTTCCAAGTGCATCGTATCTTCAGCGCAGATGTCCGCCAAAATCTGCCACTCATCGCTACCCAAGGTGCTATGAATCCCTTCTCCCAAGGGGTCGATAAACTTTTCCCCTGTCACTTCCTCATAAATTTTGGGCAAGCTGTCGTCAAATTCGTGCTTTTCTTCTAACCAGATGCGCCGAATCTCGCTCAACTCGTCATGGGTAATTAAGGTTATCTCCCCCATCTCTGGTGGTGCAGTTCGCCGAATTTGCACTTGCGCCTGTAATAAGCGCCGCAGTAAATGCTCCCGCCGCTCTTTAGTATAGGGACCGGGAATCGGTTCTACGGATATTTCCCCATCTAAGTTGCGCTCGAATAGCTGCACTTCTCCCCAGATGCGCCGAAAGTCTCTGTGCTGTCTATCCCCCTCAATATCCAACTCATTGCGCACATCCACCAAAGGCTGCAACCACTCTTTTTCCTCATCATTGAGAATCATCGCCTGCATTGACTTATCGCTATCCACCAGGGTGCATACCCAGCAACCAAACCGCGAACTACCACAGCTCGGAGTAGAGGTATCTACCACCAGGGGACATTCATTATCCGCAGTCGATTGGCGATACATCTCGAATAAATCTTGATTGCTATGTCCCCAAGGGTTGGGCCACTGCATCAGGTACAGCCACACTTCATCGTTGCGCCAGTCTTCGATGGGAGTATAGACTAGAGAGTTAATTAAAGTAGGTCTAGGACTCAGGCGATCGCGCAATCTACCCTTTTCATGCTTTGCCATAACTGTAGCTCGTCTATTGCTTTCAGCTTTACGCATACCCAATATCAATATTACTTCCCCGCTGGCGCGCACCATATTGCGGATAAAGCGGTTAGCAGAATTGATTTTTAAACGTTCAGTACACCATCTAAAGCGCAATCGAGGAGCTGGGTAGCCTTTCCCAAGCAGACCAACCCAGTATCGCTCTTTAACTTCTGGGTAAAGCAGATGCGTTTCAAACGGCATTTGCTTCTTTTGAGCAGCATTTTGTAGATTTTTTAATGATCCACGTACCCAACCTGACACTATCGGATTTTCTACCAAAGTATCTGTAGTAATTACATGAATGGTTTTTGTCCGCTTGTCCGGGGGAAGCTCAGCGATCGCATTCCAAACAAGCTGCAAAGTGGCTGTGCTGTCTTTGCCCCCGGAATATCCCAAAATCCAGGGTATTGCATCCAAGCAGTATAACTCTTGGATTTCTTTGGTTAGCGCCTCTATATCTTGCACCAGCTCTTCCACCGTGCGCGGGGGAAAAAGGGTCATCTGCTTTTCTGTCATAGCTCAATCCTCCTATATTGTTAATTCCTGAGAATTTTATCTTGACTTTTATTTTACATGGTGGTATAATGGTCGTTTATGAATTTATATTTGCTTAATGTTTAGGGTATAATTCGTAGTTTACCTTAATATGGTTTATGATTAAGGAGTTGCTTCTGATTAGAATAGCAAATTCTGACTCAATGTATTTATATGTCTGATAGCAATCAACCCCAGAGCAGCCCAAATCGCACCCTAGAAGGCTTACTTGCTCCTTACTTTGCCGAGTATCACCGGGAGAAGTGTTATCCGGGTCTGACTTTGCATCAAGGCAAGCGGCGCATGGTGCAAATTAACGTCCCTGCTCACGACTTACCAACACTGCTTCAGGAAAAACCCTCTGATGACAACGACCCGGATTCCGGTAAAAATCGACCCGAGGTTCCCGGACACGTCGAAGAAATCAAGGAGTATCTGCGGGACCGCATCAAAAAAGACAAACCCTGGATTCTGGGGACACTGACGGCCAATGTGGACCCTGACAAAATCCAACTCATCGAGTTTGGTAGGGGTATATGCTTAGTAATCATTCGTCGTGGTGTTAAGCTAGACATCACCGACGGACAACACCGCAAACGGGCAATTCACGAACTGATTGAAGGTTCCGAGGCAGAATTAATCGCCAATCATGATTTTCCGATTACTCTGGTATTAGAAAACAAATTTGAGCAATGCCAGACTGATTTTCGCGATATGGCAGATACAAAACCTCTACCCAAGCCATTACTAAAATCATTTGGTGAATTTGAGGGGCAGGTTGGCATTATGAAAACTATCATTAAACAGGTGTCGATTTTTGCCGACAAAACCGAAAAAATTAAAAATAGTCCCAACACCAAAAAGCGGTTGATTTACACAACCAATTATATTGCTAAGCTGGTCAGTTGCGCTTTTACTGACGATCCTAATGATGAACTAAAAAATTATGATGTAGAACAGGCATCTAATGCTTTGGCATCTTCCCTGAATCAGCTTTTCTCCCAATGTCTGCAAACTCAGCATTTCTATGAAAAAACCCATGATGATTTGACAGTGAAAGAAGTTGAGTATTTTAAGGAAGTATGCCTTTTAGGACAAAGTGTGGGTTTGGAAATTTTAGGGCGCTTGCTCTACTGTGCTTATAATAAGCATAACATTTCCTTTGATGAGGAAAAAGTGCGGCAACTATCCCAACTTGATTGGTCAAGGGAGGGTCATCTTTGGCAGGATAATGTTGTTTTGTTTGACCCTAACCCTAAAAATCCAAAGAAACCATACAAAATAGCTTATGTTTCTAGCGCTGTCAAAATAGCCGTGGATCGAGCCAAAACCCATCTAGGATGGATTTGAGGGTTAATGATGGCTAATACCCCACGGGGGTAATAGTCATCTTGACAAAACATTGCTTATTTAGTAATTGCAGAAAAACTATGCCATTTACTTGTTTAATTAAACTATAGTTTTTAAAAACTATACCATAATTTTAAAAAAACTTAATGATATCCTAAAACTCAACACCAAAGAGAGGACCCACAGATGACAGATATGGCGAGCCAGATATTGGCGAGGGAAGAGGAAGAACGACAAACCCTGGAACTCCTGCTGGAAAGGCACTTGGGGAGGGGAGATAAACTCCTCGTGCAGAAAACCCAGATGGGGAATACAACCGCATTCATGGGGACCGTGACTCTGGAGTGGCTGAGTGCGCGGGTGGGTTTTGCCTCGGAGTTACCCCTATTCCAGCAAAAGTTTGACCCTCGGACGGAAAACCCCATCCGCAACGCCGAAACTATTGATGAAATTTTGCAGCGTCCCCTGGACTGGTCCCGCCAAGCATCCCTGGCCCTCTATCTGGCGGTACGGAAAACTCACAAATTCCCGGCCCTGCTGGTGGTGGTTTGTCCCCCCTGGGTGGATGACCCCATATCCCCAGAGTGGGATAATTTTGGACGGGCCCGGTGTGATGCGGTGGAGTTTGTGGCTTTGGATAAGCAGCAAAATTTGGGGTTGCTGGATGTGACCAATGGGGTCCCGATTTTTGCTTTGGACGGACAGCATCGCTTGATGGGGGTGCAGGGTCTGATGAGTTTAATCAAAAGTGGGAGGCTGCAGCGATACAACAAGAATAAAACGGCGGTGGGGTCCCCTGTGACTACGGAAAATTTGCGCAAATTGTACCATGTGGAACCGGCGGAACTGCAAAAATTGGCTTTTGAAAAAATCGGCGTTGAATTTATTCCGGCGGTGATGCAGGGGGAAACGCGGGAAGAGGCGCGGCGGCGAGTCCGATCGATTTTCGTTCACGTGAATTTGATGGCGGTGCAGTTGAGTCAGGGGCAACTGGCGCTGCTGAATGAGGATGATGGTTTTGCTATTGTAGCGCGGCAAATTGCGGTACAACATCCTCTATTTAAGGATAAATCTCATCGCAATCCGAGGGTGAATTGGGATAGTGCCACGGTGGCGGCAAAGTCAACGGTGTTAACTACACTGCAGGCGATGAAAGATATGTCAACTCGGTATTTAGGGCATAAATTCCCCCACTGGAAACCGGCGCATAAACAGGGTTCGATTCCTATGCGCCCGGATGATGCAGAATTAGAGGAAGGTTTGGCAGATTTTAAGGCGCTGTGGGATGGTTTGGCGGGTTTGTTGAGTTATCAAAAGTTGGAATTGGGGGAAGAAACGCCGCAAATGCGCCGGTTTAGTTTTGAAAATCCGGGGGGAGATGGTAATATTTTGTTCCGTCCCGTGGGTCAGGTGGCGGTGGTGCAGGCTTTGGGGATTTTGGTGTTCCAAAAGGGTTTTTCTTTGCGGCAGATTTTTGAGAAGTTGAACCGCTATGATGCGGATGGTGGTTTTAGTGGGATGGAGCATCCGGGGTCTTTGTGGTATGGGGTTTTATATGACCCGAATAAAAAGCGGGTGCGGGTTTCGGGGCGGGATTTGGCTTCGCGGTTGTTGGTTTATCTTTTGGGGGGTATGGATGGGGAAATGGCGCGGGGGGAATTGCGATCGGAGTTAGCGAAAGCGCGGACTTTTGAGGATAAGGCGGTTGGTTTTGATGGTAAGTTAGTGCTACCGCAGGATGTGGGAATACCGCCGATGTTGTGATGGGAAGTTAGGGTTCGTAGTAGGGCTTTAGCCCTCCGGATGAGTTCTTAGTAGGGCTTTAGCCCTCCGGATGGGCAAGAATTACTACGAACTTGGAGGGCTGAAGCCCTACTACGAACTTGGAGGGCTGAAGCCCTACTACGAACTTGGAGGTCATAAAAAGCGGCTCAAGTCAAAGCCGTATTGTCCGGTAGCATCTTGGCGGTGGCGTTCTGACATGAGGAGGAGGGTGATGCGTTCGGTGTAGTCAACGGCGCCGCGTAGTTCGTCCCGGAGGATTTCTAAACCGCCGTTGGCGTATTCTTCAAAGATTTGGAGCCGCTGGGTTTCGGCGGCGGGGTCTTTGGGGGAGATGATTTTGGGGTTTTTGGTGGAGACGATCGCCAGTAGATTGATTAAGGTATCGTAGCCTCGGGAAATAAAGATTTCCACACTAATGGCACCAGGGTCCCGCTGGGAGACGTTGCTCAGGGGCGATCGGCGTTGACGTTTACTACCCAAAGCAGCGGCGAAGGCGATCGCATCCGCATAAGTCGGAAACACCCCATCACTCCCCTCCCCCACCACCAGAGACTTAACCAACTCCGCTTTATCCTTAGCAATTCTGACTTTACTAGCGCTCATATTCTGCCATCACCTCTGTTCTAAACAAATTTTAGGCGCTTCTGCTGTAGGGGAGTTGGGGAAATGCTTCGCCCAGTTCGTAGGGTGGGCATGGTTTTTCACATATATAAGATTTTGAATAAAAAAAATATGCCCACCCTCCTTTTTGGGCTAAAGCCCAACTACGAACCTTCGGAATTTTGGGCTAAAGCCCAACTACAAACCTACTCCCGTTTCCACCTCATCAATTTGGAGCCTTATCCCCACAATATTCTTGATAAATATTCATATATTCCATAATAATTCCCACTGCCTCATCACGCATATTCCGTTCAAAAGGAAACCCCGATATTGCCGAAGTAATATCCGTATAAACCCCACACCAAGTCAGGCGGTGCATTTCATTTTGGGTACGCACCAAACTGCGGATTAAATAAATAGAAAAATCCCGATGATTTTTCCCTACCGCCGCATCCAGCAGCTCTAAAGGTTGCGCCTGTTCTACCTCTCCCGTCCCTCCCAGAGGTTTCATGGTAAAATAATCATCCATCGCCAACAAATATCCCAAGGAAAATGCTTCCTGGGGCGTGAGCATGTCAATAGTCAGCTCAGAAGTAGTGACATTATGACTGCGGGCGACATATTCCGCATACATTCTGCCATTTTGCTGGCCATTAATATTCCAACCCAAAGCATTAACAATAGCAGCCCGCACATCATGGGGCACCTGGGGATTACTCAAAGCCGCCATAATACTGTCATCCATCCCACTGGTGCTGGCTTTTTTCACTAATGCCACATCTTGATAAGCCCGATTAAAATCCGTACTGGTGAGGGGACTATCCGCCCGCACTTTGGTAGTAGTTAAAGCCAGACAGCAGACAATGGCAATTAAATACCGTTTCATCTTCATCTTTGTTTGCTAATTTCTGAAAAATCAATTTTCTCCGTCCCTCTGTCTCCCCTACAGCGCGCTATCAGTCCACAGCAACATCAAGCGCTGGGTAAACCCCCCCCTTTCTCGACGGCGCTGATTTTGGGTTTCTTGCACCGTCTCCAGGGAAATGCCATAAACTGCCATTAAAGCATCTATCACTTCTGATAAATCTGCCAATTCCATGACTAAATTTTCATCATTAGCGGTAGCAGCTTCGGCGGCTTCCTCAAGCAGCTTTTGACGGAGGGCTTGGCGATATTGTTCCTCAGAAAGAATTTTGGTAGCAAAATTTACTTGTTGGTGGCGGATAATATCGGGTATATTATCTCTGACTAACTTATTATACTCCTGCCGCATTTGAATTTATCCTATTTGCCGTAAAAGATGATAAAATTCATTGGTTGTTTGTCCCCCAGAAACCGGGTTTCTTGCGCAGAACCTCCGTTTAAACAAGAGGATTTGGTTAAGAAACCGGGTTTCTTCTCCTGGGGACCAATGACCAAGGACAAAGGACCAATGACAAAGGAGGGAGACTGTGAGACAAGGTTCAAAGTCAATATTACTCCTGGCGATCGTGCCAATTATATCTTGGTTGAGCGCCTGTGCGCCCCAAAGCCCAAAACCGCCAGCGACAGAGCAAAAAGAGCTGCGGTTGCTGTATTGGCAAGCGCCTACTATCCTTAACCCGCACCTTTCCAATGGTTATAAGGATTTTGAAGCGGCGCGCATTACCTTGGAACCGTTGGCTAGTTTTGACAAAAATGGGGAAATGGTGCTGTTTTTAGCAGCGGAAAAGCCGACTCTAGAGAATGGGGGACTAGCTGCTGATGCCACATCGGTAACATGGAAGCTGAAACAGGGTGTGAAATGGTCCGATGGCAAGCCTTTTACAGCAGCGGATGTGGTGTTTACTTATGAATTTGTCACTAACAAGGATGTGGCGGCGAACAGCGTTGGGGTGTATGAAAATATTGCCAAAGTGGAGGCGGTGGACGACTACACGGTAAAAATCACTTTTAAAGAGCCAAACCCCGCTTGGTTTTTGCCGTTCACCGGTGCAGAGGGGATGATTTTACCGCGCCACCAGTTTGAGCAGTATCAAGGAGCGAAGGCGAGGGAAGCGCCGGGGAATCTGATACCTGTGGGGACTGGCCCTTATCGGGTGGTAGAATTCAAACCGGGGGATACGGCGGTATATGAGCGGAACCCGGAATTCCGAGAGGTGGCTAATTTGGGGTTCGATCGCCTCTTGCTCAAAGGCGGTGGTGACTCCACCTCCGCTGCTCGCTCCGTCCTCCAAACCGGCGAAGCAGATTATGCCTTTAATTTGCAAATAGAACCCCAAGTATTACAACAGATGCAAACCGGAGGTAAAGGCAAAATAATTACCAGCTTCGGCCCCTTAGTTGAGCGCATCGACATCAACCACAGCGACCCCAACCACACCACCCCAGAGGGAGAGCGGTCTAATGTGAAATTTCCCCACCCATTTTTAACCGATAAAAAAGTCCGCCAAGCCTTAAACTTCGCCATCGACAGACAAACCATTGTCAGCCAACTTTACGGCGATACCGGCAAACCCACGGCCAATTTTTTAGTCGCACCAGCCGCGTACAACTCCCCCAATACCAGCTATGAATTCAACCCGCAAAAAGCCGCCGCGCTTCTGGACGAGGCGGGGTGGAAAGACACTAATAATAACGGCATTCGCGATAAAAACGGCGTGGAAATGAAACTGGTGTTTCAAACTTCCGTCAACCCAGTGCGACAAAAAACCCAGCAAATTATCAAACAGTCCCTTAAGACAGTAGGGATAGAGGTAGAGCTGAAAACTATTGATGCCAGTATTTTCTTTAGCTCCGACCCCGCTAACCCAGATACAATAGCGCGTTTTTCTGCTGACTTAGAACTGTACACCACAGGGAACAACAGCCCCGAACCCGGAGATTATATGAAAACATATACCTGCCAAGAGATTGCCCAAAAATCTAATAACTGGTCAGGGCAAAACTTTGCTCGTTACTGCAATCCCACTTATGATGCTTTGTGGCAAAAATCCCAAACTGAACTAGACCCGAAAAAGCGGGAGCAGTTATTTATCCAAATGAACGATATGCTAGTGAAAGATGTGGAAGTTATCCCCCTAGTTAACCGCGCCGATGCTATTGCCTTAAATAGCAGCATTATTGGGTTAGATTTAACCCCGTGGGACCGCAATACTTGGAATATTAAGGATTGGCAGCGTCAAAATTAAGGTCATGTGTCATTTGTCATTTGTCCTTTGTCCTTGGTTAGTTAAGTTAGCATAATGTAGGGTGGGCATGATTGCCCACCCTACGGGTAATTTTTATGGAATAATGTAAGGTGGGATATCATACCCACACCACGGTTAAGGATTAAAAACTACTATATGAACCGCTACCTAATCAAACGCCTGTTAATTTCCATCCCCACTCTCATTGCCATCAGTGCCGTAATTTTTACCGTTTTGGCTCTGGCGCCGGGAGACCCATTGGGGGAATTTGCCACGAATCCATCCCTGACTGCAGAAGTGCGGGAAAATATCAGAAAATCCCTGGGTTTAGACTTGCCTATCTACATTCGCTATTTTAAATGGGTGGGGGCATTTTTGCAAGGGGATATGGGTTATTCTTTTAACAGTCGCAGTCCGGTAAGCGAGCTGATTATCCAACGGTTGCCCGCCACCCTGTTTGTGGTGGGTTCGGCTTATATTGTGGGAGTATTGGTGGCATTTCCTCTGGGGATAGTTTCTGCCATAAAGCGCTATTCTATTATAGACCAAATTACTACGACTTTGGGGTTAATTTGGTTTTCTTTACCTACATTTTTTACTGGGTTGCTGGTAATTCTGCTTTTCAGTGTCCAGCTTAAGTGGTTGCCTTCTATGTATGATAGCACCTTAGAGGTGAGGGATTGGGCGAGTTTTGGGGCAATGGTGAAGCAATGTATCCTCCCAGTGGGGGTGTTGGGATTGTATCAGGCGGCGCGGTTGATGCGGTTTATTCGGGCATCGGTTTTGGAACAGTTAAATCAGGAATATGTGCGCACTGCTTATGCTAAGGGATTGTCAGGCATGAGGGTGATTTTTCGCCATGTTTTGCGCAATGCTTTGATTCCAGTGGTGACTTTAGTGGCGTTGGATGTGCCGGGAGTGTTTACGGGGGCGTTGGTGACGGAACAGGTGTTTAGAGTGCCGGGAATTGGGGCGTTGTTGATTGATTCTATTTATCGTAGTGATACGCCGGTGGTGATGGGGATTACTTTTATTTATGCGATTTTGATTGTTTTGTTTAATTTGGTGGCGGATATTTTGTATAGTTTATTAGACCCACGGGTGGAGTATTGAGGGAAAATGGGGGATGTATGGCGGCAGTTTCGCCGGGACAAAATGGCGGTGGTGGGGATGGGGGTGCTGGCGATAATCATCCTCAGTTTGTTGGTCGGTCCGCTGGTGTATGGGGTGCCGGGGGATGAGATTGATTTTACCCAGGCGTCCCTCGGTCCGAGTTGGCAACATTGGTTTGGTACGAATGATTTGGGTCAAGACCAATTGGCGCGGGTGTTGTGGGGGGGGAGGATATCTCTGGCGGTGGGGGTGAGCGCGATCGCCCTGGCGATCTTCCTCGGCGTGGGAATAGGCGCCGTGGCGGGTTTTTGCGGCGGCGTTATTGATACTATCCTCATGCGCATCACCGATTTATGTTTAGCCTTACCCCAGCTCCCTTTATTACTATTAGTAGTTTACCTATTTCGTGATGCTATTAAAGCGGTTGCTGGGCCAGAATGGGGCATATTTTATCTGGTTATTTTTGTCATTGGGGGCTTAAACTGGATGCCAGTAGCGCGTCTAGTACGAGCCGGGTTTTTAACTGTGCGGCAAATGGACTATGTGGCGGCGGCGCGTTCCCTGGGAGCGTCTCCTATGCGCCTCATTTGGGTTCATATTCTGCCCAATGCGATCGGGCCGGTAATTGTCGCCGCCACCCTCGGCGTTGGTAATGCCATTATCACCGAATCTACCCTCAGTTTTCTAGGTTTAGGTTTCCCCCCAGACGTTCCCACCTGGGGACGGATGCTCTATGAAGCCAAAGATTATTTAGACAGCGCTCCCCATATGGCAATTTTTCCCGGTACAGTCATATTTTTAACTGTTCTGAGCATCAACTACATTGGTGACGGTTTGCGCGATGCGATCGACCCGAAAACCCGATAGGAGACTGGGAAAGACTGGGAAAGACTGGGAAAGATTTTCTCCCCCCTCTCCCCAAGTCTCCCCTGCCCAAAAATCCCAAAAAACCCCCACAAACCCCCTGCATCATCTACAATTTAAAAAAATCCCGCAACCAAGGAAATCAAATGCAGGGGCAACTCCTTAAAGACCGCTATCAAATCTTACAACCACTCGGTCAAAGAGGCTTTGGCAAAACCTATCTCGCTGCGGATCCCCAACGCCCCAACCACCCCAAATGTGTGGTAAAGCATTTACAAGTACAGCCACCCGCCTCTGGGGTTCCTATTTCTCCCGCTGTTTTAGCCAAAGCCAAGGGCCAGTTCCCTGGCTTGTCTCATTGTTATTTGAATTGACTATAAAATTAAATGGCATATTCTGAGGAGGAATCGGACTATGGTCGCAACTGTCGAGGCAATAACTGTCGGTTTACCTACCCCCTTGCGCTTGCAGTTTGATTTGACAGAAGAGCAGTTTTGGCAGCTCTGTCAGGAAAACCGGGATTTAAAATTTGAGCGCACTGCTACAGGAGAGTTGATAATTATGCCGCCAACCGGAGGAGAAACGGGACATCGCAATGGTCGCATCACCCAGCGGTTAATGAATTGGGCTGATGGCAATGAATTGGGGAGAGTATTTGATTCCAGTACGGGTTTCAAACTGCCTAATGGTGCAGACCGATCGCCCGATGCGGCATGGGTGAAAATCGAGCGGTGGCAGGGATTAACTCCCGAACAGAAAAAGAAATTTTTGCCCTTATGTCCTGATTTCGTGGTAGAACTGCGCTCCGAAAGCGATAATTTAAATAATCTCCAGGAGAAAATGGTAGAATACCAATCAAATGGGGCGCAGTTGGGTTGGCTAATTGACCCCCAAAATCAACGAGTAGAGATTTACCGTCCCGGAAAAGAAGTAGAAATCTTAGAAAATCCGGCGGCGTTGTCTGGAGAAGATGTGCTGCCAGGATTTATGCTAGATTTAAAGGAGATATTGTAACGAAGTGATAATCAGGCTAGCTTTGGTTAATGATTTGGAGCCTTAATTTTTTAGGATAAACCATGAAAAAAGTAAAGGTAATGGGGACTATTAACGAGCAAGGACAACTGTCCTTAGATCAACCGCTAGAGTTTATGAAAAATAGCCGTGTTGAAGTCACTGTAAGACTTCAGGAAGAGCCAGAGTTAGAGGAATACGACACTCCCAATGAAACGATAATAGCAGATTTTCGCCAAGCTTGGCAGGAAGCGATGACCGGACAGACCATCCCTGTTTCTCAACTTTGGGAAGGAATCGAAGATGTCTGAACCGTTATTTATTCAAGTCGAAGCCTCCGTAACTTTTAACCGCAATCTCAAAACTCTAGCCAAAAAATATCGCAACATTCGCTATGATATTCAGCCAGTTATAGAACAACTGCAACGAGGCGAGTATCCAGGCGATCGCATAACGGGAGTGGAATATGATGTGTTTAAATTGCGCCTCAAAAATAGTGATGTCCAAAAGGGCAAAAGTGGTGGATATCGCTTAATTTATTACATTCAACTCGCAACCAGAATTATTTTGTTTGTTAACGATTTATACAAAATCAGAACAAGATAATATTGCCCTGGATGAAATTAGAAAGATTATTGCTGAATCAAGCCCATAGAAACTTTAGGCAATTTAAACCACATATGGCCAATGACAAATAAGGGTGTCAGCACTGAGGGCTAACACCCATACAGGGTTAGGCTTATTCCGCCAAATCGGTGACACCATCCCAGTCGTCGGCAGGAGGCTCTTTCAGCAGCTTTTGACAGCGCTTTAAGTGCAAAGCCGATGGTTTGTCGTTGCTGTCGAGTTCCAAAACCGTGGCAAATTCGCCCAGAGCAATGGGAAACTGACGGTTCATGTAATATTTGCGCGCTTTGTCGTAATGTTCGATGAGTTGCTGCTTTTGTTGGGAGATGGGCTCCGATCGCCACCCCAAGAACTCGTAAATTGGCACCGGAGTGTAATCGTTGCGCATCCGCACCAAATCCAATTCTCGCACCCATATCTTCTCAGCACAGGCTCGATAAGTATTTTCGCTCAAGACGATTTCGCAGCCGTATTGCTTGCTGATGCCTTCGAGATAATAGCCCAAGCTGACGCTATCGCCAATAGCAGTAAAAGCCATACGCCTGCCACTACCGATTTGATCACTGAGGATGGTGCCAGAATTGATCCCAATCCCCATTTTAATCGGGGGCTGATTCCCACCTTGGCGCCGGGAATTAAATTCAGCTAGCTGCTGGGTCATTTCCACTGCCGTTTGCAGGGAAACCCAGGGATGATTGGCCAAATATTCTGGGGCGCCAAAAACCACAATCAAGGAATTGCGGATGCAGGCTAATTCTATTTGTTTTTCAAAAGTATTTTTAGACTTATAAACGGCATCTACCATTGATTGGAAATACTCGTTGAGCAGATAAGCTACTTCCGTTGACTCCAAATTCCGAGTCAACCTTCTGTAGCCATAAATATCGGAGAACAACACCGATACTTCCTTTGGTTCTAAACCCAACTTAGCCGCATCAATATTGGTGACAGTGCGATCGATGGAGGCGGACTGACGATCTAATCCCATAGAAATTACTAACTAGAGTTGTGCTTTGGCTATCCCGATGGGGGGTGGGGGTCAGGGGTCTGTCTCGCCGGTGGGGCTGTAAGTGCGGGTCCACAAAAATTCCGGGCGCAGGCCGCACAAAATCCCTGACTCAGTTCCCAAACCACCGGACCGGATCCAACCTAGGATACTACTTTTCCGTCAGCTTCTCGACCCCATTCCAGTCATCTCCTGGTGGGGAAACGAGGAAATGCTGGCAGCGCTCCATATGCAGGGAGGCGCCTTTGTTTTTCGGGTCAAGTTCCAGCACTTGTCCGAACTCCCGCAAAGCACCAGCAAACTGCCGTTTGAGATAATAATTCCGTCCTTGGTGGTAATGCCCGATCAGGTCATGCTGCTTCTGGGTGAGGTCAGCACCGAGGGGACCAGAACGGAGACCCACCAGTTCATAGATTTTCACCGGCTCGCTTTTGCCTTTGACAGTGATAAAGTCGAGTTCCCGCGCCCAGATTTTATCCTGGCATTTTTCATAGGTTTTTTGGCTAATCACGATGTCGGTGCCATACAT
Organism: Oscillatoriaceae cyanobacterium M33_DOE_052; assembly: GCA_015296065.1. GTDB lineage: Bacteria > Cyanobacteriota > Cyanobacteriia > Cyanobacteriales > Laspinemataceae > Koinonema. The sequence continues at coordinate 51,465 of DVDU01000219.1, read as the reverse complement.
CTTGCTGGTGCCTTCTAGGCGGGAGGCGAGGTTGACGCCATCGCCGATACTGGTCAGTTCCATCCGCTTGCTGGAGCCGATGTTACCGCTGACCACTTCATCAGCGTGGATCCCGATACCGATGCTGATTTGCATCTTCCCGGCGGCTTTGCGTTCGGCATTGAATTGAGCCAGACGCAGGCGCATATCCACAGCGGTTTGCACGGAACACCACTCGTGGTCCGCCAGAGGCAGGGGAGAACCGAAAACCGCCATCAAAGCATCCCCGATGTATTTATCCAGAGTGCCTTTGTACTTAAAGACGGCATCCACCATGCGCTCGAAGTATTCATTAAGCATATCCACCACTTCTTCGGCACTGAGTTTTTCCGTCAAGGTGGTGTAGCTGCGAATATCAGAGAACAGCACAGAGACATCTTTTTTCTTGCCGCCTAACCCGGTCTCCCCGCTGGCGAGGAGCGCTTCGGCCACTTCTTGGGTCATGTAACGGTACATGGTACTCTTGAGCCGCTTTTCATCGCTGATGTCATCGATGACCACGAGGGCACCATAGACGTTTTTGGCATCATTGGCATCGACGATCGAATTAATCGACAGGTTGACGCTGTGTTCCTCACCGTTTTTCGCCAGGAGAGTTTGCTCCGGATAATACTGGTTGCGGGATTTTTCCTCGCTAGGTTCCAAAGCCGCCTTGAACCGCTGGGCAAATTCCGCCTCTTTGATGGCAATCATGTCTGCCATCGCTGTCCCTTCGAGCCGATCGGCTTCTGCCAACCCCAGCAACTTTCTTGCCGTTTCATTCGCAGAAATAACGATGCCCTTTTTATCCGTAGAGATGACCCCGTTGCTGAGACTGCGGAGGATGTCTCTCTGCAGCTGTTCTTGCTGTTTCACCGTGGCGAACAACTTGGCATTTTGCAAAGCCACCCCGGCTTGGGTGTTAAACGCCTCCATAAACTCTTGGTCGGCGCGGTTAAAACTAGCTTTCCAGCATTCGGGAGCCTCCGGCCATGTACTGGCATCATAAGGCGGGAAATCACCCTGTTTCTTTTTATTCAGTAGCTGCGTCACCCCAATTAACTCGCCATCCCCGTTAAACACCGGCATACATAGCAAACTGCAAGTCCTGTATCCGGTGGTTTTGTCGGTTTTTTTCGATGTCTCCGAGCCGGGATGGTCGTACAAGTCAAAAGCGATGTTTAAAGGCTCGCCGCTGACGGCCACTTGCCCTGCAAAACCCGCACTTCTAGGAATGCGCAGCTCTTTTAGCACGCCGCCAATGGGGATTTTCGTCCACAGCTCATTTCGGTCATGGTCGATCAGCCACAGGGTGCTACGATCGGCATTCATAAGCTGCTTCGCTTCATCCATCACCCGGCGGAGGGTTTCTTCCAGGTCAAGGCTGCTCTTACTCAAAGATTGAGTCGCCGCCATCAGGGCCGCTGCCGCCCGCTGCCGCTGGGATGCCTTATAGAAAGAGCGGGAAGACTCCAGAATCAAGCGAATCGAGGGGGCAAACTCCTCAAACACCCGCTCGTCTTCCTCCGAGAAGCCTTTTGTGTCGATTTTGTCGCACAAGGGAGCTTCTACGTCATGGACTTTCTTGAGCTTGTTAAGTAATTGCACCACTGCCACCAACTCACCTTTTTCGCTCAACAAGGGCAAGCAGAGCATGGTATAGGTGCGATAGCCACTTTTTTTGTAAAACTTTTTCGATTCAGCGGAGCGGGGGTCATCAAAAAAATCAAACGGGATGTTAACTACAGTTTTTAATGTGGCCACTTCCCCGGCGATACCTTTGTCAGCGGGGATTCTAATTTCTAAGGTGCCCCCACCTTCGCCCTTCGCCACGATCGACCAAAGTTCGTTCTTTTCCTCATCTAATAAAAAAATTGTCGTGCGGTCTGCCGCCAGTAATTCCCCAGTTTTCAGGGTAATAGAGCGCAGCATCTCATCCAGAATCGAGTCAAAACCCTGAGAATCCAGCAGGCTGTCCAACATGGACAGGGTTTGATTTACAACCTGGAGTTTACTCTCTACATCCGTAACTACTTTTTTGAAAGTGTCCTGGGTGAGAGGGGCGAGAAACGCCGAAAAAGTCCCTTGTGTAGTGGTCAATGCACTGCTTGCAGCACTGCTTGCACCACTACTGGCATGAGTAGATGCAGCCTGTTTGGGGGCAGACTGGGAGCGCATATTTTTGGCTTCTACTTGGGGAGTCACATCAATGACGGTGCCGCCATTGTGGTCCCACTGATGATTCGGAGATGCAGCTGTCATAGATCTTTACTCTTTAGTCCAGACCTGTACTCAGAGAACTGAGAGCAACCAGGAAGGCGATAGCATTTGTTGCCGAGTAAGCGGCGCAGACCCTATACTCCTCCCCAGTTTACTCTCCTTGTCGTCAGATTGGTAGATGTTGGTGGATCGCATATCGATTTTTCACTTCGCCGAGACCCACCCACCTTAACCTTAGTGGTGGTTAAATTTACCGGTTGAATGTATATAGTGATAACACGCTCTCGCCCGCCTTGCTGTGCAAGGAGTAAATGTAAGAGCTTGCTCTCCATTGTGGCATTAGATTTTCGTGGGGTCATCAGTAGAGTCAGCGATTTTTGATATGCGGCGCATTTGTGCGGCTTGCGCCAGCAGGGACTCAGCCCAAGCGATCGCCTCCCCTTCCGAGTTACCCCCAGCCATTTGCGCCAGTTCTTCCCGCCGCTGGGAATTCACCAAAGATGCCACCCGCACCACCGTGCGTTCTTGGCTATCGGGACTGTCGGGAGCAGTGACGCCATTACTGGGGGGGATGATGGTGTCGATGACTTGCTTGGCGACGCGGAAATGATGGTCGGCTATTGCTGCTACCATCGGCTGGTGCGTCACGAATAGGACTTGCTGGTGTTGCGAGAGTTGGTACAGTTTCTCCGCGATCGCCGCCGCCACTTTCCCCGACACCCCCACATCAATTTCATCAAACACCAATGTACCCGTAGGGGCAAAGCATTCTGATTCTAGTTCTGGGGTTAAACCGACCACCTCTCCTCGGGATGCTTCGCCCCTACCCCTTTGAGAAAAACAGGCTTTCAAAGCCAAAAGAAACCGGCTCATTTCCCCACCGGAAGCAGTTTGGCTCAGGGGTTGCACCTGTTCGCCAGGGTTAGCACTAAATAAAAACACAATTTGGTCAGCACCAGTGCTATTGGCTTCAGTGGGTGTAATTTGCACTTGAAATTGGACTTTATCCATTGCCAGAGGGCGCAATTCTTCCACCAACCTTGACTCTAAAGCTGCAGCGGCACTGTGGCGCATTTGGGTAAGCTGGCTGCAAGCCGCGTCTAGCTGCTGTTTGCAGGCGAAATACTTTTGCTCCAGTGACTCCAAAGACTCTCCTGGGTTTGTCAGTGCTTCCAACTCGGTTTCGACTCGCTCCGAGTAGGCGATCGCCTCTTTCAGAGTCGGCCCATATTTGCGGCAAATTTGCTTCAATTGGACAATGCGCTCCTCCACTTCCTCCAAGCGCTCCGGATCCGTTTCCAAACTGCCACTATAACTGCTCAACCGTAAACCCGCCTCGCTCGCTTGGGCCAGAGCATCTTTTACCATCTCCAAAACTGGCTGCAGCTGGCCGTCATACTGCACCATATCGCTGAGGACAGACTCCACCTGTCCGAGCAAGTCCGCTGCTGCTGGCCCATCGCTATCATTTTGATAAAGGAGTTGATAGGCTTGATAGCTTTGCTGTTGTAATTCTACCACATGACTCAGGCGCTGGCGTTCTGCTTCTAGGTATTGCAATTCTTCCGGGTCTGCCAAACCTGCTTGGGTCAGCTCTTGGAGCTGATATTGCAATAAGTCCAGACGTTGCAACCGCTGCTGCTCCGACTGGCGGCGATTTTCTACCGCTTGCAGCCACCGGGTGCATTCGGCGTAAATGCGCGCCACAATTTGCCGCTGCTGTGCCAGTCGCGGTCCGCCAAACGCATCTAACCACTCCCGCTGACGCGCTGGTTGTCCTAATTGTACGGTTTGTCCTTGGGCGGTGATTTCTACCAGGCGATCGCGCAGTTGATCCATCATTTGCCGGTTCACCAAAATGCCATTCAGGCGCGATCGGCTCCGCATCCCCCCAGAGCGACTCGCCACCATTTCCCGGCTCACCACCAGCAAATTGCCATCCAGTAACTCAATTTCCTGTTGCCTCACCCAGGACGCCATCTCAAAGCCACATTCAAACGTTGCCTCAATTAACGCCCTTTCCGTCCCACTACGGACCGCCCGCAACGTCACCTTTCCCCCCAAAACCGCATCCAGGGCATCCAAAATAATCGACTTTCCCGCCCCCGTCTCCCCGGTTAGCACGTTCAAACCGCTGCCAAATTCCAGCTCGAGCCTGTCGATGAGGGCAAAATTTTCAATCCGCAACAGGACAAGCATAGGCTCAGGATTAGCTCCTTCCACAGATACCACCATCAGTTTATAAGCCAAAAAGGCCAAACGGGAAAGTTTTCTCCCTGCGGATTTGATATCATAACTGCAACCCAATTCACGCAGAGACCATTGCAGTACGATTCCGCCGCCCTGACCCATATCTACCGCCAGCGTCCCCTCTCCGTCTGGGTCCGCACCTTGGCCATTTTAATCTCATTCAGCAGCTTTGCCCTCGGCTTGGTTTGGGATTGGTTTTGGCGTCGTCTCCAACCACGTCATCAGGTGGCTCGTGCCCGCCAATTGCGCCACAAACTTACAGAACTGGGCTCAACTTTTATTAAATTGGGACAAATTCTCTCCTGTCGCCCTGATGTCATCCCCCCAGTTTATTTAGAAGAATTAGCTAATTTACAAGACCAATTACCAGCTTTTCCTAATGAAATAGCTTATGATATCATCAAAGCCGAATTAGGCTATCCTTGGCCAGCTATTTACGCCGAACTTAGTGAGACTCCCGTGGCCGCTGCCTCCCTCGGCCAGGTTTACAAAGCCCAGCTCAAAACTGGCGAAGACGTGGCGGTAAAGATACAGCGCCCCGGATTAAAAGATATCATTTCTCTGGATATTTACATCCTCCGGGGATTCGGCGCTTGGGCTCAAGCATCTATCTGGTTTGTCCGCAGTGACTTAGTGGGGATTATTGATGAGTTAGCCGCCCGGTTATTTGAAGAAATGGACTATGCCAATGAAGGCCGCAACGCGGAAAGGTTTGCGGCGCTTTATGGGGATGATAAAAATATTACTGCCCCCCGGATTTATTGGCAATATTCCGGTGTGCGGGTGCTGACGATGGAATGGATTGAGGGCGTGAAATTAACCCAGCGGGAAACTATGGCTGCTTGGGGGTTAGATGGGGCTTATTTTGTGGAATTGGGGTTTGCCTGTTCCATGAGGCAGCTTTTAGAAGGGGGTTTTTTCCACGCTGACCCCCACCCAGGCAATTTGCTGGCAACCCCAGGGGGGAAATTGGCTTATTTGGATTTTGGCATGATGAGTGAAGTCACGCCATACTACCGCGATCGGCTCCTGGAATCTGTCATCCATATCCTCACCGGTGACTTTGACTCCCTAGGCACAGATTACATCAAACTGGGATTTTTACCCCCAGATACTGACCTCCAACCCCTCATTCCCGAATTCGCCGAAGTCTTTGGCAACGTTTTGGGTGCCACTATCACGGAATTCGGCTTTAAAAGCATCATTGAAAAGCTCTCCCCCCTGATTTACAAATATCCCTTTCGTCTCCCTACCTATTACCTACTGATTTTCCGCAGTTTCGCCACCTTAGAAGGGATCGCTCTCAACATTAATCCGAGTTTTCAACCCCTCACCAATAGCTATCCCTATATCGCCAGACGTTTCCTCACGGAACCATCCCCGGAATTCCGCACCTGCTTACAAGAATTGCTCCTGAAAAAAGGGCAAATTCAATGGCATCTGCTTGATGATTTACTGCAAAATGCCCTCCGGTCTGATGCGGGGGATGTGTCCAGTCTTCTCGCCAGCGGCTTGGATTTTCTCGACTCTCGCGAAGGGGCTCCGTTGCGGCGAGCTGTTATTGCTGAATTAGTCGCTGATTTGGAAACTATTTTCGCGGTTAATGTCACAAAAATTACTGTGTTGCTGGGGTTGACAACTGAGCCCAAATATGATATGAAAAATCCCGTGCCCGCTCATCCAATTGAAAAAATTTTGGGGGCGATCGCGGCAGCTTACAGTCCTGATATCAAATCAGTTTCTACCCTGATGCCCCTGTTGTTAAAACCAGAAGCTCACCGCCTCATCCAGGAAATTTTGGCGGCGATCGCCAACCGGGCAGAAACTTGGATTTACCGCCAAGAATCCTGATCTGGCGGGAAATCCACACCGTGAATTTGTGGCAGATTGTTAAAATATATGAAGTCGTTCCCCTACTTGGTGTTAGATAGATGACGGTTAAAACAGTACAGTCACCCCCAACAGACTATAAGTCAGCAACTGCCCCCAGTTCCACGGTAACGGTACGGGCAACACCAGTGCCACCGGTAGAGGAATGTCCTATGCCCCCGGTTAGGCAGGATGGGGCAGCCCTGCGTTACGATCCAGAGGCGATCGCCCGCCACTATGACCGTCGCCCCCTACAAGTCTGGTGGCGTCGCCTCACGATCGTCCTCCCCCTGCTTAGCTTCGCACTGGGAATTTGGTGGGATGGCAAAACTGGACGCAGCCGCACCAACCAAAAACGCCGCGCTGCTCAATTCCGCCAAACTCTGACCCAACTCGGTCCGGCATTTATTAAAATCGGTCAGGCCCTCTCCACTCGCCCGGACTTGGTGCCCCCAGCATACCTGGAAGAGCTGACCAAACTGCAAGACCAACTCCCGCCTTTCGCCAACGCGATCGCCTACCAATTCATCGAAGAAGAACTCGGCGCCCCCCCCGAAGAAATCTTCGCCGAACTCTCCCCCAACCCCGTCGCCGCCGCCTCCCTCGGGCAAGTGTACAAAGGCAAACTCAAAACCGGGGAAACCGTCGCCGTCAAAGTCCAGCGTCCTGGACTCAACCAGAGCATGGCCCTCGATGTTTACATCCTGCGCAGGCTCGCCATCTGGGCGGTCAACAACCGGAAAAAGCGCATCAAAAGCGACCTCGTAGGCATCATGGACGAATTCGGCGCCCGCATCTATGAAGAAATGGACTACACCCAAGAAGGACGCAACGCCGAACAATTTCGCCAACTCTACAGCCACATCCCAGATATCTACGTCCCCAAAATCTACTGGGAATACACCGGACGCGAAGTCCTGACAATGGAGTGGATAACTGGCACCAAACTCACCAAATTAGAAGAATTACGCCAGCAAGGCATCGACCCCACCCATTTAATTGAAGTTGGCGTTAACTGCTCCTTGCGTCAGCTCCTAGAACACGGCTTTTTCCACGCCGACCCCCATCCCGGCAACCTCCTCGCCACCACTGACGGCAAACTCGCCTACCTCGATTTTGGCATGATGAGCCAAGTCAAAGACTATCAACGCTACGGCTTAATTGAAGCCGTCGTCCATCTAGTTAACCGCGACTTTGAAGGCTTAGCCAAAGACTACGTAAAACTAGAATTTTTAACCCCCGATACCGACCTCACCCCCATCATCCCCGCCCTCGCCGGGGTCTTCAACAACGCTCTCGGCTCCAGCGTCGCCGAACTCAACTTCAAAAGCATCACCGACGAACTCTCCCAAGTGATGTATGAATATCCCTTCCGCGTCCCCGCTTACTATGCTTTAATCATCCGCTCCCTCGTCACCCTCGAAGGCATCGCTATCAATGTGGATCCGGAGTTTAAAGTCCTCAGCAAAGCCTATCCCTATGTGGCCAAACGTCTGCTCACCGACTCCGCTCCCGAGCTGCGTTCCTCCCTGCGGGATTTACTGTTTAAAGATGGCTCTTTCCGCTGGAATCGCTTAGAAAATTTACTCAAAAATGCCAGCAGTAGCGATGATTATGACCTCAGCCAAAACCTCAATCAGGCTCTAGAATACTTGTTTTCTGAGCGCGGCGATTTCCTCCGGGATTACTTGGTGGCTGAAATTGTGAAAAACGTAGATGTCCTTTCCCAAAACGCCCTGCAAAATGCCCGTTCTGTGGTCGGCGAGTGGTTCGGGTTAGAAGTACAGCCAAAACCCATGTCCCAGGCCGATCGGGAAAACCTCGATCGTATCCAAAGGATATTGGAAATGCTCCGCCAAACCCCCGGTTTTGACCCCATAAAAGTGGCGCAGAAAGTCCCAGAAATCTTGATGAAACCAGAAGTGCAGCGTTTGGGGCAGCAAGTCGCCAGTAATTTAGCCCAACGAGCAGTCGCTCGTCTCATCCGCCAGTTATTATTAGCAGAAACCCACGGAACCGGCATAAACAGCAAACACAGCTCCCAACTAGAGGCAATTCACTCATTGCCCCCAGCCAGCAACAAACCCGCCGCCTAGTACAGCTTGTTCTAAAAAAATTTGGGACATCTTCAAAGTCCCTCTCCCCGGTGACTGAGCGAAGTCGAAGGATGGGAGAGGGATTTATGGTGAGGGGGCTGTACTAAGTTAATGTTGAACAAGCTGTAATCCCTAACGGTTATGGCTACATCTCCTTAATTTCCGTGATCGTAAACCTCAAAAGACCGATCTAGCCATACAATCCGAAAAATTTCTTCATCCCTATAACCTACCATTGGTTTTAAACCACTAAAACGGAACGCGATGATATCGACATCTTCAGTAATGTGTCTGGGAATAGGCACACGGAAGCTATTGCGGTCAATTATTTCGTACCCCACGCCATGACGGGGTGCAAGCCTAAGCTGTCTCCAAGATAACTGACTAAGTTTGTGCAACGTAGATACCAACGCCGCTTTCTCATCTTTATCACAGCCATCTAAGCCGTGAGTTTTATCAAGATACCGAAAACAAAATACCGGTGGTTCTAAATCATAATTAGGGGCACTTGGCAATGGTGGAGGTGGAGCAATACGCTTTCCCTTTCTCGGTTCTTTACCCTTCATCTTTGGCATCTGACTACCCCACCAATTGCGTCTCAAAATATGCTTTCATCAAAAGATGGGATATCTCTTCATTAAGCGGAGTTTCCTTCCAAGGCGGCTCTTGATGAGTAAACCGCATTAGGGTTGGGGCGGTGTATTGTCCATACACTTCGTAAACCTCATCCAACAAATCCTGCGTTTCGCCATCGTATTGCTCTATATTAAAATCGTCAGGCTGTGGCAGAGGGTTACTTTTATATTGCTTGTAGGTATGGTAAACCTCTGGCACAACGGGACCGTATTGCCAAGCAGCAATTTTTTCACCAAATAAAGGTTGCCCAAATATAGCCAAATGGAACCCCTGAGCATAGTAGAGCAATTTCTGAAGTTTCAGATTTGTAATTAAATCCTCCTCTTCAGGGGAAGCAAGTGTAATCAAGTATTTAGCTATATCCAAAGCGTTGTACATAACGGCAATTCCTTCAGTGCTAATAACGACAATTATACAGCCATTCCCACCAAAATGCGGTACAGCCCTCACCCTAAATCCCTCGACCAGGTAGGGAGAGGGACTTTGAAGGCGTATGGTATTATCTTAGTAAAAGCTGTATTTTGTAATTGGATGGAATAAATTGCATTCCCCCAATTAAATGACCAATGACCAGTGCTTATGCTTCATATTCCCCCTTACCACGGGCGAGATTTTTTTCTTTCAGGGTGTTATACAGATTTTCAAACTCCTGCAAAACTGCTGGGTTTGGCGTAAAGCCAAGACGGTCTTGGTAATAGTTGCTAAACTCAGATACTGGGTCAAAGCGGTGCGGGTCGGCGTTAAATTCCCGGTGTCGCTTTTGAAATAATGCTTCGGGATAAACTGCTTCTATCTGTAGCGCTTGGGGACAGATTTCCCGAACTCTATCGGCTAAGCCCAAAACTGGACTTTCCAACTCCACAACTACTTTTAAAAACCCAGGATGATAGCGGTGTTCTTCTAAAGTATTGTCTAAATTTTCCAGAGAACAACGCACTACTTTTAATGGTCGCTGACAGATGAGGGGTTTAAACTCCACGGTGGCGGGTTGTCCGGGTTCCACAGTGACTAAACAAAATCCTTTTTCTTGCTCCGCTTCGCCAAAGTCGATTTGAATCAGAGAACCGGAGTAAAATGCTGGGGTGGCGGCGCTGATACGTTGGTGAATATGGATGTGACCGAGGGCGATATAATTAGCAGCGGCGGGGAGAGTTTGGTCAGAAAGAGCGTAGGTGTCGCGAGTGTAGTAGGCGACTTCTGATTTGGCTAAGGTGGCGCCGTCGATCGCCAAATGTGCCATAATCACATTAGCGGTGTCATCCCGGAAAAACCCGCTCAGATTTTCCAACAGTCCCGCCACAATTTCCCTGTAAGTGTTACCAAATATCGCCCCGTCTCGATGCCAACGAGCTTCCGCATCTAAGAGACGGCGTTCTGGCGCAAAAGGGAGCGCTCCTACACAAAGTTTGCCACTTTTCGTATTGAGAATTAAGGCGCCACCATCTTCGGCGAGGCGGGGTTTACCCAAAGCGCGGACGCCCGCCAGGGAAAGGAGCGTCGCCACGCCATCGATGCGAGAGGCACTATCATGGTTGCCCGCGATCGCCACCGCCGGAATTCCCGCCGCCTCCAGTCCGCAAAAGAACTCATAAGCCACCTTTTCCGCATAAGCCGGGGGGTTCGGTACATCAAAAATATCCCCAGCAATCAACACCGCATCTACTTCCAAGTTTTTCGCTTCTCGGAGCAGTTGTTGCAAAGCATTTGCAATTTCCGGCGTGCGATCGACCCCTTTCAGGCGGCGTCCCAGATGCCAGTCAGCAGTATGTATCAGGCGCATAGCAATTCCCGTCACCAAATTTCTCAAATACATCTTCTCCCGGTAGCAGGGGAAAAATTTTTTGGAAAAAACATCCCCCCTCCGGTGTATATAAATTATAAGCTAATCTAAATTAAAATATGAATTGGATTGCCACACAGACCCATCGCGTATTTACAGCTTTATCCCAGGTATTTACAGCCCAGCTGTTCGAGTTAGGGGGCAAACCTTTTTCCCTCAGTTTTCTGGGACAGATTTTGGTTTTATCCTTGGTCGTGTTAGTGATTGCTCGCACCATCAGCGAATGGATCGAACGTCGGCTGCTAGTCCGCGTCGAACTTGGCACCCGGAAAGCTATTGCCACCGTCATCGCCTATTTGCTATCCGCCATCGGATTTTTAATCGTCCTGCAAAGCTCGGGCGTCAACCTTAGTTCTCTCACCGTCTTAGCTGGGGCAGTTGGTATCGGGTTTGCCTTCGGACTCCAGAACCTCGCGAGCAATTTTATCAGCGGGATTACTCTACTGTTTGAACAACCGATTAAAGTAGGAGACCTGATCGAAGTAGAAGATTTGTTGGGAACCGTGGAAAAAATATCGATTCGCTCTACCATCATCCGCACCTTGGACGGTGTTTTTGTGATCGTACCGAATATCCGCTTTGTGGAAAACAACATCATTAACTGGAGCTATCGTGACCCCAAATGCCGCATTCACATTCCCATCGGGGTTGCTTACGGTAGCGAAACGGTATTAGTGACAGAGGCACTTTTGGCCGCAGCTCGTCGAGAAACCGGAGTTTTATCCTCGCCTCCACCGAGAGTTTGGTTTCGCAGTTTTGGCGATAGTTCCTTAAATTTTGAACTTTTAGTATGGATAGATAACCCAATTAATATCGATACTCTAAAAAGTGCTTTGCATTTTCGCCTAGAATCGGAATTGCGCTGCCGGGGGATAGAAATTCCTTTTCCTCAGCGTGATTTACACATCCGCACGATTAAAAGTATAGAAAATAGTTTAACTCAACCTATTTTAGGAGAAAATGGCAGCACTAAAATTCCCAATCAAAACGGAAATAGCCAGGAATTGTCATCGCCTAAACCAACCCCTAAATCTCCTAACAATTGGACGCTTCGAGACTTGCTTCGCCGGGTGAGCTATTTTGAGAAATGCAGCGATATCGAGTTGCGCGAACTGATTGAGTACGGATATAGGCAGCTTTTTCCTGGCAGCCAAATTGTCTGTAGAGAAAACGACCCAGGAGAGTCTTTTTATCTGATTCTTTCCGGGTCTGTAGAAGTATTTTCTCAGCGAACAGGTAAATATATTGCCAGTCTTCACTCTGGGGAGTTTTTTGGCGAGATTTCTTTGCTCATGGGGACGCCCCGCACGGCAAGCGTTCGCACTTTAGAAGATACGATTTTGTTCGTCATAGACCGCAACGACTTGCAAAAAGTGTTGTTGAATCACCGCGACTTAGCCGACCAAATTGCCGATAAACTATCGGAAAGGCAGCAGGCCCTGCGCAATTTAGGATTGCTGGATGATGATGGGGAATTAGGAGCAACACCTTTTGTCTGGATTCGCAAGCGGATTACTACCCTCTTTGGAATTTAAATCTCATTGATGGCTCTTGGTTTCTGAAATGGCTTGGGTTTGATCGGGGGGATGATTGGTATTGATTATGCAGAAAGGATATAAAATATTTTTCGCTTCAGCCCACAAAACTGCATAAGGGCTCAGACCATTTAGTTTTATAATTGTCACAGATAAGTCAGGTGAGAAGCCTTTGGCATGAAGGAAAATTTTTTATTTTCTCCAGAATATCTGTTTCATTACTAAGTCAAAATGGTAGAAAGCGAAAACCTGGTAGGGGGGTAAATTCAGACTAAAAACTTTCAAAAATTTGGCACTGATCGGAGATAATCCAACATAGACCGTTGATTTTTTGAGTGGCAGGTATGAGTTTAGTGGATTATACCCCCAGTTTTATTTCTCCGGCACTGTCGCCGGATTTTATGGCGCAGCATCCCTCACCAGAGCGACCTTTGCAACTGGGGGTTATGGCGTCGGGAAGTGGCACGAATTTTGAAGCGATCGCCGCCGCTATTGCCTCGGGAGAACTAAACGCCCGCATCCCAATCCTCATCTACAACAACCCAGATGCCAAAGTCAAAGAACGAGCCGATCTCTTTGGCGTGAAAGCCGTCTTACTCAACCACCGCGACTACAAGCGGCGGGAAGATTTAGATGCCCAAATTGTCGAAACCATGCAAGAGTATGGAGTAGAATTAGTAGTAATGGCCGGGTGGATGCGCATCGTCACCAAAGTTCTCCTCGATGCCTTCCCCGATCGCGTCATCAACATTCACCCCAGCTTACTCCCCAGTTTCCGAGGCGCTACCGCCGTGAAAGACGCCCTCGCCGCTGGCGTCAAAGTCACCGGTTGTACCGTCCACATCGCCCGAGAAGAGGTAGATAATGGTCCGATTTTGATTCAAGCCGCCGTCCCGGTATTCCCAGAAGACACCCCCGAAACCCTGCACAACCGAATTCACGTTCAAGAATACAAAATCTTACCCCAAGCGATCGCCATCTTCGCCGCCCAACTCACCATCACCTAACTATTTGTCAAGTTTGTAGTTGGGCTAATTTTAGGTTCGTAGTTGGGCTTCAGCCCTAATTTTAGGTTCGTAGTTGGGCTTCAGCCCATCTTGGGAAAGTAGTAGGGCTTCAGTCCTCCGGAGTTTTGGGCTAAAGCCCAACTACAAACCTGCAATGACAATTATTTATGCCTCCTTTCGCCCCAACTTCCACAGACAGCTAGAAATTAAATTAGTCACAATATGAGCGACGATCGGCACCAACAAATTGCCCGTCACCACCGCACTAGCGCCCAATATTACCCCCACCAGTACCGCCCACACCATATATTGCCACTGCTGGGGACTACCCAAGTGCAAGACACCAAAAAAAATACTCGATGCGGCGATCCCCAATGGGTTTAACCCAAAAGTCGGCAACATCACGCCACGAAATAATAATTCTTCACTCAATCCCGGAAGCAATCCCAGCCAAATTAAGTCTGGCCAAACCAGAGGTTTCAGGATTAATTCCAAATAAATATCAGCACTGCGGCGGTATCCCGGCCAAAAGCGGTACACAATGGAACTTAATCCACTAATAGCCAAACCCATAGCCACCCCCATCAAGGCTGCCATTGCCTCCAACTGTAGGGGTAATTGGGCGATCGAGCCCAAGTGCAACCACAGTTTGGCAATTACCAACAAGACAAGGGCAGTAACGCCGATCGCTACAAGGACCTGGGTTCTGGTTAGGGCTTCCATCACGCGATTTTATAGTTTGCTTCTGATGACAAGGTGGCGAGGGACGAACTAAAGGCTAGAGGTAGGGCAACGAGGGAATCTGGGGGACCAGGGCACTGGGACTAATTCCGGCTCGATGGGCCACCAACACCCCTAATGCCTCTAAATAAGAGTTTACCCGCAAAACATTGATTCCCAACTCTTCCGGGGATACTGGCACTTGAGTTTGATTATCACCCACAGCGATAATTTGGGCAGCGGGCAACCGGCTAAAACTCAGAAGGGCACTACCACCAGCAGCGGTAGCGGGGATAACCACCGCATCCACTTCCTCCGCCCAAATGTCTCCCGGTTGCCTTGGACCAAGGGGAGTGGTGATGAACTGGGGGGCCCTGCTCAAACCCACCAAAACGCTGGGTAAAAAGGTATAGCCCAGTTCTTCAGCAGCCGCTCTGGGGGAAACTTTGGCATCTAAGGGTAGAGGTTCCAGAGCCGGGGAATGAGCGCAGGGAATGTGAAAGGTGCGGACAACTAGGTGGGAGATGACTGCCTCGGCGCCAGCGATCGGGTCCGTGCCACCCCCGTAACGGTACTGTTGCAACTGAGGGCTATCGGCGTCATCGGGAAAGCGGGCAACCACCGCGATCGCCTCCGCTTTTGCCGAGCGAATCAGCTTTTCGGCCCCTCGCAGCAAACTATCTGGGTTGCCGATCGTGCCCCAACTTGCCCCCATCTCCGAGGTGCGCAATTCCACCTCCAAGGGGGCATCTGTCAAGGTCCAGGCGGCGATATCCAGCCCCAAAGTTGCCCGGGCCGCGTCTGCAGCTTGCAACTGGCGCAGGCGCAGGTCCGGTTCAATACCGCGATCGAGCAGTAACCCCACCCGGTTGCGATGTACCGGTCGCAGTCCCCAACTCCCAGCGGCGAATCGATCTAAACCGTAACCTTCCACATAAAAGGCGTTTGGTATCGGCCAATAAAGTACCGCCCCGTTGAGGACATTGGGGTGAGTAATCAGGCGGTCCGCCACCCAGGCGATCGTCCTCGCCACCGGAATGGCATCTCCCCCATAGCCGCCGATCGCCGCCCCCACCCCCGTCGGCACCAGCAAGACCACCGTATAGGGACGCTCATTCATCTATATATCCGCACCAGTTAGGACTGCGGCTCCTCCACCGTCACCACCGCTTCCACCAGCGCAGTTTGCCGCTCTGTGTTGACCGCCGCCACGGCCCAGCGCAAAGGCTCTCCCCTTTTACTCAGTTCCGCCTCCACTGCTTGCTGCAGCTCCACCGGCGACGCCTTCAGGTCTATTTCTGCCGCGATAAAATGCGTTGTCATCAATATCTCTCCTATCTATCCGGTGACTTAAACTGCCGGTGGTAAACCGCGTCTTCCTTTTCCGTTTCCAGCTTCAAATCCGACCTCGGATAAGCCACGCACATCAGCACATAGCCTTCCCCTTGCAGTTCCGGTCCCAAACCCATGCCATCGCTTTGTTCCACACTGCCAGATCCGATAATTTGAGCCGCGCAGGTGGTGCAAACCCCCGCCCGACAGGAGCTGGGAAGGTCTAGCCCCGCCTCTACTGCCGCCTCGAGGATGATTTTATCTTCCGGCACCTGCAATGTGTGGGTGGTGCCTTGGTGGTGAATTTCTACTGTATAAGTTTTTGCCATACTCCCAAAATTAGGGCAAATTACTGAGCGATCGCTCAACTCCAACTCGCCCATTTTACCCCCCGGGCGCTCACATCTTATCTATCAATTTGCCCAGCCGCCAAAATCTCCCCAAACGTAAAAGGTCCGGGAGAACTCCCCCCGGACCGGGCGATTACCTGGCTTTTACCGCACCAGGCGCACAAATTACATCAAACCGATTTGAGACAGAATACCGTGGCCAGTCATCAATTCAGTCGCGAGGCCGATCGCAAAACCCAGCATCGCCAGACGACCGTTCCAGGTTTCCGCAAACGCTGTAAAGCCGAATTTGGTTTGCTTGTTGTCCATTGCCTACAACTCCTATCTTGTCAACCACTTTTAATATAACTTAACTTTTCACAATGTGCAACATTTTGTTACAAATTTTTGACATTACACGTCCAGAGGGTTGTGGTATTGGCTTTATCCCTCCCCGTTTGTAGTTGGGCTTCAGCCCTCCAGGTTTGTAGCTGGGCTTCAGCCCTCCAGGTTTGTAGTTGGGCTTCAGCCCTCTTGTTCCGGAGGGGGCTAAAGCCCAACTAAGAACCCTGGTCCCCCATCACCCCCCCGAGACGTAGTTTGGGCTAAAGCCCAACTACGAACCAAGGTCCCCCCCGAGACGTAGTTTGGGCTGGGGTCCAACTACGAACCCAGGTCCCCCATCCCCATCACCCCGGCCCCTGCAGTTGTAAAATGTATCGATGTTGTCTTGGCGGTAAAATTTTGCTCGTAAACCCACTCACACGTACCCTCGCCTACTTACTCTGCACCACCTTAGTGGTGGCAGTCGCCGTTGCCATCAAATTTCTCTACCTGACGTTAGGAGATGCGATCGTCTATCAAATCCCCCTCATCGGCGACGTACTCCGCAGCCTAGAAATCATGGAGCTATTCAACATCCTAGTATTCGCCATCCTTGGCATGGGATTCGGCATCGCCACCAAACTCCTCCCTTGGTATTTCGGCTCCAAAGTCAGCAAAATCACCCTCGCCATTCTCATTCCCATCATTTTCCTGATTACCGCCGTTTTTCGGTATGAAGTTTGGGTGCAAAAGTTTGAAATGCAGGAAAACATCAACAGCCGTGCAGGAGCCATATCCTTTACCAATTCTTTCTTAAGAGAAAAAACTAACGGCCAGTCCGGCATCGTAGGATTTTACTTATATACTGCAAAATTACCCATCCTTCCTTCCACCACCCAAGACATAGAAGCATTAGACGATTGGATGCTCACCAGCCAAGAACGCTTCGCCAGAGTCACTCGTTTAGAAGGAAAAATCGTCACTAACCTATTTTTTCTGCGCGGTTGGGTTTTGAGAATCTTTTATTTCTTAATTTCTATTTTCACTACTATTGCTAATTTCAAAGAAGGCCGCAAAACCTTTGGCCCTATTTTATGAATTACCTAATTGACATCATGTTGTACTATGTCCGCATGATTGTTTAATAAATTAATTTGATTTGGCTGTTTTTATATTTGATTTTGCAACCAAATCTGTCGCCTCCAGAAAAAATCAACGCGCCAGTATTTATTAGATCCCATATCAAATTATTTAAAATTTAATTAGAATATATGAGTCCGCTTTATTTAAAGCTACTATACAGTCAAGAGCTGTTGCTCATATAGTATTTTTGGCATGATTTACCATAAAAATTTTCCTGAAAATTTGATATTGATCAAGTGAATACATTATCGATAACAAGGGTTACTCACTTGATATAGTGGAATAAATGAAACTTGAAAATAGGAAAATACCAACTGATGACCAACCCCACCCCCCGCAACCAAGGCAAAAAAACATCTAGGACTATGGAACCGGAAAAGTATGCTCGGTTGAAAGCGGAGGCAGCGGCTCCTTATCGGGGTCTGCGAAAATTCGTCTATGTGGTTTGCGGTGCTTCCGGCGCGATCGGCGCTTTTGTCTTCTTCGCTCAGGTCATGGCAGGTCGGGATGTGGGGACCGCTCTCCCTAACCTCACCTTACAAGTGGGAATTGTCGCCTTAATGGTATTTCTATATCGGTGGGACAGGGAAAAAAAGCGGCGGTCTTAAAACATTCCCTTTTTTTTCTTCCCCCTCGTAAGTCACAGCACCTCTGGGAGCCAGAGGGAACCCACCAGGGGTTTCGTAGCGTGCTTTACAAAAAGCTATAATTCTGCCACAGCATCCCTGGAAACCAGCGGGGACTCACCAGGGTTTTCGTAGCCTACTTTACAAAAATCTATAAATCTTCAACCGGAGCAATATAAGTACAAAAAAAAACATTAAGAAAAGATTACGAAACTAAAATGTTGTGAATATCTGTGCCAGACTAGATTCATTGAGGTTGAAATGGGGTCAGCCAATATAAAGACCCTAATCATCAATATCTTGTTTATAAAACTGAAAGAGCCAGCACCTGCTTAGCAGATGCTGGCTCTTTCTTATCCCAAATCAAGGGAAGGGGGAGCGGAGGGCTAGAGGCGCTGGCCTCTAGACCCCAAAACCCATCAACGCCGCCCACTTTAAGAAGAAAGGGTCCGACGCTTACTTGCCATGCGGAAGGCTTCGATAATATCACCTTCTTGCCATGCGTGGAAATTATCCAAGCCGATACCGCATTCATAACCGCTGTTGACCTCGCGGGCGTCTTCCTTCATCCGCTTGAGGGAGTCGAGGATGCCTTCGTGGATGAGATGACCATCGCGAAGGATGCGCACCTTGCAGTTACGAAGCATCTTGCCATTTTGAACATAGCAACCAGCAACAGCTCCCTTGCCGATTTGGAAGACGGCGCGGACCTGAGCTTGGCCCAAGGCTTCCTCCACCATCTCCGGCTCGAGGAGTCCCTCCATTGCGCCCCGGATGTCATCAAGGAGGTTGTAGATGATGTCATAGTCTCGCACATCGACCCCGACCCGATCGGCTGCTTGACGAGCCCCGGATGCCAGAGTTGTGCTGAAACCGACGATGACCGCTTTACTAGCGGCGGCCAGATCCACATCAGTTTCCGTGACTTCCCCGGGAGCGGCCAAGAGAATCCGTACCTGGACCTCATTTTGGGGCAACTGCTTGAGAGCTTGTAGGATAGCTTCCACAGACCCTTGCACGTCGGCTTTGAGGATGAGATTCAACTCCTTGAGCTGACCCTCTTGAGCCTGAGCCGATAGAGAGTTCAGGGAAACCCGGCGAGAGCCCATTGTCTGCTGTAGGCGGGATTCGCGCTGCAGCTCGGCGCGGGCGTCAGCCACGGCGCGGGCTTCTTTCTCATTATCAAATACCTCAAACTCATCCCCGGCGGCGGGTACGTCTCCCAAGCCCAGGACTTCCACGGCGAAAGAGGGAGTAGCCAGATCCACACGCTGTCCCCGATCGTCCGTCATCGCCCGCACCTTACCCATAGCCGAACCGGCGACCAAAATATCGCCGACTTGGAGGGTGCCGTTTTGTACCAAGAGACTGGCCACGGGACCTTTAGCCTTATCCAGATGGGCTTCAATCACCGTCCCCACGGCGCTACGGTCTGGGTTGGCGGAGAGTTCTTCGAGTTCAGCCACCAGGAGGATCATTTCCAGGAGGGTATCGAGGTTTTGGCCTTTAATGGCGCTCACAGGCACCATAATCGTATCGCCGCCCCATTCTTCTGCCAAGAGACCGAGTTCTGCTAGTTCTTGCTTGACCCGATCGGGCTGCGCCGATTCCTTATCAACTTTGTTGATTGCCACCACAATGGGAACCCCAGCCGCCTTCGCGTGGCTGACGGCTTCTTTGGTTTGAGGTTGCACACCATCATCAGCCGCCACCACCAAAATCGCGATATCCGTCACCCTTGCCCCACGAGCCCGCATCGCGGTAAAAGCCTCGTGACCAGGGGTATCCAGAAACACCACTTGGGAAGTTTCGCCCTTGTGGAGTACATCCACATGGTAAGCACCAATATGCTGAGTAATACCTCCTGCTTCCCCTTGTGCCACTTTCGTATTGCGAATGGCATCGAGGAGGGTGGTTTTACCGTGGTCCACGTGACCCATAATCGTCACCACCGGAGGCCGGAGCTGGAGATTTTCCAAATCCGCTTCATCCAGGAACTCCCGGACTTTCTTCGCTTCCGATTCCGTCTCGGCGCTGTGTACTTCCACGCCAAATTCCCCAGCCACCATAGTGGCAGTTTCCAGGTCGAGAGTTTGGGTGATGTTGACAGCAATGCCTTTGAAGAACAAGGTTTTAACGATTTCCGTTTCAGCGATCCCCAGCCTCTCGGCCAGCTCACGCACCGTCATTGCCTCGCTCATCGCCAACTGTTCCGGACGCGGCTTTTTCTCGGCTTGTTCGCGGCGCTGGCGGCGAGATTCCCTGCCTCCGAGACCACCGTCACCCGACTGGCCGGGTTTTTTGCCCTTGCCTTGGGTCGGACCAGGCGCCGAAGACAGTCCACCCCCCTTGCCTGGAATCGGAGTCGTGGGGGAAGGCTTAGGCTTGGGCGGACGGGCGATCGAAAGGCTAACCTGAGAGTTGTTCAATAGCCCATCCAAACCCCCCTCTAAATCATCCTCATCCTCTTCTTGAAATGGTTTGAGGCGGCGTTTAGATTTAGCTAGCCCTTTAGCCGATTTTTCGGCCAATTCCAATTCATCATCTTTATCGGACTTGTCCTTTTGCTTTTTCAGCTTCTTGGTGGACTTCGGATGCACGGGGCGTTGGAGTTCATCCACACCAAGGGTCGTGGATTCATCAGCTAGAGGGTCTAAAACGCCATCGGCTGACTCGGCGGCTGTCCCATCCAAGGTTCGCCGGGCCGGGTCTCGATCGCCAGCGGGGCTACGACGGGGGCGCTGTAATTCGGGTATGGATCGGGATGGGGGAGCAATGACAGCAGTATCGGTTGACTCCGAAGCGGCGGCGCCAGAGCGGACCTTTTGTTTGGAAGGTTTTTCCGCAGTGGTGGCCCTGACGGTGCCACCGTTGTTAGCACTGGGAGCCGAGCTGACTTCCGTCTTTTGCCCTTTGAGAATCGGACGTGCTGACAGCGGGCTGTCTGCTTTTTCCGGCTCAGTAGGCTCGGCGGGTCTAACTGGCGGTGACTTGAGTTTTGGTTGATGCTCCACCAGATTACGGGGTGCTTTTGGCGCTTTCACAGCAGCGCTCTGGGGATTGGGTTCAGGTGCGGGATCGGGAGTAGCTGCTAACTCTGGTGGCTGTTCCATAGTAGGGTTGATTGCAACAGGGGAGTCCTCCACCGAGTCAGCGGCGGCTGCCTCTTCCGGCAGAGTTGGTTCGGCAAGAGGCTGGTTTTGATCGGGGTGTAATGGTCGCGAATAAGTCTGATTCATAGAAGAAATTGCCTGCTGATTGAGCGGCGACTGCAGCACAGTGGCATCCGATTCCCAGTCTGAGTCTGATTGGTCCGGGATGGTACTATCAGCAGACTCGAACGGGGACGTGCGAGCTTGGTACTTGCGAATTTCCAGCTTCTTCTTGGCGCCATCCCCAGGGGATTCCACAGATGCAGATTTGGGGGCTTTGTCTTTTCCTAAGCCGGAAGCTACCGCGACTTCGTGGCTGGCAACATATTTGTCTGAGTAGGCGCGAATTCGCTCAGCCTCATCCTCTGCGATCGTGCTGCTATGGCTTTTGACTGCAATATTGAGTTGTTCGCAAATTGCCAGTATATCCTTATTATCCAAATTCAATTCCCGTGATAGCTCGTAGATTCTAACTTTGCCTTGGTTCATACAACCTCCTTCCGGCGGTGCCCCCTCTCGGCAGGAGGTAGGATGCGCGATCGCTTTTGGATGAATGGGTCCAAACTCCAAAGCTGACATCGCCTCGAACGCCCCCGCCTCGGAGATGAGCCGGTCTTTAACTTGATTGAGCCGGGAGACCAATAGAGAACCAGTGTTTGATTTCACGATTGAGGGGCTGCGGAGCCCCCATGTGGAATATAGTTCTTTGGCCTCTGATGTCCCGGTTGAGTGCTTCCGATGAAAGCATCTGAGTGCTGCCCCTCTGTTTTTGACCTGTTTTTACTCTGGCTAGTGCCAGATGTGCTT
The DNA here is from genome assembly GCA_015296065.1 of Oscillatoriaceae cyanobacterium M33_DOE_052. Taxonomy (GTDB): domain Bacteria; phylum Cyanobacteriota; class Cyanobacteriia; order Cyanobacteriales; family Laspinemataceae; genus Koinonema. The sequence goes on along the minus strand of DVDU01000219.1, from coordinate 29,561 downwards.
GCCCGAGCGGTCGGCTTAGCCTACAGTGCCCGAATCATCAGGCGAGTCTATGGTTTTTTTGGCCTGAGCCCAGCTTCCTTCTTGATCTGTCTAATTGACAGCCACGAAAGCTGCTGTAGATGGGTAGGGGCACGGCGCGACAGTCAGATGGGTTTCCTTTTCAGGATGAATCGGTGCCACGGTGGCTCCAGAGGTGCCCCTACCCTAGTTAGGCTTTAACGATGTTCATCACTGCTGGTGTCTGCCTGTGATATTCGCCCTCGCTCCAGCTCCTCGCTGGCGTCAGTATAACGGTCAGACCTCAAGCCTGGTGATCTGTGCCAATTGAGCAAATCGCCACCGAGACCATCCGCCGTGTCGCCGCCGGAGTTTCCCCCCAATATGGGAGTGTCGGGGCGAACGACCGGAAAGCCCCTAGGAGTCCCCCACAAAAAGATAACAACTTCTTTTCTAGTCTGACACGAATTTCTGAATAACTGTAGCTGGTATTGCTCGTGGTTTTGATGATCTTGGCTTTTGGCCATTGGGGTCGATCTGTTGCTCTGGAATTGGTCATTTGTAGTGCTATGGCCGGTGGCTCAAAGTTTTTCCGTCCCCACCAGTGGATTGGCTATTTGGGGCACTGTGGTCCTGCGAGGGGGCAGGGGATAACCTCTGCCAGAGGGTTTGGTACAGTTCTGCGGGTACAGCCGCTCTCACGGCCTGACCCAGCCGGTTTTTCTTTTGAGCGGCTTTAAGGCAAGTCGCTTGGGGACAAAGATAGGCCGATCGCCCCATCCCTACATCTAATTGTACCTGATGTCCGGGGTGGATTCGGACAACCCGCCATAATGCCTCTTTGGGAGCTACTTGGCGGCAACTGACACAACGCCGATAATTGGGTTTCATAAGCTGGGTACTTAGCGCTGATTTCTCACCAACTCACAAAGCAGCAATATTTCTAGCTCACTGCCCTGTCTGGTGGGTCTGACCCACTGAATCTACTGGTGGTGCGGTGGGGTGGTCAGCCTCCGGTGCTGGCGGCGGACTCTTCTAAATCTGGCTCGAAATCTGCCTCATCTGGCTCGAAATCTGCCTCATCTGGCTCGAAATCTGCCTCATCTGGCTCTTCTTCCTCTTCCTCCATGTGATACTCCATTACCGGTGATACACGCTTTTTGCTGCTCATTTCGGCTTCGTAATCGTACTTAGCTGTATCCTTGATATCGATTTTCCACCCGGTCAAGCGGGCGGCGAGCCGGACGTTTTGCCCTTCTTTGCCGATCGCCAAACTTAACTGGTCTTCAGGCACCAACACGTGCGCTTGCAATGCTTCTGGGTCCACCAGGCGCACCTCATCGACTTTTGCCGGACTCAGAGCATTGGCGATGTAAGTAGCCGGGTCCGGCGACCACCGAATCACGTCGATTTTTTCTCCCCGTAATTCATTCACCACAACTTGAATTCGCGATCCCCGTGCGCCAATGCAGGCTCCTACCGGATCTACATCTCGCTCCAAAGTATCCACGGCGATTTTGGTGCGCGGACCCACATGGCGCGATGGGGGATTTGCTTCCCGCGCCACCGCCACGATCCGCACCACCTCATCCTCAATTTCTGGGACTTCGTTGGCAAAGAGGTACACCACTAAACCCGCATCGGCTCTGGAAACCAGGAGCTGCGGTCCCCGGTGCGACCCTTCGCGCACCTTTTTCAAAAACACTTTCAGCGTCGCACCCACGCGATAGTTATCGTTGGGTAGTTGTTCTCGCTTTGGTAGCTCGGCTTCTACTTCCGGCTGCCCAAAACCGCTGTTGACCGCCACGATCGTTGATTGGCGTTCAAACCGCAACACTCTGGCTTGCAATACAGTTTTTTCCAGGTCCTGAAACTCTTCTTGCACCAGCTTCCGCTGCTGATCTCGCAATTTCTGCGCCAATACCTGTTTCGTTTGGATGGCCGCCATCCGCCCGAATTCTTTCTGATTCGGGGTCACATCTAACACCACTGTGTCCCGCAGTTGGGCTTCTGGTGCCACTTCCTGAACTTCTTTCAGGGCGATTTCATGGTCAGGGCTGACGACTTCCTCCACGATCGTCTTTTGCGCCAAGATGCGAAACCCTTCTTCTTCTGTGTCCAGTTCCACTTCAAAGTTATCAAAAAATTCGTCATCAAAATGCAGACGATCCATATTCAAAGTCCGCCGATAGCGCTCGTATCCTTTCAGCAGTGCTTCCCTCAGCGCTGCCTGCACTGCATGTTTGGGTAAATTGCGCTCCTCAGAGATACTTTCGATCATCTCCCGTAGGCCGGGTAAATTCACCATTGACATAAATTTATTTCCTCCTAAATTGATCCATGCAATCTCCCCCATGATGGGTGGGAACGGAGCAACGACAATCACCATTGCCCCTCAATACTGACAAATCATCTCCTGGGCGCTCACCAAGATGTCAGGGCAATTGATCAATTGCCACCAGCAGCTAACTGAACGATCGCTTCAGTCGGCAGCGCGATCGTCTAGTTGTACTTTCGCCACTAAGGAACGCGGTATCCCTACCCGCCGCCCTTTTTGGTTCAGATAAACAGCGGTTTCATCCCTAGACAGCAGTTTGCCATGCCACTGGCGATGCCCTTCGTAAGGCTCCGATGTTTCCACCATCACGGCAAACCCCTTGAAAGAGGCAAACTCCTTATCCGTACTGAGTACCGAAGAGACTCCCGGGCTAGAAATCTCCAGCACGTAAGCATCTGGGAGTAGCTCGGACTGCTCCAAGATACCTTCCATCGCCCTGCTCATCTTTTCACAGTCATCCAGACTCGTATCCGAGATGGGATTGCGGATATCTACCCGCAGCACGGGTGGTTTGTAGTTGGTTTGAAATACCGCCCCCACTAGCTCTAATCCCAGGGAGGAGGCTACTGGCCCTGCCAGTTCGATAATTTTCGGGATCGCGGGATGAGTCATCTGGAAACCTCCAACAAAAAAAGTGGGCGCTTACCCACTTCCGGTGCAATTGATTCGATCGGCTCCCCCACAGGGGAAGGGAAGCAAGGGAGACGGGGAGATGGGGAGACGGGGAAGAGGGGGAAGAGGGGGAAGAGGGGGAAGATTACTCCCCACACTTCCCACACTCCCCACACTTCCCACACTCCAGAGGTCCCCTGGTCTCCCCGTCTCCCAGTCTCCTGGTCGAGCGGCGGGTCCTTCCGTCCAGAAGTCTCCCGGACAGTGGCCACATTCCAACAGTCAATTCCTTGACGGAGATTGGCAAGCCCTTGTTAACAAGACATCTCGCACGAATTATAACACTTTTTGCACCCAAGCGCGCCGAAGCGTCCCGCACAGGGCTTGAGGGGGACATTTGGGCAACAGACATGGGGGCATCTTAACGACCTGTCAGCCGAGCTTGCTGTTTGTTTGCTTCCACGTCGAGCAATATTTGCTCGATTTCGTCTTGACTTAAGCGCTTGACGTAGTTAATTTTAATCTCCTCAAGCAGGTCATACACCAAAGATTGCAGCTCGTCTATGGTATGCTCCCGCTGCAATTCGCTGCTGAGAGCGGCGCTGAATTTGTTGGCTAAGCGCTGTGATAGTTCCACCGCGATCGGGTCTGGCTCAGCATTTTTACTAGCTTGATAGGCATTTTGGGGACTTTCGGTAATCATTTTCGTTACTTGTGTCACCAACCCGGAGGCTACTTGGTCTGGAAATCGCCCCAAACCGGGTAGTTTTTGGATGCGCTGGTAGAGGGTGGACTTTTTCATCGCCGCCTCAATTTGATAGCGCAAGTATGCTTCTAGCTCTGGTTGGATATTGGGGAGAACGTGACAAACGGCAATTTGCAGCAACCGGTTGCCAATCGCCTGAATTTCGTTCGTTTCGTTGATATCAATATAGGCTTTTTTCTCCTTTGGGGCTGGTTGTAACAGAGATTTTGCCAGCTCTCCCTTTTCCACCAACTCCTGTACCTGGTCAATGACTCGCACCACCACCGTTGTGGTCATCTCTTCGGCGAAACTGCCCACAAAACCCAGGCTGATTTTGGCTCTGATCCCCTCCATATCGGGAAATTTGGCTCGATCTAACCGCATAACCACGCTCACCACCCGTAGCAACACCAATTGCGGTAATATCTCCCGGAAAACAAAAAATGGTATCCCCAGAAATATATCATACCATCGGACTACTATTGCTTCACTTAATTTCAGACTCTCCCGGCGGCGTACCCACCAGTAAAACAGGATAAATTCGCCCAAAAATATGCCTGTCCAGGGCAAATCTAGCAACCAAAATCTGTCTAAAGGTCGGCTGTCTGTGCCTAAGTGTCGAAAGTAGTTAGTTTGGAGCAAAAACCTCAAATCTTTATCAAAAAACTCTAATTCTTTCTGCCAGCCATTGCTTTGAAAATTTTCTCGCGTCCAAAATATATCAAAGGCATCTTTAGCCGATGTGTTCGCCCACAACAGCTCCGGGGCGATGTAGTCTAATGGCACTGCCAGTATGGGTGATAATTTGGGCTTTGTTTCGGGGTCTCGGCTGTAAATATGTCGTCTAATTTGATATTTAATTTCTTCTAAGGTGCCGCTTTTATTAGCAGTTTCAAATGGATTATCTTCCACCAGCTCTTGACTCCGAGAGCGCAGGTCTGCTAACAATTTATCTACTTCTGGAGCTGCCAAACCTTTGACTTTTACTGCAGCTCTTAGCTCGTCCACTTTTCTGAGATATTTCTGGGTGGTGCGATAGGGCTCAATCCCTTTGATGGGATCGTAAAATAAATGGGGTTCGTAAAAATTAAATAAAAATCTGATGTTGGTATCAAAAAATTCCAGCTCCTGGCGCCAGGTTTTGGCGGCTAAATATTCCGGGCTCCAAAATTGATTAAAAGCGGTTTTGACATCTGGCGCCCCCATGTGTTCTACCATTCTCTTTTTTAGCTCGGCGAGGGCGCCGTATTCGTCGGTCATCCTAAATGGATTGTGAGCGTTAAATATGTTCACGCTTAACTGGCGCAATTCCCCCAGCAACGCCCGCACTTCTGGTGAATCCAAGCTCTTTTGCTCTTCTCCCAAGGCATTTTTCAGGTCATCTACTTTTTTGATGTATTGTTTTTGGTCGGTGTTTTTCATCTGACGCCACTGCAAATCCACCAATAAGTAGAAATCTCGCAATTTTAGGTAGCTGAGGTCAAAGACCACTACCACCAAGTTGGCTAAGGAGACGATCGCCATTAACCGGGCTAACCAAAGGAGCCAGAAGGACCGGCCTGATTTTCTGTATGTTCCTGATGACATGGTTGATGTTTAAATCAATTGCGACGTGGACCAATAGGCAAGGCTGGGAGACTGGTAGGGTGGGCAGTGCCAACCGCCTTTCTTATTCAGGGTCAGAGAAAATTATCTTAGGCAGTGCCCACCCTACTTTACTTTTCCCCTTTTATAGGGGTGGCTGAAAATCTGGGGGGAGCGGGGGATGGTTAGATGTGGAACTACCAGGAGGCAATTGATGAATTCCCCCGACATCTTCGGGAAAAATCGGGGTGGTCTCACTCCTCACGGAGCCTGATTCCGGCGCCACTGGCGGCGTTGGTTCTACAGGGGGATAGTTGGTGGCTTCAGAGTGGCTTCGATCACGCAGTTCTAATGACTTTCTTTGTGAGGCTGGTAGCCCCTCCGGAGGGCGGCGAGTCCCGGTTGTGGTGGGGGTCTTACCCTGCAAAACTCTCCAACCGGCTTTAATCCCGGTTAAGATGCTCGATGTGGTAACAATAGCTTTTTTTGTTTGTTTTTTGGCGCTGCCAATAGTTCTATCTACCTGCTTCACCACTTGACTGGCGCTTTGCACTCCCTCGCTGACATCATCGGTGAGGTCGCTGATTTCCATCCCGGTGAGGCGAATGGCTTCTAAGGTGGGGGGAAATTCTCGCGCTAGGGTATCTGCCAGTTTCTCTACGCTGCGAGCCGCACGAGCGATCGACTGTAAAGTAGGCAGAGCTGCGAGCAGCAGCAGAATGATGCTGGCGCACACAAGGAGAAATGATATTCCAAGCCAAAATAAAGGGTCGGTCACAGGATGTACCAGCTTACAGCTTTGGGGGAGATGGGCAAGGCGGGTTGGGGTTAATCTTCTGGCGGTGCTGACTCAGCAGGGGTTTCGGTTTCAGTTTCGATATGGTTTAAGTTTTGCAGTTCCTGTTGCGTGGCTTCAATTCCGACGGCGATCGCCTCTCGCCATCGTCCCAGGGTTTTCTCCCACTGATGCCATGCTGAGCCCGATAGTCGGTGAGCTTCCAATTGAACACTGCTGCTCAGGTCTTCTGCCAATTCTGGCAGTGCTTCGGCTGATTTTTTCAGCAACACCCCGGCTTTAGCACGGTGGCGGGGGGATACCCACATACCAGCTACGGTGCCAATTGCCCCTCCCACCAGCATTCCCAGGGTAAAGGATCCGTAAAACTTTTTAGACATAGATAATAGTTTATTAGTTTAACCCATTTTAGGCACCTTTTGGCTTCACTTCTCATTAAAGGTGCCCCCCTTCCTTCCCCACTGCCTCCCCCATACTAACCTGCCCAAAAGGCTGACTAGCTCTAGCAGTTGTTGGGTTGCCTGCCACTGTCTCTCTAGAGCGGCTTGTTTTTGCCGGAGTTTGGCGGTCCCCCGGTGGGCGGTGGAGATCGCCGATGGCGCCCGGTGCAACACTCGATATGTTGCCCGCTCTGCTTTTTCTATTGACCGGGCTGCCTTTTGCGCCTTCCGCCCAATGCGGCGCAACTGCACTGCTAGATACAGGCAGATTGCCGAAATCACCAAATTCACCACGATCGCCCCCACCACCATAATTTACCCCCACCTTGACTATTTTGCCCTTTCCTGCTAAATCCCCTATTTTCGCCATCATCGTATCATGCCACTCCCCCTCAATGAACTTCCCCCATTTTCCCCCAGTTACATCTAGATTTTTTGTGCCCCAGATATGCAGTTACTGCATCTATTTAATTAAATTTTATCATTATCCCAGCAATTTTTGCATTGATTTATACAAAAATCATTCAAACCTCATGCTAATTTTAACCCTCAATGTCACATCAATTAATACTTGTCATTCATTTGACCAATGCCCCGTGACATCTACTTTGTTTTCTTGCCAATCGTGGGTGTGAGGAGAATCAAAACCATGTTAAAAAAACCCCAAATATTGGGATTAGCTCCAGCCATTGTAACTGCATACTTAGCGGGCGCAGCAAATCCTGTAAATGCCCAACAAGCTATCCCAAAATATGAGATTAATCCGGCAAATTTAAATGTTGAAACCACTCTCCCAGCAACGCCAGTCCCGATACCGTACCCGATGCTGCAGCAAATCAATCAATACTCCCAAGCTCAGCAAGACAGCAGTCCCCTAGAGCGAGTAAACTCCGTGACCGAACTCCGGGACGTGCGCCCCACCGAATGGGCCTACAGCGCCCTCCAATCCCTGGCCGAACGTTATGGCTGTCTCCTATCTTACCCCGATGACACCTATCGCGGCAACCGCGCCTTAACTCGCTACGAATTCGCCGCCGGTTTAGACGCCTGTTTAAATGTTGTCCAGCGTTTAATCCAAGAAGGCACATCCCAAATTGGCGACTCAGACTTATCCTCTATTCGCCGCCTCCAAGAAGAATTCGCCGCCGAACTGGCTACCCTGCGCGCTCGTGTGGACGGGATGGAAGTGCGAACCGCCGAGCTAGAAGCTAACCAATTTTCTACCACTACCAAACTGGTGGGGGAAGCAATATTTAACGTCGCCGAGGCATTCGGGGAAAACATCGAAGCTGAAACAGTTTTTCACCAAAAGGTGCGACTCAACTTTATTACCAGTTTTACCGGTAAAGACCAGTTAATTACCCGTTTAGAATTTGGCAATATCGGCAACTCATTTCGCGATGCTACCCTCACCAATGAGGGACGCTTCGCTTTTGATGGACCGAATAACAACACGGTGGAGTTAAACCGGTTACACTACATCTTCCCCTTATCGGAAAATGCCACTTTGAGCATTTTTGCTAATGCTGGCGGACATCACTTTTATGCGCCTACCCTCAACCCCTACTTAGAAGCAGGCGGCGGTGGTGGCGGGGCTCTTTCCCGCTTCGGGGAACGTAACCCCATTTTCCGCATGAACTTGGGGGGTAAAGGTGTTGGTTTGAAGTACCAGTTTAACGAGAACGTCCAAGCCTATCTCGGCTATTTAGCGAATGAAGCGCAGTTTCCCAACCAAAGTGATGGATTATTTAATGGCAATTATTCCGCTTTGGGTCAGGTGGTCTTTGGCAACAGTAATTTTAAGCTGGGACTGACTTATATTAACGGCTATGATGGTCAGGATACCCGGTTTGGTTTTGGCGGGACGGGGACAAATTTGGGGAATCTCAATCCGGCAGCTTTGGGGGTACGATCGACCCCCATTTCCAGCAACTCTTACGGTTTAGAAACATCCCTGAAAATTACGCCCAATTTAATCGTCGGGGGTTGGGTCGGCAAAACCAATGCTCGCCTCATCGGTTTAGGCGATGCTGATATCTGGAACTACGCTTTAACTCTGGCTATCCCAGACTTAGGCAGCCCAGGTAGCGTGGGCGCTTTAATTGTCGGGGCTGAACCTTACCTCGCTGACATCGATGTTCCCGGCAACCCTGATTTTGTCGATGATATCCCTTGGCATGTAGAGGGTTTTTACAAATACCAGATGACTCAGAATATCGCTATTACTCCTGGTTTTATTTGGCTAGCTTCTCCCAATCAAAATAGCCAAAATGATGATATTGTCATCGGTACGCTCCGCACTACTTTCAGTTTTTAATTAACTGGCGATACAGCCTTTTATGAAAAAAATTGGGACGTTTTCAAAGTCCCGCTCCCACAGAGGCAGAGGGATGTAGGGTGAGGGGGAGAGAATATCGGATTAGAGGTTACGGCAGGATCGTTAATCTGAGTTGGGCGATGAGGGATGAGGACATCCTTAATTGCCCAACTCAGATCCAACCATTAGTCCAATGACTGATGACCAATGACAAATTACTGGGAATTGACAGCAGCGATCGCCCGTTCTAAAGCAATGGCCACATGAGTCCAATGAGTCCCCCCCTGACAAAAAACCACATAAGGCGATCGCAACGGGCCATCAGCAGAAAACTCCGAGGTACTACCATCAATAAAAGTACCCCCAGCCATCACCAATTCACTTTCATATCCCGGCATCGGTGCAGGCACTGGGTCTAAATAAGCACCCACGGGAGAACATTGTTGAATTGCCCGACAAAAAGCAATCAATTTCTCTGGCGAACCCAGTTCCACTGCTTGAATCACATCTCGCCGCTTGGCCATTGGCGCCGGATTCACCGGATAACCCAATTTGTCAAACACATAAGCTGTGAGGTGATTACCTTTCATCGCCTCCCCCACCATTTGCGGCGCCAAAAAGAACCCCTGAAATAATAGCCGGTTTTGCTCAAAAGTCGCTCCCCCACTGCTGCCAATTCCCGGAGCGGTGAGACGACAAGCCGCCGCCTCCACCAAATCAGCACGACCCGCCACATAGCCACCAGCAGTGACGATCGTCCCACCAGGATTTTTAATCAAAGAACCGGCAATCAAATCCGCACCCACGGCGGGAGGTTCGCGATTTTCGATGAATTCCCCGTAACAGTTATCCACAAAACAAACAGTATCAGGATTTTTGGCTTTTACGGTCTTGACAATTCTTTCAATATCTGCTATACTCAGGCTGGGTCTCCATGAGTAACCGCAAGAGCGCTGAATCAAAACCAGGCGCGTGGTGCGAGTGACGGCGGTTTCCAGGGCTTCCCAGTTGATAGTGCCGTTGGGGGTTAAGTCCAGTTCCAGATACTTAATGCCAAATTCCATCAGGGAACCCTGACCAGAACCCCGCAAACCGATAACTTCTTCTAAAGTATCGTAAGGGGCACCAGCTACGGCGAGCATTTCATCACCGGGGCGAAGGACGCCGAACAAACAGCAGGCGATCGCGTGGGTGCCAGAAACGAACTGCACCCGCACCGCCGCCGCTTCGGCCCCCATCACCTCCGCATACACTCTATCGAGAGTCTCCCGTCCCAGGTCATCATGGCCATAGCCTGTGACCCCGGAGAAATGCTGCACCCCCAAACGCTGATTTTGGAAGGCTTCCAGCACCCGCTGGAGATTTTGCTTGACGGTAGCATCAATTCCCGTAAAAATAGGTAATAGTGCTTTTTCTGCTTCTAGGAGCAGCTCAGATGGGCTGTTCATTTAACCTTGGATGGGATTTTAGGAGATTCTCATTGGATTGTAGGGGTACGCTGTACCTCCTCAGCCGTCAGAAACCGGGTTTCTGGATGAATAATCTCGAACATCCCGTGAAATCGCTCAACCCGGTTTCTAGAAATCCGCACCAGATCCTAGAGCAGAAGGCCCGAACAGTTCCGTTTAAGGTTAATCAATGACGATTTCGACTCCAACGCAAGAAAAGCTGAATGTCACTCCACCCCTAAAGCCAGACTGGCCGGTGATTGCATTCATGGTGGCAGTTCACGCTGCCGTATTGCTGGTGTTCGTCCCGGGTACTTTTAGCTGGGCAGCCGTGGGTGTAGCTTTGTTCCTGCACTGGGTAACTGGCGGCTTGGGCATCACTTTGGGACTGCACCGCTTAGTCACCCACCGCAGTTTTGAGGTTCCCAAATGGCTGGAGTACATTCTGGTTTTCTTTGGCACCCTGAGCTGCCAAGGAGGACCTATTGATTGGGTAGGTTTGCACCGAGCGCACCACTTACACTCAGACCAAACAGCGGATCCCCATGATGCCACGAAAGGGTTTTGGTGGAGTCATATGATGTGGCTGATGTATCACAGTCATGCCGAAATCGATATCCCCCGCTTCACCAAGGATATTGCTGATGACGGGTTTTACCAGTTTTGCCAAAAGTATCTTTTCCCGATCCAGGTGGCCTTGGGAGTGTTGCTCTACTTTGTAGGAGAGGCAGTAGCTCCGGGACTGGGCTGGTCTTTTGTGGTTTGGGGTATTTTTGTGCGGTTAGTGGTGGTTTACCACTGCACTTGGTTCGTCAACAGCGCTACCCATAAGTTTGGCTATCGTACCTATGATTCCAAAGATAGCTCGACTAATTGCTGGTGGGTGGCTTTAACGACTTACGGTGAAGGCTGGCACAATAATCACCATGCTTTCCAATATTCCGCTCGCCACGGCTTGCAGTGGTGGGAAATTGATTTAACTTGGATGACGATTCAGCTATTACAATTTCTTGGCATCGCTAGTAATATCAAACTGCCAAAACCTGAAGAAATTTAATTTGGGGTTGATTTAAATAAAAAAAACCCCGGTTTCTACAAGTTTCCGGAGTTTTTAATGAGAGTTCTTAGGGTGGGCACTGCCCTCCCTATCACTTGCAGAAGAAACCGGGTTTCTTGCGGAGAATCTTTGTCTAGCTAAGATATCTCTATTTTAAGAAACCCGGTTTCTCTTCCAAAGGACAAAGGTCAAAGGACAAAAAACCAGATTAAAATTGGCCATAACCTTGGACGATTTGCTTGATGGTGGTGAGAGTTTCGAGACCGATCGACCCTCGGCGGTGGCCTTTTTGATTAGACATCCCTAAAAAGACAGCATCTCCCTGCTTGCTGTGGCGGTAAAAGCGGGGGCTGGCGTTGATGTAGGCAGAAGCGCTGTTGATCCCAGCGGCAAATTGGCAGCTTTCCTGGTAAGATTCGGTAACGATACAATCGGCATGACCGCTGCTGTGCTGATTAATCCAGGAGATAGCCTCATCGATACTGTCCACCATTTTAAAGGCGACGGTTTTGGTGAGATAGGGTTGGTTCCATTCGGCATCAGCCGCTGGCTTTAACTCGGGGAAATCGGCCATCATCGAGGGTTCTAGACGGATCTCAAAACCGTGTTCTTTAAGGGTGTTCCACAGCAGCGCCAGAGATGATAGTTTTTGGTGGCGATGGATCAGTACCTTTTCAATCGCATTTACTGGGTCAGGCTCACTTTGATGGCTGTCAGTAATTGCCCATCGGACTAAATCCAAACTGCCGCTGGGAGACCAGTACAGGTAGCAGTTACCCATAGCCGATCGCAATACTGGGGCAGTGGACTGGCGGACTACCTGCTGCACGAGGCTGGGACGCCCATAGGGAATGACCAAGTTAATATACTGTTCTTGGGAGACTAAATCGCGAATTGACGCCCCCGCATCGGGTGCAATGATTTCCAGACAACCAGAGGGCATCTCGGCTTGAGCTAGAGCGCCTTGGAGGATATCGGCGATCGCGGCATTAGAGTGGCTGGCTTCACTGCTACCCCGGAGAATGAGACAGTTACCAGTTTTGATGCACAACCCAGCCGCGATCGCCCCCAGTTCGGGAAAGGCTTCATAAATCAGGGCGATCGTCCCCAGAGGCATCAACTGAGAGTAAGTCTGGGAATTCTCCACCTGATAAGGCGCATTCATCACCCGACGGATGGGGTCTGGCAAGTCCGCCAGTTTAGACAGAAGTTGTACTGTGCTTTGTAGCCTTTCCGGCGTCAGCTTCAGCCAGTCCAAAATCAAATTCGGCACTGCCATTTCTATACTGGCTTCTAAGTCCAGGGTATTGGCTTCCAATATCTCATCCGTGGCTGACGCCAAGGCTTTGGCCATTGCTTGCAGAGCTTTTGCCCGATCGGCTCCCCTCTTCCTCGCCAATACCAATGATGCTTGATAGGCGCGCTGTACCGCCGCCTGGGTATCTTCTAAACTACTCATATCTGCCGCATTCATTCAAGCTAATGCCTGTAAGCTAGCCAAACCAGAAGCGCTGGCAGCAGGCCCAATATCACCAGCACGATCGCCACCGGGACTATCTGATGCCCCCACGGAGAGTTCAAACTCAAACACCCCACCACAATCCCGATCGCCAAAATCACCAACAGCACCACCAGAAAGTAACTTTGGCGGGAGCCGGGATAAGATAATATTTTCCACTGTTTGCCATTCCACAGCCAAGAACGCTGATAAGGATAACTTGTAGGCAGTTCATCAAGGGCATAACCCCCCTGTTGCACCACAAATATCTGCTGACAGCGATTGCAGCCAAAAGCCTCCGTGAGGACAATCGGAATCAACCGCCCTCGCCTCCGGCAAGGACAGGGGTACTGTGCATTGAAGTCAATCTTCTGAAATTTTTGATGCTGCACAACCAATCAAATCAGCGGCGGGGAGAGTTCTGGAACTAACGATTGGACTTGGGCAGGGGTTTCGTCCCCTATAACCCCCGCTTAGGATATACTTAGTAGTAGTTGATGAACCCAGATTAATCCTTTTCCTAAATTTCCATCAATTCTACCATTTACTCCTCAAAAGTTCTAGGCATTATTGCCCCCATCTACCCCATAAATGTTAGTCTATACCACCAAATAAATATATCTAACCAGTAGGGGGGGCAACGCCCAACATTATCAGAGAAACCCGTAATCCTAAATATCAGCCATTGCCCGCCCTACAATTCTGGTTTGAGTAGGCAACGCTCAACACCCTGAGAGATAACCATAATCCTAACCATCAGGCATTCGGCAGCATGAAGCTGTATTTTTCAATTTTAGCTGAGCTTTTTCAAAGCGGGTAACGCGATTCGAACGCGCGACATTCACCTTGGCAAGGTGACGCTCTACCACTGAGCTATACCCGCATAACTTACTACAATTATTAGTATTGCAGAAAGATTCTATTTTGTCAACAGTTTTGGAATTTTTTTTTATTTTGCCTTGAAGCCAGACAGGACAAGGGTTGCAGCGTTTCTTTCCCGCCAAGCCTAAGCATCTGCCCCAGAAATTATCCCCCAAAAGGTTCGTAGAACCCTCCTTCAGCCCTTCCAGGAGGGTGCTACAAACCTTGTTTTTGAGTCTCCTCGCCCTAGTTGGTGCGGTCAGCCAAATCAGGAGCCGCCTGGGAAGACAGAGCGGCTAAAGGTGCATCCTTACCCAAAGTGGGGACGGCATCGCGCAGCCTAGCCGTCAATTCCACCGTAGTGGCATCGTAAATCTGGGTGACGATTTTGGGATACAAGCCGATACCAATAATTGGCACCAACAAACAAGCGATGATAAACACCTCTCGGGGTTCCGCATCGATCAATGCCTCGTGGGACACCAATTCCTTGTTTTCCGGGCCGTAGAGGATTTCCCGGAGCATAGACAGGAGGTAAATGGGCGTGAGGATGACGCCCACCGCTGCCAAGAACACCACCACCACTTTAAAAGTGGAGCTGTAGGCGTCAGAGGTGGCAAAACCAACGAACACCATCAACTCTGCCACAAAGCCGCTCATCCCTGGTAAAGCCAGGGAAGCTAAGCTGCAGGTAGTCCACATGGCAAAAATCTTTTTCATCTTCTGACCGACGCCGCCCATTTCATCGAGCATCAGGGTATGGGTGCGGTCATAAGTGGCGCCCACCATAAAGAATAGACTGGCGCCAATTAACCCGTGGGAAATCATCTGCAACATGGCGCCACTCATGCCTAAGTCGGTAAAAGACGCCATCCCGATGAGGACGAAACCCATGTGGGAAATGGACGAATAGGCGATTTTGCGCTTGAGGTTGCGTTGGGCGAAGGAGGTGAGGGCAGCGTAGATGATGTTAACTACCCCCAGAATCACCAAAACTGGGGCGAATACGGCGTGTGCATCGGGGAGCATCCCGGCGTTCATCCGAATTAGGGCATAACCGCCCATTTTTAAGAGGATACCAGCGAGGAGCATGTGGGCTGGTGCGGTGGCTTCTCCGTGTGCGTCTGGTAGCCAGGTGTGGAGAGGGAAGATGGGGAGTTTGACGCCGTAGGCGATGAGCAGTCCGGCGTAGAGGAGTAGTTGAAAGTTGAGGGCGTAGTCTTTGGCGGCGATGAGGCGCATATCAAAGGTGACGGTATCGCCGTAAAAGGCCATCGCCAGGGCGGCTACGAGGATGAATAGGGAACCGCCTGCGGTGTAGAGGATGAATTTGGTGGCGGCGTACAGGCGTTTGTAGCCTCCCCAAATGGAGAGAATTAGGTAAACGGGGATTAATTCCAGTTCCCACACCAGGAAGAATAGCAGCATGTCCTGAACGGCAAATACTGCGATTTGGCCGCCGTACATGGCGAGCATCAGGAAGTAAAATAGCTTGGGTTTGAGGGAAACTGGCCAAGCGGCCATGATGGCGAGGGTGGTAATGAAGCCCGTGAGCAGAATTAGGGGCATGGATAGGCCATCGGCGCCTACGGACCAGTTTAAATCGAACTGGGGCACCCAGGGGTAGCTTTCCACGAGCTGCAAGCCCGGTTCGTTGAAGTCGTAGTTGTTGTAAAAGGCGATGACTATGGCGGCAAAGTCAATCAGCCCGACTACGAGGGAGTACCAGCGCACGGTTTTGCCATCTTTGTCGGGTATGAGGGGGATGGCAACGGCGGCGGCGATCGGAAAGAGGATGATAAATGTCAGCCAAGGAAATTCAGCCAAATTCATAATTCTTGCTTAATGGCTACGGTTCAATTCACCGCCGCCCGATTTCCCCGTTGTCACCAAATGTACCGAAGTCGGTACATTTGGGTGCAGTTTAGAGAACTGCGATACAGGACTTGTGGGCTGGGCAACGATGAAGCGCAACGGGGAAATTATCTAGGTCACGCCAAAGAAAATGACGAAGCCCAAGACGCCACCGAACAAAATCAGGGCGTAGAATTGGGCGCGTCCATTCTCGAAGTATTTCAAGCCTTCGCCGGTGATGAGGGTGATAAAGCCGGTGAGGTTGACGGCGCCATCGACGACGCGGTAGTCCACTTCCATAACCTGGCGAGCCAACCGGCGGGAGCCTTTGACGAAGAGAAAATCGTTGATGGCGTCCAAGTACCATTTGTTCAGGGAGAACCGGTACAGGGGCTCGATTTGGCGAGCGATCGCCCCGGGGTTGATTTTACCGCTGAGGTACATCAAAGAGGCCAGGGTAATCCCAATTAAGGCAATACCCACGGATGAGCCGCCCATAATCAGGAATTCGCTGAGGTTAAACTCTTCGGAATGTTCTATGACTGCGGCCATTTCTTCCCCAGGGGGATGAATAAAGGCTTCAAAGTAGTTGGCAAAGGGAGTCCCCACTAAACCAATTAACACTGATGGCACCGCCAGAGCCATCAGGGGGAAGGTCATGGTGAGGGGAGATTCGTGGGGATGTTCGCTGTGGTGGTGGTCATGCTTTACCTCCACGTCGCTTTGTAATTCCCTCACATCCATCGCGCCCGGACCAAAGGCTACGGCGGGTTGACCGGTGGCGGCGGCTACGAGCAGCTCTTTGCGGATGTTGTCATCGTTGCCTCGGAAGGGACCTTCAAAGGTGCTGAAGTACATCCGGAACATATAAAAGGCGGTCATCCCGGCGGTGAGCCAGCCGACTAACCACATAGCGGGATTAGCCGCAAATGTGGCACCGAGGATTTCGTCTTTTGACCAGAAGCCCGCAAACGGGGGAATCCCGCAGATGGCTAGGGTGCCAATGGCGAAGGTGGCGGCGGTGATGGGCATGTATTTGCGCAGTCCGCCCATGAGCCGCATATCTTGGGCTAATACGGGGTCATGTCCTACCACTGCTTCCATCCCGTGAATCACGGAGCCAGAGCAGAGGAAGAGCATGGCTTTGAAGTAGGCGTGGGTCATCAGGTGGAACAGACCGGCGCCATATGCACCTACTCCCATTGCCATTGTCATGTAACCGAGCTGGGAAATGGTGGAGTAGGCTAAGCCTTTTTTGATGTCGTTTTGGGTGATGGCAATGGTGGCGCCGAGGAAGGCGGTAAAGCATCCTGTCCAGGCGATCGCATCCATCACTACCGGTAGGTGTTCAAATACCGGGTACATCCGCGCTACGAGAAAGACGCCTGCGGCGACCATCGTGGCGGCGTGGATGAGGGCGGAAATGGGTGTGGGACCTTCCATTGCGTCGGGTAGCCACACGTGCAAGGGGAATTGGGCCGATTTGGCCACGGGTCCGAGAAAGACTAAGATGCCGAATAAGGTGGCTAGTTGCCATGCGATCGCGCCGGATACCACCAGTTCTTGCAGTCTTTCGCCCATGACATCAAACTCGAAGCTGCCGGTGGCCCAGTAGATACCGAGCATTCCTAGGAGCAGACCGAAGTCACCGACGCGGTTGGTGACGAAGGCTTTTTGGCAAGCATCCGCTGCGGGGGTGCGATCGTACCAGAACCCAATCAGCAAGTAGGAACACATCCCCACCAATTCCCAGAAGATGTAAATCTGGACCAGGTTGGGCGAAATCACTAACCCCAACATGGAGGAGCTGAAGATGCTCAGGTAGGCGAAAAATCGCACATATCCGGGGTCGTGGGCCATGTAGCCATCGGTGTAAATCATCACCAGGACGGCTACGGTGGTGACGATGGCCAGCATCAGGGCCGACAGGTGGTCGATCGTGTAGCCCATCGACAGGTGAAAATCACCCGCTGCTGCCCACTCAAATATCCGCGTGTAGCTTTCGTGGCCTTGAATTTGACTGAAGAGCAGCCCAAAGGACATCACGGTAGATACTAGCAGCAGGCAGATTACCACTACAGCATTAAGTTGCCGCAGGTTGTTGGTGGCTTTGTTATAGGAAATCAGGCCCAAGCCGATTAACATCGCCCCTGCCAGCGGCAGGACGGGAATCAACCAGGCATATTGATAGAGAGTTTCCATCTCCAAATGTCTATTTAGGTGTTTTTGCTTAATTTACTGAAACCTGTTCCATTCTGACATGGGTTGCCACCTGGAATAGGTAACTTGTCGCTTGTCACTTGTCACTTGTCAAAGGACTAAGGACTAAGGACTAAGGACTAAGTACCTTCGTGAATAACCCCACCCGCATTTAATCTGGGTGGGGTTATGGGGTCTCCATGACAATTTTAGATTTGTCTTGGGTCAATTGTCTTCTGTGCCTTGTCAAGAACCCTATACCTGTGGGGCATAGGGGGAGACGGGGGGACGGTTGAGCGCCATCGGCTGCATTGCCGAGCTGCTCAGGTGTTGCAGGGTGGTACGCAGTTCTTCTCTACCAAGGAAGCCCTCGATCCGCTGGCGTACTTGACCTCCTTCAAACCAAATTAGGGTTGGTAGGGTGGTCAGGCGGTAAGTGCAAGCTAGTTTCAGGCTTCGATCGGCATTAATCCCCACGATTTTGATATCTCCCCCCCATTCGGCTTCCATTGCCCTTAATACGGGGTCAATCATCAGGCAAACACCACACCACGGTGCCCAAAAGTGGACCAGAACTGGGGTGGTGGATTCTAAAACTTCTTTTGTAAAAGTCTGCTCGCTAACAGACGATAACATAAGTCCTCGATAATTTATGGCTTTTGCCTTCTATACCGGGATCATGCTACATCGATTTGGGATCGTTGCGCTAGGGGGAAAATGCAGGTCTTGCCAAATTACCATGCCACCATTGCTGTGAGCCGCATCAGATGGGGATGTGCCCACCATAGCAAGAAGATAAATCCTGTGACTCCTAGGTAGGCTGGACGTACAAACTCTGTCAGATTAAAAGTTTGACGCCCATCGATGATGGCGGCAAATGGAATCACAGAGGTGCGGTCCTTGACGGCGGCAAAGGCTTCGCCGTAACGGGCCATCAGTCGCCGATCGCCATGCCACACGGCAAACAAGTGGTGCAATACCAGTCCCAGAGATGTCACCAGGGTAAAGCTGGTGCCAATCCATAGGGTGTGAGCAATACACCAAATCACTTGCCCCACCATCTGGGGGTGACGAGTGATGCGAATAATCCCACTTTCATATAAATGAACTTCTGGTTTAGCAATGGCGGCAATTTCCAGCAGGTTGAACGTGGCGGGATATAAAAATAAAAATGAAATCGCCGAGAGGACCCACACTAGGGTTTTGACTCCTGGCACCCCTTGCACTTGCCACAACTGCACCCCGTCATAGCGGTGGTTGAAAAAGTAAATAATTAATACTACGGCTAGGGGGATGCTCACTAAGGCGAACAACACCCGATATAGCCTAGCTCCGATTAGCTTTTCTCCTTTGGGGCGTAGGGCCGCTAAGCCGCTGTGGGCAATGGCAAACCCCAACAGCAACCCCACCATCGTTAAATGACTCACCGTCAATTACTCATACCTCGTCGGTAATTATCTTATCTTGATGATGGATGGGCTAAAGAATCTCATTTGAGGTTTGTAGTTGGGCTTTAGCCCTAATTCACTCGAATAATAAATTGAGGCGGAAAAATCTAGCTTGAATGAAGATTGGGCTAAAGCCCAACTACGAGCCTAGAAGGGCTAAAGCCAAAACCAAGAGCCTAGATGGGACGTAAAATAAGGCCATCAATAGCTAATTAGTGACAATTTCCCTTATGAGCGGTGAAAAACGGCGGTATGTGCGGGTGGAAGAGCAGCATTTGCGGCGACTGCAAGAACAGGATGGTAGGCTCCGATCGCTCCAGCGGGATTTACCGGAACGCTTGCAGTTAATCCAAGAACAAGCAAGGCAATCATTACAGCAGCGTCTGGTCCCCCTGGAACAGCGGGCCGAAACCGCCGCCAAAGAAGCGCAACGGCTCAAAAGCAATCTCCGCCAGTTGGAACTGGAAACTAACCTGCGCCTGCAACAACAGCAACGGGAGTTTAAACAAGCTGTGCGGGATGCGGAAAATCGCAGTAAACAAGCGCTACAACAGCAAGCATCTCGCTTAGAGTCGGCGATCGAGCAGGGTTTTGTCCAGCAACGCTTGGAATATCTGGAATTATTGCACAAACAGCGGCAAGAATATCAAGATTTATTCGCCCGCCAAGACCAAAAGTTTACTAATTTGATTGCTGAGGAACGGGAGGCGAGACAGCAGCAAATTGCCCAATTACAAGCGAATATAAATCAAGAGCAGCAGCGGCAGATGAAGCTGGGAGAAGATTTACTGGCAGATGTGGAATTGATTTGGCGGCAAATTGACCGAGATTACCCACATCAGCGGTTTGCGCCGGGACGTTTGGCGGATTTGCGCCGGGGGTTGGAACTGGCGAAAAGTAATTTGCAAGCCGGGTTGAGCCAAGCGGCAATTTCTACTGGTCAAAAGACCTATTTAGATTTAGCAGATTTGCGCCTAGAATTAGCACGGAAGGAACAAGAATGGCAGCTATTATACAACGCCGCCATCACCGATGTGCAGAGTTTGATTGCCGAAGTCGAAGCCAACCGGGAATGTGAAATTGAATTCGGGCAAGGAGCCGAAGCAGATAAGTTTAAATTAGAAATCGATTACTGGACAAATGGGCGCTTAAGCCAGTATGAACAACAGCTAAATCAACTAGAATCACAGCTCAAATCGGGAGCATCTACCCTGACGATACCACAGCTTGAAGCAATGGGCAAGGAGATTACTTCCCGGCAACCGATTTTAGGCGAAATTATGCAGGAAGCGAAATTAGCAATTCTCAGCTCGCAACTGCGGGTAGAAATAGCCGATCGGGTGGTGGAAACCTTATCATCACTGGGTTACACTCTCGTCAATCCCGACGCCGATGCAGTTTATGAAGGGGAAGACCAGCGCCAAGCCTTCGTGGTCAAAGTCAAAAATATCGCTGGCGATGAAGTAGTCACCGTCATTAGTCCTGACCAGGAATTTGGCGTTAATTCCATCTCAATTAACACCTTTAGCCCCACCCTATTGGACGAAAAAGCCACCGGGCAGAATGCCAAAGCAATTTTTGATATATTAGAGCAAGAAGGCGTCCGGGGTCAAGGGCAAATTGAATGCCGGGAACAGCCACGGGCAGAATATCGCGACGTGCAACAAGTGCAGCGGCGCCAAGTATCGAATCAGGTGCAGGATGGTCAGTCAAATGTATGATAATGTGTGTAAGTTTTTAGCGGAACAGTTCAGCAGTGACATTGCCAAATGGTTGCTGGGGGAAGCTATCCCTATGACAGAGCTGAGTCCCTCGGAATTGTCCCTAGAACCAATTCGCGCCGATAGCATTATGCTGCTGGCGTCA
This sequence comes from Oscillatoriaceae cyanobacterium M33_DOE_052, assembly GCA_015296065.1. GTDB lineage: Bacteria > Cyanobacteriota > Cyanobacteriia > Cyanobacteriales > Laspinemataceae > Koinonema. Next base: position 8,501 of record DVDU01000219.1, on the reverse strand, counting down.
ACCCCCCTGGTTCTGCATGTGGAATTTCAAACCAACCCTAAAATCGACCTCCTGTTCAGGATGCTGGACTATCGCGTGCGGGTGTATCGCCGCTATCCTGACAAACAGATGCGCCAAGTAGTGGTGTATCTGACGCGGAGCAACTCACCCCTAGTGATGCAAAATAGCTTTAATCTGGAAAAAACCCGCCACGAATTCGAGGTGATCCGGTTGTGGGAGCAGCCAACAGAAATGTTTTTGACTGCACCAGGATTATTGCCTTTTGCGGTTCTCAGTCAGACGGACAACCCCACAGCAGTCCTCACCCAAGTGGCGGCGGAAATCGATAAAATAGAAGACAAGCGGGTACAAGCTAATGTCACGGGTACAGCCGCCATCTTAGCTGGTTTAGTTTTAGAGAAGCAACCGATCGGACAAATATTGCGGAGGGAAATTATGCGCGAGTCTGTAATTTATCAAGAAATTCTCCAAGAAGGGGAAGAAAAAGGTTTACAAAAGGGTGTGGAGCGTTTGGAGCAAGCAGCGCGGAACCTGCTAGCCTCGGGAATGGCAGTGGAGCAAGTGGCGAACCTGATAGGTTTACCTCTGGAGCGGGTGCGCAGTTTGCAAGCGGAAGGAGAGCGGTAAAAATTTGTCATTTGTCCGTTGTCCCTTGTCCCTTGACAAAGGACAACGGACAACGGACAGTGGTTTTTATCCACACCCACAGAATTAGCGGTAAATATTGCGGAGGAAAATTATGCGCGAGTCTGTAATTTATCAAGAAATTCTCCAAGAAGGGGAGGAAAAAGGTTTCCAAAAGGGGTTACAACTGGGTCTGCAACAAGTCGCCAGGAACCTGCTAGCCTCGGGAATGGCAGTGGAGGAAGTGGCGAACCTGATAGGTTTACCTCTGGAGCGGGTGCGCAGTTTGCAAGCGGAAGGGGATAGCTGAAACCGGGGCGACAGAAACCGGGTTTCTTAAACGAGATATCTCGTACTTAGAGGAAACTTCTGGTTAAGAAACCCGGTTTCTCCAACAAAGGACAAATGACTAATGACCAATGACTAATAACAATGGAACGAGTGACGGCGGGATTGAATTTGGCAGCGGGCGATCGCTTTTTGGTATTCTACGGCGCACATACCAGCGATACCTTTTGCACTCCTGATTTATTGCTGGTGGATATCGAGCAGGTTTTGCACCGCTATTTACAATCTCAGGGGTTTGAGCGGATTTTATTCTATTCGGGGGTGAAAAAACTTTACTTTCTCGATCGCGCCTCCCAAACTCGCTCCCGTCCCCAAACCCAAACCGCCGCTCCCACCACCCAAAAACCCCTAATTAAAGCCGGTCCTTTGGGGCGAAAACGGGGATTACTTGGAGACGGGGAGACCAGGGGACGGGGGGACGGGGGAACTCCTATCCCTACTAATACCACACGCTTGCAAGATGCGAATATCCTCCCAATTTGGGAAACGGTGATGCGGGATAGCAAGCAAAAATCAGCGTTGATTTTTTCCCACGCTGAAGATTTGGCCAATTTCGATAATCGCCGGGAATTGTTCGGGCGGATGGTAGAATGGTCTCGCTTACCGCCGAGCAATCGCAATTTATGCGTGCTGATTTTTCACCACGAAAACCGCAGCGAATTGCAGCAGTTTTGTACTCAAACTGGTTTTACTTTTTTAGCCAATTGGCTGGCAAACCGCAGCGCTTCGGGGAATCAAGTAGTTAATATTTTACGCATTCCTGCCCCAGATGCGGCGGAAATTACCTCCCTACGGGATTATTTTCGCCTGGTACAAGGGAAAAAAGTGGACTGGGGAACGGCGCCACAATTATCCCTCTGGATAGCGGCGGAAAATCGCCCATTAAATTACTGGTATGATTGCTTTCAAAGTGCAGATGAGATATCTTTAGTAACGGCGCGGTCTGGCAATTGGCTTTCTGGCGATGTGAGTGCGAAACCAGCTTTGGAGCGGTTGGAGGAAATGATTGGTTTGGGCGCTGTGAAAGATGCGATTCGCCAGCGGATGCGGGTGTTGGAGGTGGAAAGGGAAAGAGCGAGTCAAGGTATCTTGGGGGAAACTCCCCGCTTGCACCTGGTTTTTAAAGGGAACCCCGGTACTGGTAAAACTACGGTGGCGCGGTTGATTGGGGAAATTTATCGGGATTTGGGATTATTGCGGCGGGGTCATTTAGTAGAGGTTTCTCGTCAGGATTTAGTAGCGGGATATGTGGGACAAACGGCGATTCGCACGGCGGAAATAGTCGATCGGGCTTTGGATGGGGTGCTATTTATTGATGAAGCATACACCCTCAGCAGTGGCGGTGAGAGCGATTTTGGGCAAGAGGCGATCGATACGCTGTTGAAACGGATGGAGGACGATCGCCACCGTCTGGCGGTGATTATCGCTGGATATCCCGCAAAAATCAACCATTTTCTCAACTCTAATCCTGGTTTGCAGCGGCGGTTTGGTACGGAAATTATTTTCCCTGATTATACCCCCAGCGAATTGCTAGAAATCCTCAACCGTCGGGCGGCGCGATTGCAATGCAGTATGGCGCCAGACTTGGAGCCCGCCATCCTCCAGACCTTTACTCAACTTTATCAAAAAAGGGACGAAACTTTTGGCAATGCTGGATTGGTAGAAAATTTATTTGCCGAAATGGATAATTTGCGCTCTGTGCGGGTGATGGAGAATAGTTTACCACCCCTAAGCGAACCATTTCAACTAGCAGATTTACCCCCCCAGTATCGCCAGCGCAGTCAACGAGAGGAGGAGGTGTTACCTCGCTTGTTGCAGCAGTTGGATGACTTGGTGGGGTTGCATTCGGTGAAGCGGATGATTAGGGAGATTATCGATAGCGAAATCGCTAACCAACGGTTGCGGGAAGCTGGTTTCCCAGTGACGGAAGAAGTGGAAACTCGCCATATGCTGTTTACTGGGAATCCAGGAACGGGTAAAACTACGGTGGCGCGGTTAGTGGGGGAGATTTTTAAGGCGTTGGGATTGCTGAGAAAAGGGCAGTTTGTGGAAGCCGATCGACGCCAACTGGTGGGGCAATATATCGGACATACGGCGGAGAAAACTGCCAAGGTGATTGAATCGGCATTTGATGGGGTATTATTTATCGATGAAGCCTACAGTTTATCCCGGTCAAATGATAGCCGTGATTTCGGACAAGAGGTGATTGATACTTTAGTTCCGGCGATGGAAAACGAGCGCGATCGGCTGATTGTCATCCTCGCCGGATACACCCGCGAAATGAGCCAGTTTATGCAGGCAAATTCTGGCATTGCTTCCCGCATCGCCTACCAAATCGAATTTCCCGATTATAACGGCGAGCAGCTTCTCGATATCTTTCTCTCTCTCTGTCAAAAGGCTAACCGCATTTGTCCGCCATCAGTCAGCCAGGAACTGCAACAAATATTTATGGTTGCTTATCAAAACCGGGGTTATAATTTTGGGAATGGGCGCGATGTGCGCAATTTTTATCAAAAAATGGTACAGCGGCAAAAAAGTCGGTTACTGCGAGATAATCTCACGGGAGAAGCGATGATCACTTTTGCCATAGAAGATATCCCTACCTGGGATTAGGTTGGGTGCAGGGAAAGAAACCGGGTTTCTCAAACGATGTGCTTCGGATTGACACGGAGGCTATTCACAAGAAACCCGGTTTCTGGGAATTTAAAATCTGCTAATTAATCAAAATTAAATGCTTAATTGAGAAAAAAATATGCTAAAATTGATTATCGAATTCAGGAGGAAAACCGAATGCCATTTATGACCAGTTTTGAAATCGATGGCAGGCTCAAATCTTCTCGCGAGTCAGTCATCGCTGTTTTGGAAACCCGGTTTGGCAGCGTGCCAGATGCTTGTCAAGAGCAGGTGAATCGTTTAGAGGATTTAACTCTGCTCCAGCAACTGCTCAAACAGGCTGTTACCGTAGCATCTATAGCAGCATTTGAGGAGATTTTAGCGGACATTTAAACTCGATAACAGAAGTAGGTATGGTAATTGCCTTACCTACTGATTCTGGAGTTCTTCTGGTTGATTGAGTGGATGATGACTTTACCACCACCCCTGCAACTAGAATTCAAAACCGAACTAAACCGAATTCAGGAGGAAAACCCAATCCCATTTATGACCAGGGACAAAGGACAAATGACAAATGACCAGGGACAAAGGACAAATTACAAATGACAAATTATATCACCAAAATTAACCAAATTATCACCAATATTGAAAAATCTCCCAATCTGCGGGAGTTTGAAACTGTCGAACTGCCTTTTAAACTGGTCGAGGCGACTTGGGAGCTGATGGCATTTGCTTATCCCCCCCAGGTACTGCAACAGCTAGGGGATACGGATCCAGATACTTTGGATGCGTGGGGTTTGGCTCTGGCGGCTACTATGGAAATGCAGTTGCAAATTGTGGGGAAATGGCAACAGCAATTAACCAGTTTACCTCTACCAGAAGGGTTGAAGGCAAAAATTACAGATGGTTATGATAAACTTGGGGAAATTGCGGCAAATACATCTCAGTTCATGGCTGATTTTGACCAACTGCTCAGACAAGAGAAGCAGTTAAAAGAGGCTCAAGAGGAGTTGCACAGACTCCAGCAAACGGCGGCGGAGCTGCAACAAATTCAAACGGAGCTGGAAACTGCGAATCTGGAGCAGTTGCGCGGGGAAATTGCGACTTTAGCAGCAGCTATAGAACCGGAAAGGGAAACTCTGGCAGCGTTGCAAGAACAAAAAGAAAATTTGGCGGGGGAAATGGCGGCTATTTCGCAGCAGAAAGAGCGGTTGATGGAGGGGATAAATTATCTCAAGTCGGGGATATCTGGGGGGGAAAGGGAAACTATCGGTTTGGCCAGGGAAATGCTGAATATCCATGAAGGATTAAGACAGGATTTATCCGTATCTTTGGCATCAATTTTGGCGGATGTAGGGAGCCAGCAGGGGGAATTGCGCCGGATTAAGGAGCAAATCCAAACTGCTGTTCAAGAGTTTAATCAATATCAGCGGCGGGTTGGGGAAATGCAGGGGTATTTGCAAGCGCATTTCCAGCGCGATCGGGAATTGGGGCAGCTCTTACCAGTGGACCAACAAAAAGTCAACAATTTAATCGATAATATTCAGCAAAACCTCGCCCAAATGGATGGCGAACTCGCCGCCGCTCGGTCAGTGCTGGCTGAGTCCCAGCAAAAAATCACTCTCAGCTTTTAATCTCTGTTTTAATCTATGACTTTGCTCAATATCGCCGAAATTTGCCCCACCACCCGCACCCTCGGACCGGGACAGCGGTTTGCTATTTGGGTGCAGGGTTGCTGCTTCCAATGTCGCGGCTGCATTTCCCCAGACTGGATACCACAAACCACGGCACATTTAGTCGAGCCAAAGCGATTAGCAGAATCTATTTTATCAGTGCCAGGGACGGTTGGGGTGACGGTTTCTGGCGGCGAACCGATGTTGCAAGCCAATGCTTTGGGGGAATTATTTACCTATTTGCGCGGTGAGCGGGATATTTCTATTATCTGTTACACTGGTTTTACTTTGGAGCAACTGCAAACCGAGTTTTACCAAGAGATGTTCCCGCCAGGATTGGAATTGGGGGATATTCTAGGGTTGCTGCAGATGATAGATGTGCTGATTGATGGGCAATATATTCCCGAATTAAATGATAATCAAGGGTGGCGCGGTTCTGCTAACCAAAAAATTCACTTTCTCACTTCTCGCCACCGCCACGAAACCGAATTGTTTACCCGCAGACAGCGGGATGTAGAAATTCATTTGCGCGGCGATGGAGCTTTGATGGTGGGAGTACCGCCGCAGAATTTCCCCAAGGATTTTCGGCTGGCGGTGGATGCAGTGGGGGAGTAGGTTTTGCCTACATCCCTCTTTTGAAAGGGGAGCAGGGGAGCAGGGGGGACCCAGAAACCGGGTTTCTTCACTGAGTCTCGGTGAGGATGCAGAAGTTATCGCAGAAACCCGGTTTCTTAACCAAGCTCCCCCGCTCCCCGTCTCCTGCTCCCCTCTCCCTACTTGGGAGAGGGGCTGGGGGTGAGGGCTTTTTTGGGCAGGGGTGCAGGGGGGACCCAGAAACCGGGTTTCTTCACTGAGTCTCGGTGAAGATGCAGAAGTTATCGCAGAAACCCGGTTTCTTAACCAAGTCTCCCTGTCTCCCCGTCTCCCCGTCTCCTGGTCCCCCCGTCCCCCCGTCCGGCTGAGTGTTGGGTTTCGTTCCTCAACCCAACCTACTTTCTAGTCGGTTGAAAATTGTAAAAAGCAAGGTGATATTTTTCCACCATATGATAAGATAACGAAAGTTTGGGAGAAACCGGGAAATTACCCATAGCCACCAATTACTTAATGTCTGAGGAAACTAATATGCCGCAAGACTTCTCTGGTCAAAATCTCCGAGGGCGTAATTTTAAAAAGCAAGACCTGACGGGTGCCAACTTCAGCCACGCGGACATCCGAGGGGCAGATTTCACAGATGCAACGCTGATAGGAGCAAACTTTACTCAAGCAACAGCGGGACTGCAACGCCGCTGGGCAATTAGATTAGTAATTTTTTCATTATTTTTGGCGCTAGTAGATGGATGCTTTTTAGGAGTAATCGGTGGGACAGCAGGATATTTCTTCAATCCTGAAATAATTGAACAATTTACTATCATTCCCGGCGCGCTCCTCTTGATAGTGCTGGCAAGTTGCTTGGGTGAGTGTATCTGCCCTGGTTGGGAGGTAATGGCAAAGGTAAGATTATGGGTGACGGTAGCGGGAGCGACGTCCGCGACAGCGCTGGGGTCACTGGGAGTAATGCTGTTATTCCTCATGGGGGTTATGGTGGTATGCGTATTGGCAGTGATAATGATAGCGGCAGGGATAGTGGCAGGAGTAGGAGCAGCGGCAGCGGCAGCGATAGTGGCAGTGGCAGTGTCAGTGCTATTTCTGGGGATGTTGACAAGGTTCGAGGTAATCGGGGCAGTGGAAATGATGGCGGCAGTGGTAGCGGTATTGGGATTGGTAGGGATAGGTGTTAGCTTTGCTTGGCGGGAGCTAGCTGGAGATGAAAAAAACAACCTGGGTGACACAATGGCCATCCCCTTTGCCTCCACAGGTGGCACCAACTTTTGCAATGCTAATTTAACTGATGCAGACTTCACCGGAGCAACCCTCAAATGCACCAAATTTATGGGCGCAAATCTCACTCGCACTCGCTTTTATGAAGCCAAAAAAATTTTCGTGGCCAGATTCGGTGAATCTATCTTAGCACCGTTCCCCATTCGGACTTTACTCGTCACTGGCAATGGTCGCAATAAATCCTATATAAATGCCAATCTTCGAGGCGCCAACCTGATGGGGGCAGACCTGCACGGCGCTAATCTCAAGGGAGCAAATATTATGGATGCCACTTTTCAGGGAGCTAATTTAGATGGCGCCAATTTAACCCTCACAGAAGCCATTGGCGCGGTTTTTACCAATGCCTATATGACCGGGGTTTGTTTAGAAGGATGGAATATCGAAAGTAGTACCAAATTAGATAGGGTTGATGCTCGTTTTGTCTATCTCCTGGAACAACCGAAACCGGGAACTGATGACCGCGAACGCCGTCCCAGTAGTGGGGAATTTTGCCCTGGAGAATTTACCAAACTTTTCCAAGAAGTTTTAACCACAATTGACCTAATTTTCCGCAATGGGGTTGACTGGAAAGCCTTTACCGCCACCTTCCAAAAAGTGCAAGTTGAGAATGAAGATACCGAACTTACTATCCAAAGTATTGAAAACAAAGGAGATGGGGTGGTTGTGGTGCGAGTCAGCGCTCCCCCAGATGCGAACAAAGCAAAGATTCACAGCGAATTTACCCAAAATTATGAACTAGCACTGAAGGCTGTGGAGGAAAAATATCAGGCAATTGTAGAAGGAAAAAACGAGCAGATTACTATTTATCGCCAGCAGCTAGAATACGATCGCCAGCGGGAGCGCCAACAAAGTGCTGATGTGAAAGAAATTATCAACATGCTGGCCAGTCGTCCCGTCAACCAGCCCATTAACGAGGTAGAAGTGAGCGCCATTGGTCAGCATAAATCCACGGGCAATATGGTTATCATAGCCCTGGGTAATGGTGACTTAACTCAGGGCTTCCCCTCAGTTATAGCACAAGTTTGGACGGCGGGCGATAGACTGCCCACTCAATTTCCCGCTGCATTACCTCCGGCGCCTGAACTGTTGGAACTTTACGGCAATTGGCAGTCCATGTATAACACCAGGTTAAACCGACAAAAAAGCCGGATGAAGAAACCACAGGCTCAGGCGGAGAATTTTTCTTTTCAAGAATTTAATGCCTTAGCTGGTAAACTGGAAGAAGGCAGGGCAAACGCATCAAATTAAGAGAGAGAATGTGGTAGAGTGTGAGGTAAGGAATAAGCGAGGATTTCCATCAAGAAATCATTGTCGAGACTAGCCCGATAACGTTTCATCTTCAAACTTCCTTTGCCGGGGTGCTGG
>DVDU01000012.1 GCA_015296065.1 Oscillatoriaceae cyanobacterium M33_DOE_052 | reverse complement strand
CTATTTACAATGTTGTATGTGTCAAAAAATTAGTTATGTTCATTGGTTTGAGGAGATGACGTTTTTTGAATAATTTAGGCATCAAAGACATAAGTGTAATTTTTTATGTAAAGTTTTGTATCGACATTCAACATTTCTGCTGCTACATAGTCTGGCATCAAACATCCTGCCTCGGAAAATTGCCCCACATCTGCTGTCTCGCCTCAGCAATATCTTGCTCGGTAATATCAAGACTACGCCACAAGCCTCGGAGTGACTGGGGCTGTGGCGGCGAAACACCGTGTAATTCTCGCTTAATCTGGGGAGCGATTTGCTCGATTAAACTCAGCTTGTCAACTGCCGAAAGCTGGTTCGCCAGATTCAACACTTCCTCTAAGGTAACAGCTTTTTTCATGGCCAAAAACTTGCTCCACTTTTTTGATAACGGTTTTTGGTTGTAGATTTTAGGTTGCTCCCGGTTCCGGCCCGCATTAAGTGCCGCCAGCCAGCTTGTAGGGTGGGCAAAAGCCTGATAGATGATGTGGCGACGCTGCAGGGGAATATATAGCGTCCTACTTAATTTTATGCGGCTCCGGCCACACCTCCTCAAAAAAAGTCAAAAAATTTTTCCTTACCCCCTTGACAGTTCCGGGAGTAGTGGATTATATTAATAACTGTAGGAACTGAGTTAGGTACTACGTGCAACCACCCTGATGCCAAATTTGGGATAACTGTAATTTAAAACAGTCTTGGCATGTGGGAGCGCTAACCGCCCGTCCTACTAATAACTCCCTTTAGGGGCGAAACATCTTGACAGTAATCGGTGAATCCAACCGGTAGATTAATGTCCAGATGTTCCGCCCCTAAATTTTATTGGTCTAACTTTTCTGCGCGGGCTGCGGGAATGACGATATAACCTTCGGCACCGTTGCCTAAAACTAAGTTACGCTCTTCGCCCCAATACCACCAGTACGCGCCGATATAGGCGCACAGTAGAGCATCGAGTTGGTCTTCTATGGCTTTGAAGGTTTTGAGGGTTAACTTGGTCTGTACTTGGGGGATTTTGCCGATCGTGTCGGGAGCCAATGGGGGCTCTAATCTGGGCAAAATCTCGCCGATATATTGGTGCAGTTTGGCTAATTCTAACTGCCTGTGGGCTAAAGGGCCTTTTTTGTATTTTAAAATCTGGTTTAAACCAAAAAGATTGACAATGGCGGGATGGGGATAAACTTCGATTTGGTAGCGTCCGGGGGTGCGCTTGGCGATCGTGGGTGCGTGGGCAAAACCTCGATCGCCCAGACTCCGGCCCAATGCCACAGTGCGATCGGCAAATCGAGACCGGAGACTGGCAGGATATGCCCCAGCGTGATAGCGGCCAAAATATTTGTGAGTGAGGCGGTCTGCAGTTCTCATCCCCGTAGCATTGGTGATGATGGTGGGAGCATCCACAGCCACGATCGCGCTCTGGGGGTTGGGCGCCACAGCATCCACCCACGCCAGGATATCGGTAATGCTCTCGCGCCGATCGTCAGGGCGAAGCATTCCGCTATTAATTGCTGGTTCTTCCCTGGATGTATCGGCGGAATGCTTCGCACATAGTTGCAAACAGTCATTTTCCCAACTCAGACAGCACAAACCACTGGCACCAGACTGCCAGCCAAAATCGATGCCCAAAAATTTCATCAGATTATTTTCTCACGTAAAAACCGATGGCGGTGGCAAGCTGTTCGGGATTGCCCGAACCAATAAGGATTTTTTCCCCGTTGGCGAGTTCTAGTTGCACGCCGCGATCGCCGCTCACATTGTAAGCCTTGCCCTTCGGTCCATAGCGGATCCCCCAGCCCCCATAGTCGCGCAGAGGATCGTATTTTTTCACGTCACATTTAACCACATTTTCATAGGGAATTTTTATCTGATAAAACAAAATCGGATAAAAACTCAAATACAGCCCATCGCTGCGTACTTCTGTGGTTAATTTAGTCACATAAACAACCGCAGGCAAGAATATCCCATAAATTAACCCAAAAACAATTAAAATTATATTAAGGATGACATTTTCCCTGAATTCCTTGAGAAAAAATGGTATCACTGCAGCTCCTAGACAGCTCAATGAGCTGACCAAAAGCACCAACCACATCCAAAACTGGCGAAACTGCTGCACCTCGCGGTAAAGTAGCGTGGCGTCGTTTTGTTCCTTGATACCAATCTCGGTTGCCATCGGCTCCTGTTTGGGATTGTCCACTGGTATCTCCTTTGCTTGGGATTCCTCTAGGCGCGTGGGGAGAAGCCCCTCATAGCCTTACCATTAAATATTATTCCCAAAAAGCAGAGATTTATTTAGCCGCAGTGGGGACGGGGGGACGGGGAGACGAGGTTTGTAGTTGGGCTTGAGCCCAAAAGACGGGGGGACGGGGAGACGGGGAGACGGGGACTCCGTAGGGGCGACAAGCACGGTGAAACGAAAAACTGATGCTAGCGAATGCTTCGCCCCTTCCGGGGATACGGGGACGTTTTTTTGGGCTCAAGCCCAACGACAAACCTAATTTTTGGGCTAAAGCCCAACGACAAACCTATTTTTGGGCTCAAGCCCAACGACAAACCTTTTTTTGGGCTAAAGCCCAACGACAAACCTACTGCCAAGATTTGTTAAGATATGTGAACGGCTCCACAGACGTGGCAAAATATTACCCCGGAGTCGAAGCGAAGGGCATTTAACTGTAATTATGGGCAAAAAGCGTGTTCTGTCTGGAGTTCAACCCACTGGCAATTTGCATTTAGGCAACTATTTGGGGGCGATTCGCAACTGGGTGGCGGGTCAAAGCGAGTATGAGAATTTTTTCTGTGTGGTGGATTTGCATGCGATTACGGTGCCCCACAACCCGGAGACTTTGGCTGAGGATACTTACACGATCGCGGCGCTTTACTTAGCTTGCGGTATCGATTTGGCGAATGCAACGATTTTCGTGCAGTCCCACGTACCGGCGCATAGCGAGTTAGCGTGGTTGCTTAACTGCGTGACGCCTCTAAACTGGCTGCAAGATATGATTCAGTTTAAGGAAAAGGCGGTGAAGCAGGGGGAAAATGTCAGTACCGGTTTGTTGGATTATCCGGTGTTGATGGCGGCGGATATTTTACTTTACCAAGCGGATAAAGTGCCGGTGGGGGAAGACCAAAAGCAGCATTTGGAGCTGACGCGGGATATTGCGGCGCGGTTTAACCACCAATTTGGCAAGAAGAAAGAGCCGGTATTGAAGCTGCCAGAACCTTTGATTAGAGGGGAAGGGGCGCGGGTGATGAGTTTGACGGATGGGACAAAGAAGATGTCAAAGTCGGATCCGTCGGAGTTAAGCCGGATTAATTTGCTGGATTCGCCGGATACGATCGCCAAAAAAATCAAGCGCTGTAAAACCGACTTACCCAAGGGTTTGGTGTTTGACGACCCGGAGCGTCCCGAGTGCCACAACTTGCTCACAATTTATATGCTGGTGAGCGGCAAAACCAAGGAAGAAGTAGCGGCGGAATGCGCAGATATGGGCTGGGGTCAATTCAAGCCGGTGCTGACGGAAGCGACGATCGCGGCACTGCAACCGATTCAAGAAAAGTATCAAGCCCTGATGCAGGAAGAGGATTATCTCTCTGGAGTGCTGCGCGAAGGCAGGGAAAAAGCCTCGGCAATTGCCAATGATACTTTGACCAAAGTTAAAAAGGCGCTGGGTTATTCCCTGCCAGTTTAACTAAAGACTCCCGAAGTCGATCCCCCATTAGGGATAATAAGGTAGATAACACGCAAGAAGGTGGCCACCTCAGCCGCCTTCTTTGACTTTTATTGTCCCCAAATTGCTCCTCCATGACGAACCTAGTCCTCACCAACCACAGCAAAATCCCCTCCAGCTTGCCCCCCCTTTCCCGGTTTCGGCAAGCAGTGAGAGGGGGTGAATTTTTGATTACCGCCGAGGTAATGCCGCCAAAGGGAGCGGATCCGGCTCATATGCTGAATATGGCTAATTGTCTAAAAGACAGAGTGCATGCGGTGAATGTCACCGATGGCAGTAGAGCCGTGATGCGGATGTCTTCGATGGCGGCGGCGGTGATTTTGCTGCAGCAGGGGATTGAGCCCATCTGCCAGTTTGCCTGCCGCGATCGCAACCAAATTGCTCTGCAAGCAGATTTGATGGGAGTCCATGCTTTGGGTATCCGTAATGTTCTGGCCCTCACCGGCGACCCGGTGAAAGCGGGGGACCACCCTCACGCCAAATCGGTTTTTGATTTGGAGGGGGTGCGTCTGTTACAGGCGATCGCCAAACTCAATCGCGGCGTTGACTGGAACGATAAACCCCTCACCGACGGCGCCACGGACTTGTTTGCCGGAGCGGCGGTGGACCCCCAAAGTAAGAGCTGGTCTGGTTTGCAGCGGCGGTTTGAGAAGAAACTAGAAGCCGGAGCCCAGTTTTTTCAAAGTCAGTTGGTGTGCGATTTTGACCAGTTGGATAAGTTTATGACCAAAATTGCCAGCCAAACTGACAAGCCGCTTTTGGCGGGGATTTTCCTGCTCAAGTCGGCGAAAAATGCTGAATTCATTAATCGCAACGTGCCGGGAGTGCAAATTCCCCAGCATATTATTGACCGGTTGGCAGCCGCCCATGACCCCTTGCGCGAGGGTGTGGCGATCGCCGCCGAGCAAGTGCAGTTGGCCCGCCAGCTCTGCCAGGGAGTCCATATGATGGCCGTCCGTCGGGAAGACCTAATTCCCGAAATCCTTGATTTAGCGGGCATCCCTGCCTTGCCCACCTCGGTAGTGGTTCCATAACCCCACAATTGCCCTGCCCCAACCAATAAAAAACCCCCGTGCATTCGCTTGGGGGTTTAGACAACACTCAGGGTGTGGAAGACATTCAGGGTGATCGTTCTTTTATTATCAAACCAGGGCGAAGGGGAAAGCATCCGCCAAATAGCGGAATCTCTCTACGCTATTTGGCTGATATCAAATCTGATAGATTAACCACTAACAGCCATCCCCTTCTGGCTTTCCTTTTCCTCTGGTTCACAGACCTAACGGTTCTGTTTTCCCTGATATGAATGTACCTTGGTGCTTGATTTAAACCACAAAGAAACATTGGGGAGAGGAAGAGACAATTAACCGGATTGAGTATTACCTAATTCAGAGCCCCAACGGCCAAAAAAAACCCTCCGGGCAAAAGCGCGGGGGTTTGGACAACACTCAGGGTGTGGAAGACATTCAGGGTGATCGTTCTTTAATTATCGAATTGGGGGGCAGCGAAAAGCATCCGCCAAATAGCTGAATCTATCTACGCCATTTAGCTGAGAATCTCCCCCACCACCGGCTACTGGTAGCCCCAACGGCCAACAAAAAACCCCCGGGCAAAAGCGCGGAGGTTTTGACAACACTCAGGGTGTGGAAGACATTCAGGGTGATCGTTCTTTTATTATGGAATTGGGGGGCAGCGAAAAGCATCCGCCAAATGGCTGAATCTATCTACGCCATTTAGCTGAGAATATTCCCCATCACCAGCTACTGGTAGCCCCAACGGCCAACAAAAAACCCTCCGGGCAAAAGCGCGGAGGTTTTGACAACACTCAGGGTGTGGAAGACATTTAGGGTGATCGTTCTTCTATTATCACACCGGGGCCAAGCGGACAGCATCAGCCAAATGGCTGAATCTATCTACGCCATTTGGCTGAGATGAAGGCGGTGGAAGACTCCGGGCTGTCCGGTTGCCTTATTTACTGAATCCCACATCTAACTTGCTACCGCTTTTTTACCTGGCTTTCTAAATCCTGCTCATGGGTAAGCGTACCTTGTGCTTACGAAGGATTCGGATTACCTGGGTGCCGCTGAGTTCAATCCCTGTGGCTTTGGCTAGGTGATTTGCTAAGCGAGAACTGGTCCACAGTTCAAATTCATAACCCAATTCCTTGGGTTTGCGATCGGCTACGGACAGCAATAGTTGAATATACTCATCATCCGCCTTGCGGTAGTTGCCATTTTCCCGTCGATCTCTCATGCTATCGAGATTATCCGGGTCGCCGTGAACGCACCAATAGGCAACAGTTCTGTAAGAACAACCAATAAAATCGGCGATTTCCTCGTAAGTTTTACCGTCATTCTTTAAGAGCAGAATCAGGGCGTGTTCGCGGAACCGAGAGCAATCGCTCTCGCGCAGAGCCTTTTGCAGGCGCTGTTTTTGGGTTATCGTCAGAAACTGTTTGGCAGGCATTATGCGCATTGTCTGTAAATTATCTATTTCTATTTTATGCTGTTTAGATGTCAACTATATGCAAAAATGCCTTTTCTCTCCAGACAATTCCCACCCGCAGGTAGGGAATGGGTCTCGATCTCAGCCCCGCGCCAGAAACAGCCCCCACGATCGTCGCTGGGCTACAGCCGATGGTTGGACTAATCGGATTTTTTTAGGGCTGTAGCCCCTCCTCATGCTGGCTATTGAATAGCCTTGGGTTCTTCCATTCCCAGTCCGATCGCTCCCTCTGACTGGATGTCAGCTAGGTTCGCGCCCTTGGTGTTGGCACCAATCAATTGGGCATTCAACAGGTTAGCGCCGGAAAGGTCTGCATTTTCTAGGTTGGCACCGCTGAGATTGGCATTTTGCAAGTTGGCACCACTCAAATCCGCACCGCTGAGGTTCGTCTCGCTTAAGTTGGCACCACTCAAATTGGCGACGCGGAGATCGCTACCTCTGAGGTTGGCACCTACGAGAGAAGCGTGGTTGAGATCTGCAGAAAACAAGTTCGCACCGCTGATATCAGCCCGATTCAGATGGGAACCCCTGAGATTGGCTCCCGCCAGTACGGCACTCTTCAGATCGGCACGTTCTAGGCTGCAACCCTGACATTGTTTGGAAACCCGCAACCGCCTGAGATGTTGCGAATTTGCCCCACAGCCAGAGCATAAGAGCAGCAGCAAAACACTGCTGGCCAAGATTCTCGATTTCACATTCCTTTTCCTTTGTCTTTCACTTGAAGCCGCGCACTGGAGTTTCTTGCCTGGTAAACCCCAAGCATATCCTACTATGTTTTGTCAAGATAGGCAACACCCCTCACTAAAATTGCCCATCACCGACAATTACAACCTAGTAGGCGCTAGATCTGGAAGTTAAACCCTTTTTCTTTAAGCTGGCGGTATTTCTCCTCATCGAACCGGTAAAGGCGCGCCGCCCGATGGGCGACATCTTGCTGCACTTCATCGAGAGCCACCAGGATGTCCATGTTGAGGATTTTTTTGCGGAAATTGCGCTTGTCGAGTTCGGCGGCGAGGACCGTCTCGTAGAGTCGCTGTAATTGGGTGAGGGTGAATTTCTCTGGCAGCAGTTCAAAGCCGATCGGCTCGTAGCGCAATTTTCCCTGCAACCGCTGCCGCGCCACGGTCACGATTTGGTCGTGGTCGAAAGCTAATGGGGGTAGCTGGGAAATGGGGAACCAACGAGCGTCACTGGCATCTGTAGCTGCTTGTAGTCGGTATTTCCAGAGGTTGACTAGGGCGTAATAAGCCACCGTTACCACCCGCTCGCGGGGGTCCCTGTTTACCTCCCCGAAGCTGTAAAGCTGCTCCAGAAATACTTCCTCAATCCCTGTTTCTTCGCGCAACTCCCGCCGCGCCGCCTGATCGAGGGATTCTTCTACCCGGACAAACCCCCCCGGTAGTGCCCATTCGCCCTTAAATGGGGGCAGGTTTCTTTCGATGAGCAGGATTTTTAGTTGTAGGGGTGGTTCGTCGGGGGACCGCTTGCGGTAATTTTCCTCCTCTAAACCAAAGACGACGCAATCTACCGTGAGGTTGGGTCTGGCAAATTCGTATGTATAGGGCATAGGCACTGGTAATTCGATTCGAGGGTATTTATAATATCAAGTTTTTAGTTAGAAATATGAAATTACAAAAAATTCCCCTCGCTCCCAATTTTAGTGGAATCTCAAACAGTTAAATAGTAATTTGAAACTGCTGTTCGCTTTTACCAGCAATAATTCCGCTGCATATCTAAATTTAAATCGTCTCCAGCCCCCAAAAGTGTTAATTCCACACTATAATAAGTGTATGAATTACACCTAAAGTGATGAAACAGTTGTTTGAACTCGCTCCGGGCTCGATCGGGGGAACGAGATCCCGCCGCCAAGGCAAAAACAATCAAGATGCTTATTACAGCCGCAGTGGACCAGACGCCACGGTGGCAGTGGTATGTGATGGCTGCGGGAGCGGCAAGCATAGCGAGGTAGGGGCGAAAATCGGGGCGCGGCTGGTGGTGGAAGCGATCGCCCGGTTACTCCCAAACCAGTCCCACACCGCCAGTGACTTTTGGGAGTTAGTCCAGCAAGAAGTGCTACTGGGGATGAAAACCCTCGCCTTAAATATGGGTGGTGATCGCAATTCGGTGGCAGAAGATATCGTTTACGACTATTTTTTATTTACCATTGTCGGCGCCTTAATCACGCCGGAGGGAGCCACAATTTTTGCCAAAGGCGATGGCGTGATTTTCCTCAACGGCGAATATATTCCCCTCGGGCCGTTTGCTAACAACGCGCCTCCCTATCTGGGCTATGCACTCATCTCCCCAGAGAGCGATCGCTGGCAGTGGGAAATGCTCCACGCCATCCCCTTAGAGTCGGTGCAATCAATTTTAATCGGCACCGATGGCGTCCTCGACTTGATGCAGTTAGCCACCACTAACCTCCCGGGCAAACCAGAAGCGATCGGCTCCATCAGCCAATTTTGGGCACAAGACCGATACTTTCAAAATCCCGACATGGTGCGTCGCCAGCTCCATCTCATCAACCGGGAATTATCACAAATTAACTGGGAACAGCAGGAAGTCAATAAACAAGGCGGCTACCTGCCGGATGATACCACCATCATCGCCATCAGGCGGCGGCGTTAATCATCCATTGATTCCGGCTGAGAAAACTTTTGAAAAACTATCTCTAAATTAGAGCAAATGCTAGAAGTTTATATCAAAGGTAAAAAAATTCGCATTAAACCGAGCCAGTCGATCGGCAAAGGCGGCGAAGCCGATGTTTACGACATCGGGAAAGGTCAAGCATTGAAAATCTTTAAACAACCAGACCATCCCGACTATCAGAATTTGCCCGCTGCTCAAGCCGCCGCCGCCGATCGTCTAGAAGAACAGCAATTTAAACTGCGGTTATTTCCGGGAAACTTGCCCGATCGAGTCGTGCAACCCCAAGAACTAGCCACAGATATCATAGAATCTCAAATCCTCGGCTACACCATGCAGCTCATCGCCGGAGCCGAACTGCTGCTCAAATACAGCGATCGCACCTTCCGCCAAACCAGCGGAATCACCGCCCAAACCGTAGTTCAAATCTTCCAAGACCTCCACCAAACCGTCCAAACCATCCACCAAACCGGCGCCATTATTGGCGACTTCAAAGACCTAAACATCCTCGTCAAAAACCGCCAAGCCTACATCATCGACGCCGACTCCTTCCAACTCCCCGCCTTTCCCTGCCGCGTATTTACCCCAAGATTTATCGACCCCTTGCTCTGTCAAAAAAACACCTCCCAACTCATCTTAGCCCAAACCTACAACCCCGAATCCGACTGGTACGCCTTCGCCCTTATGCTCATGCAGTGCCTGCTATTCGTTCACCCTTACGGCGGCGTTTACAAACCCAAAAACCTCAATCAACAAATCCCCCACGATGCCCGCCCCCTGCACCGCATCACCATCTTTCATCCCGAAGTCAAATATCCCAAACCAGCCCTCCCCTACAAAATCCTCCCCGACGAACTTTTAGACTATTTCCATCACCTCTTACACCAAGACAGCAGAGGCCAATTTCCCCCACATCTTCTCCATAACTTATCATGGCGAAAATGCCCACTCTGCGGCCAAGAACACGCCCGCACCACCTGCCCCATCTGCACCCAAACCATCCCCATATCTACCCCCGCCTTGACCGTAGTCAGAGGCAACGTCACCGCTACCCGCATTTTTGCCACCGAAGGCATCATTTTATCTGCCACAATTCAAGCAGGAAAACTCCGATGGCTATATCACCACCGAGGCGAGTTCCAACGGGAAGACCACCAAACTGTTTTCAGCGGCAACCTCGACCCCCAACTACAAATTCGCCTCCAAGGCAAATCCACAATTATCGCCAAACCAGGACAATTAATCACCCTCAAACCCGGTGAAACAGCCCAGAAAAATGCCCTAGACATTCAACCGGCATTTGATGCCAATCAATATCACCATTATTGGATCGACGGTGGGCAGCTTTTACGCGACGGCACATTAGGTGCAGAATATATCGGTGACGTATTACCCGGACAAACCAGATTTTGGGTAGGTGAAACCTTTGGCTTTGGTTTCTACCGCGCCGGAACTCTCAGTGTCGCCTTTGTATTTCATAGCCGCCGCAGTGGCATCAAAGACAGCGTAAAATTACCCCCTTTTTCCGGGCAAATCATCGATGTCAACTGTACTTTTACATCTGAGCGGTGCTGGTTTTTCTGTACCAGCGAAGCATCAGGACAAACTCTGCATTTTTGCACCGTCATTCGCGATGATGGCACCATAGAAGCCACCACTATGGCCAAAACTGGTGATAGTTCTTGGCTCAGCAATTGGCGGGGGAGCTGTGCGGTGGGCAATTTCCTATTTGTCCCCACTGATGAAGGCATCTACCGCATAGAAGTGCAAAACGGCAACATAGTCAAAACCAAAGAATTTCCCGACACCGAACCCTTTATCGATGCTAATACCCAATTATTTGCCGGATCAAGAGAACTATATGCCGTTAAATACAGAGAAATCATAGCTTTGCAAATTCATGCTTAGGGGCAATTACTGAATTTCCCCTAACCCACTCAAACAGATTTTCAGCAATTCACAAAAAAATTATGACTACTACGACTCAATTACCGATTCCCAATCATTTTGACAAGCAGAAAGTAGGAGAAGTGTGGCGGGTTCTCTACCAAGACCGAGCCGCCGAAGCCAAACAATGGGCAAGGTATCACAAAATCCCGCCTGCGGCCACGGATAAAACCCGGATTTGTTTAATGGTCATTGACGCCCAAAATACTTTCTGTATTCCTAAATTTGAGTTGTTTGTTGGCGGCCAAAGTGGCACGGGGGCAGTAGATGATAACCAGCGCTTGTGTGAATTCATTTACCGCAATTTAGGCATAATTACTGCCATTGCGCCTACGATGGATACTCACACAGCCATGCAGATATTTCACCCGATTTTTTGGGTGAACGATGCGGGAGAACACCCCGCACCAGCGGCGACGGTTATCACCTTAGCCGATGTGGAAACAGGTATCTGGAAAGTCAACCCAGCCGTGGCTTACAGCCTTGCAGGTGGCAATTATCTGGCGCTGCAAAAGCACGCTTTGCATTATGTGCGCAAGTTGAGCGATGAGGGCAAATATCCCTTGACAATTTGGCCTTATCATTCCATTCTCGGCGGTATCGGTCATGCTTTGGTTTCAGCGGTGGAAGAAGCGGTATTTTTCCATAACATTGCTCGCCATAGTCAGACGATGTTTGAAATTAAAGGCGGCAATCCTTTAACGGAAAATTACTCGGTGTTGCGGCCAGAAGTCACCGATGGTTATGATGGCCGTCCTATTGGCCAAAAGAATACTCGATTTTTGCGCAAACTGCTGGAATTTGATGTGGTAATTATCGCCGGTCAAGCCAAAAGTCACTGTGTGGCTTGGACAATTGATGATTTGCTGGGAGAAATTATGGCACAAGACCCGAAGCTCGCCCAAAAAGTTTATCTTTTGGAGGATTGTACTTCGCCGGTAGTGGTGCCGGGAATTGTAGATTTTACCCCCCAAGCTGATGCGGCGTTTGCCCGGTTTGCCCAGGCGGGAATGCAGGTGGTGAAATCCACAGTGCCGATTACCGCTTGGCCGGGTATTTCCTGGTAATACCTGGACATTATGCCATGCCATTAATTTGCAGGGCACGGCGTCATTAAGATTGGGGTGAAAACTGAAATATTGATGATGCCGTGCCCCTCCCACCAACAAAATAAATTTTGGCGGACAAAAACACTCGCAGGAATTAACGTAAATTTGAGGAACTGATGATGAATAGCAACAATACACCAAATATCAATGAGTTGTTTGAGAATGCTCATGCAGAGGGGTGGCTGTCTAATGCCTCTATGGCTGCCCTGAATGTGCTAGATATTGGGGCAGAGATTCAGGCGGGTTTGGGGGTGAATGTAGATGATGTGATGGCCAGCGAGGTGGTGTTGGTGACGATTATGCCGGATGATTCGGGTTCGATTGGATTTGCTGATAATGATCAGGCGGTGCGGGACGGGCATAATGCGATTTTGGATGCCCTGCAAAGTTGTCAGCAAAAGGAGAGTATTTTAGTTCACAACCGCTATTTGAATGGGAAGGTTTTATATCCTTATTGTCAGTTGGGGCAAGCGGTGCGAATGAATGCCAAAAATTATAATCCCGAGGAGGGGACGCCTTTGTATGACCAAATGGTGGTGCTGCTGGGGACGGTGTTGGCGAAGGCGCAGGAGTTTTCAGAAAATGGGGTGCCGGTGCGGACCGTGACCCTGGTGGTGACGGATGGGGCGGATGAACATTCCCAAAAGGCGACGGCGAAGACGGTGGCGCAGCTGGTGCGGGATATGCTGAAGGCGGAAAATCACATTATTGCGGCGATGGGGATAGATGATGGCAGCACGGATTTTCGAGGGGTATTCCGGGAAATGGGGATTCGCGATGAGTGGGTCCTGACGCCGGGGAACTCGGCGGCGGAAATTCGCCGATCGTTTCAGATGTTTTCCCAGTCTGCTATACAAGCGACGGGAGGAGCGGCGGGTTTTAGCCAAACAGCTTTAGGTGGTTTTGGTAATTAATCCGGTTTTGCCGTTGTGCAGAATCAATTGTGCAGCTATAATTATAATTACCTCCTGCTTCGCTTTATTTGTGGCGGGTGAGCCTCCCCACAGTCTGACGTAAACCGGGAGGGGTTTTGGTAGCCAAACCCCTCCCGCTAATGCTCCCCGGATGGCGGACGATCGACCGCTGGCGGTTGATTGTGGATTATACGGATATTCATCTGCGGAAATTACTGATACGGAAATTAGTGGATTCCTGCAAACATGAATTCACGAATTATGCTGATGACAAACCGGCACAAAACTTGATAGATTACATCTATCCTAAGTGTGGATTGGCAGGTTTGGTATGTTAAATCAGTATAAAGATTTTGCTGAGCATAGCTTATACGGAGTCCCCAAAAATAAACACAATAGAAAAGATGGAAATTGGCGTTGGGTGGCGACGAATAGTAATAATAATGTAGGCAGAAATGTTGAATGTCGATACAAAACTTTACATAAAAAATTACACTTATGTCTTTGATGCCTAAATTATTCAAAAAACGTCATCTCCTCAAACCAATGAACATAACTAATTTTTTGACACATACAACATTGTAAATAG
>DVDU01000139.1 GCA_015296065.1 Oscillatoriaceae cyanobacterium M33_DOE_052 | reverse complement strand
ATTGCCTGATAATCATATAAAAGGCACCTGAACATACCACGCGTTGTGTGGTATACCTGGATAAAGAGTCAAATCCAAACCCAAGGAGGTGCCTTATGGAAGGATTATATGCAGGATCGGATCTTCATGGCAACAGCAATTTTCTTGGAATCATTGATGCGCAGGGCAAGAGGGTTTTTAAGAAGAAGTTGCCGAATGAAATTGTTTTGATACGGCAGGCCCTTCAACCCTTTCAAGGGGAGTTGGTGGGCGTTGCGGTGGAGTCGACGTATAACTGGTATTGGTTGGTGGATGGGCTGATGGAGGAGGGATACAAGGTACACCTGGCGAATCCCTCGGCGATTCAGCAGTATACGGGACTCAAGCACGCAGATGACAAGCATGATGCGTTTTGGTTGGCAGAGATGCTGCGGTTGGGGATCTTGCCTGAGGGTTACATTTATCCCAAAGAGGAGAGGCCGGTGCGAGATCTTTTAAGAAAGCGAGGGCATTTGGTGAGGCTTCGAACCTCTTTGGTGGTGAGTCTTCAAAACATTCTGAGCCGCAACTTGGGAAGGAAACTGAGGGTCAGTGATATCAAGAGCCTGCGTGAGGATCGAATTACTTCATTTTTAGGGATGAGTGAGGATATCGCCTTAGCCGGCCGGGTGAGTAAAGAGGTGATTGATCAGTTGACCCGACAGGTCTACAGGATTGAATGGGTGGTACAAAAGAGGATCGCCTTGAAGGAGGCGTATCGGTATCTTTTGACGTTGCCTGGGGTGGGGAAGATTTTGGCATTAACGATCATGCTGGAGACAGGACCCATCAGCCGATTTGAGACTGTGGGGGATTATGTTTCGTATTGTCGAAAGGTCCCCAGCCAGTGGATGAGCAATGGGAAGTGGAAGGGATCGGGCAATAGGAAGAACGGCAATAAGTATTTGTCGTGGGCCTATGCGGAGGCATCCGAATTTGCCAGGCGGCTTTATCCGGAACCGCGTGCTTACTATGATCGAAAGATGCAGAAGACCAATGCGGCGGTGGCCCACAGTGCTCTTTCAAACAAACTGGCCCGAGCAGGTTACTACGTGATAAGGGATCAAGTCCCTTTCCGGCCTGAGAAGTTATTTGGATGAGGATTTGGGTTGGGACGGGGAACCACACTTTGGGGTTGGTGAGAAACCACATTGCCTGATTGGTCATCCGTTCCACCCCCAGCTCACAAGGTCATCACCGTCTTGACCGCCCACGCCGTGAGCCACGAGGGGTTGGCTAACAACCATGAGTCCTGACAAACACGATTTGGACACGGCCTGGAACCCCTGCCTACCGCAGGCAGGGAAGATTTTCTGGGTCCCGCTATGCGGGACAGGGGTCGCAGAGGGGAAGAGCTCTCGTTTTCCTGCAGATCTAGAGCCTGATGGGTGACTGGTGCCGTCAAGAGACGGACATCGACAAACCTAAAGAAACTACGGCAAAGGGAAAGAGGTTGATGACTCCATAGGGATCATCTTGAGTAAGAAATAGAAACGAAGACTTCCGTAAAGCGTTGGGGGGGGAATAGGTTTCGGAGCAAAAGAGTCTATAAGGTGGGCGGCTGCTCCGACGAGCCATTTGACGGCCCATTCTCGCAGCCGCATCATTTATAGAAAACCCTCACCCAATAGAAACGGGAGTCATAAAAAAGCTCTTTCTTGCTTACAGAATAGTTTTTTCTCTTGACAGGTGCCTTTTAATGGGTGCCTTTTAATGGGTGACCCCAATCATACACATGACTCCAATCATACACACAGAGATATTTTTTTCAAGCTATGACACAAGACTGAATCAATCAGCCGAAAAAGAAGGAATGATCATCGCATCCTGATCTACGAATATTTCCTTTCTCCCCATAACATCTAATTCATCTGACAAATTTTGTCCCGCAATATGAATTGGTTCTAAGCAGGCTCGGCATGGACGTACCATTCGAGATTGTGAAGATTTGGGAACAAAGTTCAGTCCGATACATAGGAAAGTGCAATT
>DVDU01000245.1 GCA_015296065.1 Oscillatoriaceae cyanobacterium M33_DOE_052 | reverse complement strand
CTATTTACAATGTTGTATGTGTCAAAAAATTAGTTATGTTCATTGGTTTGAGGAGATGACGTTTTTTGAATAATTTAGGCATCAAAGACATAAGTGTAATTTTTTATGTAAAGTTTTGTATCGACATTCAACATTTCTGGCTTTCTGGATTTCTGCCTCCATCCTTTTTCGTTCGCTGATGTCTCTCCCAATATAGATAAAGTTCTCAGATTCTTCTAGGTCACTGTAGATTACGGCACAGGAAAAAGCCACATCGATTTCATGGCCATTTTTCGACCTACACCTCACCTCTACATTTTTTACCCGGTCATCATAATTTAATCTTTGCCATAATTCTGTTGTGCCAAAAATTATATCTATAGATTCACCAATTAATTCTTTTTCTCCATACCCAAATAGCTTCACCGCCGCCGGATTTACCGTTTTAATATTCCCCCTGTCGGTTGTTACTAACATAGCATCGGCCATTGAAGAGATAATTTTATCAATATAAGCCATTGAAGATTCTACAGTGGTTAACAATAAATTGGCTTGATTCGACCGCTGTACCAAATTTTGCTTCATTACCATATGTTCTGTAACATCTTCAAAAAATACAATTAAGCGGTTATCGGTTTCTTCTTCATTTGCCATAATATGAACATCAAAATATAAAGGATTAATCGGTTCAGAAAACCGAGCTACGCCTTTTAAATCAACACTAACCTCTCTTCCGGCGATGACAGCTTCCAGATATTCTTCCATGCCAAATAACTCTGGAAAGGCTTCCCGGACATCTTTTCCCACAGCTACTTCATCAGGAGCATCAGCAAAGCGCCGGACTCCCACGGATGTTTCTAAGATTTTCAACTCCTCATCTACTGTGAGGTACTCCATCCGCCGCTGCACCAAGAATTTGTGGAAAAGGGGATTCATGCTGATTTAGGATTTTATATTTTATATGTTACCATACCAAATATCGCTGGTGCGATATGTGGGGCTACACCCCTCAATCAGACAGGATTTTAAATTATCTTAAATATAGATGTTTTCATAGCAGCTCAATATTTGAGGACACCCTTGCATATGATAATGACATAAAATGATAAATGGGATTTTAAAGATTTCGTGAAAATTTGGCTAATTTTTTAGCTGAGCTTTTACTTATATTTGTTGAAAAATCTCAAGGGAGGCCACAGGTTTCTCATAAATTTACATAAATTATCAACTGAACGATTTTTATAGAAAAACGCCTCACGGGCTTGATTGTTGAGGATAACCTGTCACTTACCGCGACCAGAACAATGGTGAAATCCAACACAGGAGCTAGATAGACCGGTAAGACTGATTTGGCTCAGAACAATCAGTATATGGGGAGGGGACAGACTGGGAGGCTTTTTGGGTGATCGGGGAGGGAAAGGTTTGCTGGTGGGAGCGCCCGATGCTGTGGTAAGGTCTGGCAGTGTTCGCGCCGATGCCACTAGGACGGAATCTAGCAGCGAAAATCATCTGGATGCCGACGCGACACCTGACGGGGTTCGGGCTGAGGCTATCCTGAAACATAGATATAGTTTTTATCTGGTGTGAGAAAAACGGGAGTAAGTTAAAATGCTGAGCTGGGATGAAACTTCTAATATAACATCACAGCGGTGGGAAAGTTCCGCAGATTGGCTCCGCCAAAGAGCGTGGGTGGAAATTGATGTAGGGGCGATCGCCCACAATGTGCGGCAAATCAAACACCTCCTCTCCCCTAAGTGTGATTTGATGGCAGTGGTGAAAGCCGATGCTTATGGACATGGTGCTGTCACTGTCAGCCAAACTGTTTTGAGTGCTGGTGCCTCTTGGCTGGGAGTAGCGACCATTCCAGAAGGGATGGAACTGCGAGAAGCTGGCATCAAAGCGCCGATACTGGTTTTGGGGGCGACTTACAGTCCCGAGCAAATTAGAGCGATGGCCAAATGGGAGCTGATGCCGACTATTTGCACACCGCAGCAAGCACTGGTGTTTTCTGAAACTTTAGGGGAAGACGATGCTAGCGCGACGGCTGGCGCCGTTCGCGATGCTGATGCCACGCCTAGAGGCGTTCACCCGCTACCAGTGCATGTGAAATTGGACACAGGCATGTCCCGGTTGGGAGTGAGCTACTCAGAAGCCGATGCTTTTGTCCAGCTCATCAGGAGCTTGCCCAACCTGAAAATCGCCAGCATTTATTCTCACCTCGCCACCGCCGACAGTCAAGACCAAACAGTGATGCGCCAGCAACAGGCTCGCTTTGAACAAGCGATCGGCGCCTGCAATCATCACGGCAGTTTACCCCGCCTCCACTTCGCCAACTCCGCTGCCACTTTCACCGATCCATCTTTACACTATGATATGGTGCGAGTAGGCTTAGGTATCTACGGTCTCTATCCTGCTCCTCACTTGCGCCCAGTGGTTGACCTCAAACCCGTGATGCAAGTCAAAGCCCGCATCACTCAAGTGAAAAATATTTCTGCGGGCACTGGTGTCAGCTACGGCCATCAATATATCGCCAAACAGCCGATGCGCTTAGCTGTAGTCGGTATTGGTTACGCCGACGGTGTGCCCCGGTGCCTTTCTAATCATATGAAAGTATTAATTCGGGGGCAGTTACTTCCCCAAGTGGGAACCATTACAATGGATCAGATGATGGTAGATGTAACCGCCGTCCCCGAGGTGCAACCGGGAGAAGTAGTAACGCTCCTTGGTCGCCAGGGAGACCACCAAATCGGTGCTGACGATTGGGCGGCGATTTGCGGTACGATTTCTTGGGAGATTCTTTGCAGCTTTAAGCACCGCCTACCTCGTCTCACGGTGAGCCGTTCTCTGGAAACTCGCCCGGAAAAGGCGCGGTATTGAAGCTTTTGGGGGGCAAGGGCACTGGGGGGCTCGATATCAGATTGTCATTAGTCACTTGTCCCTTGTCCCAAAGCAGAAGGACAAATGACTAATGACTTATGACAATAACTGGTCTGAGAAATCTGGCACCAAATCAACAAAATTTGTAACAAAAAGTAAAACTACCTCACCTTGAGCTAAAGGTGATTATACATAAGGCTGATTCCTCTCTAGCCTCAAATGATTAGAGGATGAAGGGAAAAAAGTTTCGCGCAGGATGTACAATAATGATAGTAACGCCGCCAAACAGGCGTTGAAATGGAAAATCAAAGGCAGCAAAGGCGAAATTGTCCGCTCCATCTAGAGGTAAAGTCAGGGGCATCCTCGCGAACCGCTGTTTCGGTTATCCCCGAAACGCCCCTACTGGCTAAGCCAAAATTACTTTGACCGGACAAGATTAAGGATAAAATCAAGGAACGTTATTGCTCCTAAGCGCCAAATGAAATGATGTTTGATGTTGCGATTGCAAGGAATACAAGTATGGTTAGCTCTACCAGCAAGATCCACTATGACATAAAGGCGATCGCAGATGAGGTGCGCCGCCTGGTTCTGCAAGGGGCGATCGGTCGCCAGCAACCCATCTACACCTTATGTCAGTACATCCCACCCCGGGATTGGATCGGCGTGGAGCAAGAGCTGGAAATGTCCGGTTATTTGCTGCGCGATCGGATTGGGGATTTGCTCGGACGGGAACGATGGGATGAAGATTAACCACGACTCTTAGGGGCACTCTGGCGATATCTCCCTCGTTGAGAACCGAGAACCATCGCCCCACTCCCACCCATATTCACGTTAATGGGTAATTGGCCCTACCGATTGCCCCTTAACCCACCAGTCCCCATTCGTGGTACTTGTGGTAAATCACTGTAGAGATTTGTAAATATTTGTGACTGACGCCAAGAAAACCACTCGCTCTCTGGCGGGAATTGCGGGGATTGTGGCAGCGGGAACCCTACTCAGCAAAGTGTTCGGCTTGGTACGCCAACAGGCGATCGCCGCTGCCTTTGGGGTAGGCCCAGCCTTTGACGCCTACAACTACGCTTACATTATTCCCGGCTTCTTATTGATTTTGCTTGGGGGCATCAATGGCCCATTTCACAGCGCGATCGTCAGCGTCCTCTCCAAAAGAGACAAAGAAGAAGCTGCCCCGATCGTCGAAACTGTCACCACGATCGTCGGCGGTTTACTGCTCCTCGTCACCATCGCCTGTATCCTCTTCGCCGAACCGATGGTGAGCTTAGTCGCTCCCGGACTCAACGCCACGAACACCACCACCGGTATCACCCCCGAGCAGCTCGCCACTCTGCAATTAACCAGAAACATCGCCATCGAGCAGTTTAAAATCATGGCACCGATGGCAGTCCTAGCCGGACTAATTGGCATCGGCTTCGGCACCCTCAACGCCGCTGACCAATACTGGCTCCCCGCCATCAGCCCCCTATTTTCCAGTGCCGCCATTTTGGGCGGCATTGGCATTTTACTCCTCCAATTAGGCGGAGAAATCACCGCGACCAAATACGCTGCGATCGGCGGTATCGTTTTAGCTTGGGGCACCCTCATCGGTGCGGGACTACAGTGGTTAGTACAGCTAGCAGCGCAGTGGCAAAGCGGTTTAGGCACATTGCGCCTCCGCTTCGAGTTCCAACACCCAGCAGTTAAAGAAGTGATGCAGGTGATGGTCCCGGCCACCCTCTCTTCCGGAATGCTCCACATCAACGTTTACACCGATTTATTCTTCGCCTCCTATATCCCCCAAGCGGCAGCCGCCTTGGGTTATGCTGGGTTACTGGTGCAGACACCCTTGGGCATCGTTTCTAATATGCTTTTGGTGCCTCTGATGCCGGTATTTTCCCGGTTGACAGACCCCCAAGACTGGCCGCAACTAAAAGACCGCATTCGCCAGGGATTGGTACTTACGGGCTTGACGATGCTGCCAATGGGAGCCCTGATGATTGCTCTAGCTGTGCCCATTGTGCGGGTAGTTTACGAGCGCGGCGCCTTCAACCTCCAAGCATCGCAGTTTGTGGCGCCGATGTTGATGGCTTATGGCGTGGGGATGTTTTTCTATCTCGCCAGAGATGTGGTGGTCAGGGTATTTTATGCCTTGGGAGACGGAGAAACCCCGTTTCGGGTCAGTGTGGCCAATATTGTGCTGAACGCCGTACTAGATTACTTGCTGATGAAACCCTTGGGGGCTCCGGGTTTGGTACTGGCGACGGTGGGGGTAAATATCACTTCCACGGTAGTGTTGCTGTGGCTGCTCGATCGCAAACTGAACGGGCTACCTCTGGTGCAGTGGACCAGCTCTATTGCTATCCTTACGATTGCCAGTATTTTCGCTGGCGCTGCTAGTTGGGGCACTCTCCTGGGACTAGAAGCCGTTTTGGGCAAAGATGGTTTGCTCGTGCAATTATTAGAACTTTCCCTGGCCAGTTTGGTTGGGTTGGCAATATTTGCTGTAGCTAGCATCCAGCTCAAATTACCCGAAATGGATATTTTGGTGGAGCGAGTCCGCCAGAAGTTGCGCAAATAATCGCCGTTTTTATCCCTCCAGGTTTGTAGTTGGGCTTCAGCCCCAAAAAAATCTGGGGTGAACAGGTTCGTATTTGGGCTTCAGCCCCAAAAAAATCTGGGGTGAACAGGTTCGTATTTGGGCTTCAGCCCCAAAAAATCTGGGTTTTGGAGGGCTAAAGCCCAACTACAAACCTGAAGAATTCCCCTGGCCCCCCCGTCTCTTCTTTTAATTACATCTGCTTCTGAAATTCTTCGAGAATGTCCATTAGCTGCATTTGGCATTGCATAGGGAGCAAATCCGAGAGGGGAATTTCTCTCCTACCGCCGCCGAGTTTGACGGGGATGTTTTGTAGGACTTGCACTACCTGGTCTTCATTCAGGCCATTTTCGGCGAGCATGGGGTAGAGCCGATCGGCCAAAACAGTGTGCAGGTGGGCGTCATCTAGGCGCAGGTGCCATTTGGCCACATCGATGTAGATTTTATCGCCAATTTCTGCGGCCAAGGCTTCGATCGCTTCTGAGGTTGGAGAAATAGACATAAAAGCCTCTATGGTCATTGGTCGGAAGGACAAAGTTTTAGCTGGAATAGTCGGCGATCGCGAAGATGTACACCGCATGAGCCAGCAATACCAGCAGCCAACCCCCAGTCACCCAAACCAGCCCCTCCCAGGAGGATTGAGGCTGCAAATTCTCGAAAAACCACAAGCCCGAATTGCTTGCAGCAAAAATACCTACATGCACAGCAAAATTCATCCGGTCATCCAAGCGACGGTAATCCGGGTCTTTGCGGTCTGGTTGGCGCGGCCAGCGAGGTGGCATAAATAAATTCTTTCTTCAGTAAGATTCTACTCTTATATTTTAAGGCTTTCCATCACCCAGAGATAAGAAGACGCGGAGATGGGCTCGTTTGCTCTGAGTCCTCCCGTCACCCCGTCCCCCAGTCATACTTTGGGCTGAAGCCCAACTACGAACTTCGTACCCAGAGACAAAACTTTGATTAAGATTAGCGACAAATTACCGGATCGGTGAAAAAATCGAGCTAAAATTCATTAAATAGATTGATTCATTCCCCAATCCCCATAAGTCTTGTGAGTGCCCTGCGATTCGTGAGAAAAAAATCCATCCCAAAGCGCAGCTCTTCCTTGGCCATTATCGCCTTTCCCCACGAAGCCGCTGCATTTCATGCTTACCGACTGCTCCAGCAGCACGGGATTTCTCCGGAAAACCTGGCGATCGTCGGTCAAGGCTACAGTAGCCCTGATAGTGTTGGTCTTTTGGAACCAATGGCGATCGCCCTACATAGCGGTCGTAACCTTTCCGGCGCCACCGGTTTGGCTGGTACTTTCCTCGGTTTTGTCCTGTTCTGGGTGGCTTATCTGGGTCTGAAAATGCCCCTGAGTGCCACACTATTCCTCATTGTTCCCGCTGGTGGCTTCATCGGCGGTTTCATCGGTGCCACCCTAGGTGGTTTGTGGGGATTTTTCGGCAAGGGCAGCACGGCGGGCATTTACCGCCACCAACTGCGCAAAGGACATTACCTATTAATGATTGAAGGCTCGGAAAAGCTGGTACGGAGCGCCCGAGACATCATCAGCGTCTATTCCGCCCAGCAAACTCGCTAATCTCAGCCTTTTTCCCTCGATGTGGCGTCGAAATCCCCCGATTTGCCTCCAGTTTTACGTACCAGGCGAATTGCTTCTATCTCCATTGTCTTTTCTAGGGCTTTGGCCATATCGTACAGTGTGAGCGCCGCCACGGAAACGGCGGTGAGGGCTTCCATTTCTACCCCAGTTTCCGCCTTGGTTTTGACCGTAGCGAGGATTTGATATCCAGGTAAGTCTGGGTCCGGGGTGAGCTGCACATCTATTTTTTGCAGCGGTAGGGGATGACAGAGGGGAATAAGTTGGGATGTCTGCTTGGCGGCCATAATCCCGGCAAGTTTGGCGGTGCCTAATACGTCTCCTTTGGGGGCGTTCCCGGCTTGGATGGCGGCGAAAGTCTCTTGAGTCATCCGCACCTGACCGGCGGCTACGGCTTCTCGAAGGGTGACGGGTTTGGCGGAAACATCCACCATATGGGCTTCGCCACTGGCGTCTAAGTGGCTCAGGCCGGTGGTTTCAGGAAATTTGGAAAAATTTTCGGGAAAAGTGCTTGCCATTAGGGAAAACTGTGCTATTATAAGATTCTGGTAAGGGCTTGTAGCTCAGTGGACTAGAGCACGTGGCTACGGACCACGGTGTCGGGGGTTCGAATCCCTCCTAGCCCGTTCACCAAAAGAGCAACTATGAAATAGTTGCTCTTTTTTATTTTATTCGTTTAAAGCGTACCAGTCTTTTTCCCGCCCGATCGCATATCTCCATGAGGTGGCCGTGTCTTTGCTGCATTTGGTGAGGAACAGCACTAGGGCGGCGGTGGCCAGAGTGCAGGCGAGGGCGAACATACTTCGGTAGCCAAGGGCGTCGGCAAATGCGCCGAGAATTGGTCCGGCAAAGGCCATGCCTAAATCAAAGCCGCCAATGCACAGGGCAAATACTCGCCCCCGCTCTTTGGATGTGGAACGATCGGCCACGAGGGCTACTACTGTGGGAATCAATACCCCAGCTCCGGCTCCTTCTAAGAGGGCAGAAATAATGATGCCCCTGGGGCTGGTGGCGGTACAGAGGATGGCCATTGAGAGGATGTATGACACCAGGCTACCGGTGACAAATAACCCTCTGCCGTAGAGATCGCTCGCCCGCCCCGCTAAAAACCGCGAGATAAAACTAGATATGGCGGCGGCGGTGTAGAACCACCCCGCATTCATGTTCATTTGGGCATCTTTGATGAACAGGGGCATAAATGTACTAAAAGTCCCGAACACCAACCCCACAGACAGCATCACTGCTGTGGGTACTAGCAACCGGGGACTCGCCAGTAGCTGCCAGAATGACTCATTTTGGCTGATTTTTGCGGCCTCAGAAGTGATGGGACTCTCGGCAACCTGACTGGGAGGAATTTGCCAAGCGCAAATTAATGCCACTATTCCGAAGGCGGAAGCCATCAAAAACAAAAACTTGTAGCCAAATTCTTCTAGCACTAATCCCCCAATGGCAGGGCCGATGGCTACTCCTAGGGGGTTGACGAGAGTCATGTAGCCGATGATTTCCCCTCGCTGGCGGGGGGGGGACAGCTCGGCGACTAAGGCACTGGAACCAGTGGCATAGGCGGCAACGCTGATGCCGTGGAAGGCTCGCAGGGCCATCAATAGGGGGATGGAGTGGGTGAAGAGGTAGCCGATCGGGGCAGTGGCTGCCACCGCTACACCCAGTTTGACTACGAGCAGGAGTCCGCCATTGTCCGCCAACCATCCTAATGGTTGACGAAATATCAGCAGCCCAATGGCAAAAGAACCCATTACCAGTCCGATTTGCTGCTTAGTACCCCCCAGCTCTTGGGCGTACAGGGGTATCGTGGGCAACTGGGACGCCATGCTGCACCAAAATAATAAGCCGGTGATAAACAACACCAACAGACTGCGGCGGATTTGTGGATCGAGATTGTTCAACATTAACGAAGGTGTGGAGGCGGGTTTGGCTGGTGCCTCCTACCTTTTAGTGTGTCCCAACCAATTTTATTCTGCAAATGTGATTGGTCATTAGTTAATCTGCTTCCTCGCCGGAAACCACCTCCCGCACTCGGTAGATGGGACGCCCTTGGGATTCATGGTAGGTGCGCATCAGCAGTTCTCCGAGCAACCCAAAGCAAAAGAGTTGTAACCCAGTCACCAGCAGGATGGCGACTAAAATCAGTAGGGGACGGCTACCGATGCTTTGACCTAAACCCAGTTTGAGAAAGGTTAGGTACATCCCCAAAATTGTCCCCAAAGTCATCGAACCGAGGCCCAGTAATCCGAAAACGTGCATGGGGCGGGTGAGGAATTTTTTCATAAAGGCGATCGTGAGCAGGTCCATGAGAACCCGGAACGTGCGCCCTAAACCATATTTGCTTTTACCGTAGCGACGGGGGTGGTGGCGGACGGGGATTTCGGCAATGCGGGCTCCTTCAATAAAGGCGAGAGCGGGTAAAAATCGGTGCAATTCGCCGTAGAGGTT
The DNA here is from genome assembly GCA_015296065.1 of Oscillatoriaceae cyanobacterium M33_DOE_052. Classification (GTDB taxonomy): domain Bacteria; phylum Cyanobacteriota; class Cyanobacteriia; order Cyanobacteriales; family Laspinemataceae; genus Koinonema. Next base: position 13,411 of record DVDU01000245.1, on the reverse strand, counting down.
CATATCTGCTACCAATTCGGTGCGGTAGGCTTTGAGGGAGCAGCCGTAGTCATGTAGTTTTACACTGGTGACACGCCCGATGAGCCAGTTGGCAATTTGGGAGGGGAGCAGGCGGGTGAGGCGATCGTCTTGGCGGTTTTTCCGCCATCCGCTGACTAAATCGTAGCCTTCCTCTAGTTTGGCCACGAGGAGGGGGATATCGGCGGGGTCGTTTTGCAGGTCCCCATCCATTGTGACGATGACGCGACCGGTGGCGCGATCGAACCCAGCGGACATGGCGGCGGTTTGGCCATAGTTCCGCCGTAAAATCACCGCCCGCAAGTCGGAGCGACTGGCGGCTAGTTGTTTGAGCAATTGGGTAGAGCCATCGCTAGAACCGTCATCCACACAGACGATTTCATAGCTCAGCTCTGTACCGATGAGCGCCGATGCGATCGATTCTATCAGTAGCGGCAAACTCTCTACTTCATTATGTATCGGCACTACCACTGATACATCAGTGACATTCTCCCCATTTTTCGCCGCTGTTTCACGAGATAACAGCGCTGCTTTTACTGCCATCGTATCCAACATCAACTTTTCTCCTCATCACCCAAAACTACATTATACATGATTTTTATCTAAAAATTATTTATAAATTGAATTCAGTTCAATCATTTATGAAAAATCACGAATTTTTGAAGCAATTATTACAGAACAATTTGGCTATTGATAAATCCCCATATTTCGCCGATTGTATATCATTATGTGTTGGGGGCACGGCGTCATCAAGCTTTCGGTTTAACCAGAAATCTTTATGGTGCCGTGCCCCTCCGGTCATATAACAAAGGACAAATGACAAAGGACAAGGGACAAATGACAAAGGACTAACCTGGTAAATAACTGGTCATTACTCGACCGGCGCCCCGCAGTCGCTGATAATAAAATTGGCTGACGGGATGGCTGTCTGGGTTGAGTGTATCAATGCCGATGCCATTACGCCCATCTTTCTTGCCAGAACTGTGGATATATCGCCCATCGCCTAAATAGAGGGCAACATGAGTGGCGCGTTCCGGAGTGCCGAAAAATATTAAATCTCCGGGTTCTAGTTCTGCCAAGGGAATAGCTTGGGTAAAGGCTTCCTGCTGGTAAGCATCTCTGGGTAAGCGAATGCCCTCACTAGCAAACGCCGCCTGCATTAGTCCTGAACAGTCGTAGTTGGGCGCCACAGTCCCCCCCCAGAGATACTCATTGGGCACCTCGATCGCCCTTAAAGTAAAAGCGATAACCGCGTCGAGACGCGCTTCGATATCCTCACGGCTGAAAACTGGCGCTTGATAAGGTTCTGGGGCAGGTTCTAGATGGTCCAAATCAGTGATAGCCAACCACCCCGGATAGTCGTCCTCTACGAGTTGGACGCGAATGGCAGGAATGTCCCCAGTTGTGAGAAGATGTTCCCCGTTATCTGCCGACGGGATGAAGATACGCAGGTGCCGCCCCGCCGCCGCCTGGGTGGCCAGACTTTCGCAGGTAGGGGCATCATAGAGGTTAAGATTCACTTGGGAGCGGTACTCTGTAGTGATGATATGGTTCTCCGAGGAGGAAGCGGCCTGCAGGCGGATTTCGGCTAAAGAAACCATGTAATTATTGATGATTGACTGTTGCTAGTGCGATGGTTGATTGATATCACAAGCGGCGGAGCGCGGAGACCAGGTAAATATGACTATGACATTTTTTCGGAAAGACGCACAACTAGAGAGTTTAGGCGATCGCATTTTAGACGCCACCAGGGGGCAATTTCCCAGTCTCGCCCCCAACCAGATTGCCCTCACCTGGATTGTCTATGACCCCCCCGCTCCCGTCAATACCGGCGGTGCCCTCAGTCCGGAAGCCTTCTGGTCTCACCCCGTCCGGGGTTTCAGCTATCGCGGTTTCGAGCGCATCTATCCCGCCAGCATCGTTAAAATCTTTTATCTGGTGGCGCTTTATGAATGGGTAGCCAAAGATATGGTGCAAACTTCTCCAGAGTTAGAGCGAGCTGTTCGGGACATGATTGTGGACTCGAGCAACGATGCTACCAGTTTAGTGGTGGATGTGCTGACGGGCACCACCAGCGGGCCAGAATTGTCCCCTGGTCCCTTTGAAACCTGGAAATTCCAGCGCAACATCGTTAACCGTTATTTTCAGTCTCTCCCCTGGCCCGAAGTGGAAACCATCAATATTAACCAAAAAACCTGGTGTGATGGTCCTTATGGTCGAGAGCGCGCCTTTCTCGGTGATATGTGGGAAAACCGCAATATGTTGACCACTAACGCCACGGCGCGTCTGTTCCATAGTATTATCGGCGGCGTGGCCGTCTCTTCGGAAGCATCCCAAGCGATGATGGCCCTGATGAAACGTAGTCTCGACCCGGGGGCGAATGCGGCTGACCCAGAAAACCAAGTCACCGGTTTTCTCGGTGGCGGTTTACCCCAAGACGCCCAACTCTGGTCAAAAGCTGGTTTAACCAGTCAAGTCCGCCACGATGCTGCTTATATAGAATTACCGGATTTGCGCCCATACTTGCTGATTGTTTTTACTGAAGGCAAGAACCACAGCAACAATGAAGCCATTTTGCCTTTTGTTTCCCAGCAAGTCATCGCCGCCATGAAAGAACTTTAATCACCACTTGTCATTGGTCATTTGTCACTTGTCACTTGTCATTTGGAGAAGAAACCGGGTTTCTGCGGAGAATCTCCGTCAAGGCAAGAAATATATCGGTGAGAAACCCGGTTTCTATAATCTCGGCGAGAAGGTTTCTGGGGGACAAAGGATAAATGACCAATGACAAAGGACAAAGGACAAAGGACAAAGGACAAAGGACAAATCACCAATGACAAAATTTAGCAGTTTTTTCTGTTTCCCGATGAGTTTGTTGGCCTTGATGTTGGTAAGTAGCTATTCTAGAGCTGCTGCAGAAACCACGGCGGCGCCACTTTTGGGCACTCAGGCGGTTAAATTCATGCCGGGAGTTCCAGAAATTCCAGCGCCTACACCGGAGCTAGCCCAAGTTTATCGCGATCGGGAAAATATCTCTGGGCGTAATTATTTAGGAGTAGGGCTTCATATCGGATTTAATGATACTACCAGTGCTTTGGGTGGGGGGGGTTTTGCGGTTTTGTCAAAATTCGCTTTGTCTCGTCAGGTGTCTGTGCGTCCGGGAGTGGTGTTTGGTACGAATACCGTCTTGGAACTGCCTTTAACTATAGATTTTCCCATCAAGGATACGGAGGACGACTTACAAGTTAATGTGGCTCCTTATCTGGGTGGTGGCTTGGCGGTGGCGCTTGGGGATGACAGCCGTTTCGGTGGTTTCGGGACTGTTGGCATTGATGCAGGCTTAACCCCTCAGTTTACTGCCACTGCTGGCTTGAAAGTGGGGTTTCTTGAAGAAGCCGAAGTAGGTATCACTGTGGGGGGTAGTTTGACTTTTTGAGGTGGGGTGATGGCGGTTTTTTATCTCACTTCTTCTGCACCGCTATAAGCTAGCGCCCTCACTGGGAGTCCCCGCCGGCGGTTATCCCAGATGCCTCAATCACCAGCCGCCGCACTAAAAATAAAGTCTTGCCACTGGGTGACAAGACCTTGGGAACGGAGAGGGAGGGATTCGAACCCTCGGTATGGAGTTACCTGCCATACAACAGATTAGCAATCTGCCGCTTTCGACCACTCAGCCACCTCTCCAAGATGACCAGGATTTATCATAGCACATTTTTCCGAGAGCGCAATCCCCATTTGCCAGAATTTTCTAAATTTCCTGGTTTTTTTGTAATTTTTCTTTTAAATTGCATTAAAAAGCTGTTGATACTTTTTAAGTATAAAGGTTTTTTTACAAATTAGATGTATTAGTTTTTACCAGTTGCCAACTGGCAATATAGGTTGATATCAAGTCTGAGGATATCGTTCTGGTTGTTTTTGGCGGTTCTCCCCTGCCCCCCTGCACCCCTGGACTTGATATGATGCGATCGGCTGCACTATGAGTGCCTGGTCCTCTACCGTCATGGGGAAAACGATGTTGCACTTGTCCAAGATTCTCTGGGAAATGGGTGATGCGGGACAACGGATGTCCCAAATTAACGCCGCTGAAGGCGCAGCGGGGAATATTTCGGTTTTTGTGCGGGACCTGCCCCCAGCAGAAGAACACTTATTCCCGTTTTGGTTTGAAAACGGTATCCGCACCCCCATATCTTTACCAGTAACAGTACCAAATCTGGCGGGGGGATGGGCGATCGTCAGCGGTAGTGGTAAACGGATGCGGGATATCGCCACCAGTCCAGAGATGGCGCTTTGCTTGCTGCAAATTCAGCCCGGTGGAGAAACAGCGATTTTGCATATGGCTGACCCCAGTTTACGACCCACCAGCGAGCTTAACTCCCATATTGCAGTGCATAATGACCGCATCGCTGAGCAAAACTTATCCTACCACACGGTTTTACACGCTCAACCTTTGCATCTGACCTATCTGAGCCATATAGATAGATATGGCGATACTAAAGCGTTAAACCGCCACCTGTTACGATGGCAACCGGAAACGATTTTAGAATTTCCCGAAGGTATTGGGGTGAGTCCGTTTGAAATTCCCGCCTCAGCGGAACAGGCGCAGCAAACGGTAGAAATATTGCGCCAACATCGAGCCGTAGTCTGGCGGCGTCACGGTATTGTAGTTAGGTGCGATGCAGGTCCACGCAAGGCGGGAGATTTAGTGGAATATGCAGAAGCGGCGGCACAATATGAGTATCTGAACCTGAAGGCGGGAGAACCTTCTGGGGGTATTAGTGATGAGGAAATGCGCCAGATGTGCCAGCGGTTTGGTATTGATTATCCGATGTAAATCTCCCAAGAGCAATTAATTCTATCTTATGCACCTTTATCACTATCCGCCATTATTTCCCGGAATTCTGATTAAACGCTACAAACGGTTTCTCGCCGATATCGAATTAGAAACTGGGGAACAAATTACCGCTCACTGTGCTAACCCGGGACAAATGCGCGGTTTGTCTGACCCGGGGATTGCGGTGATGGTGTCTCGCAGCGACAAACCCAATCGCAAATTACCCTATAGTTTGGAAATTGTCCGTCCTCAAGATAATCCAGGAATCTGGGTGGGGGTGAATACCAATTTACCCAATCAAGTGATTAAAATTGCTCTGGAACAGCGGATATTTCCCGAATTGGGAGATTATACGACTATCCGACCGGAGGTGGCTTATGGGCAAAATCTAAATAGCCGGGTGGATTTCTGTTTAACTGGTGCGGATGGGAAGGTAATTTATTTGGAGGTTAAAAATGTGACTTGGGCTGTAGGGAGGATGGCTCTTTTTCCTGATGCGGTGACGACTCGCGGCCAAAAACATTTGCAGGAATTAGCGGCTCTGGTGGAAAATAATCAGGCGCGGGCAGTTGCTCTTTATTTTATTAACCGCAGTGATTGTGATGGCTTTGCTCCGGGAGATGCGGCTGATGCTAAATATGGTGAGTTGTTTAGAGTGGCGATGAATAAGGGTTTGGAAGTTTTAGCCTGTCGGTTTCAAGTTTCGCCTACGGGAGTTGATTATTTGGGTTTGGCACCAATTCAACTGGATTAGCGGGGTTCTTTGTGTTCTTTGTGTCTTAGTGTGGGAAATTAAACACCAAGACACAAAGAGGAGTAGATGCGGTTGAAAAATTCACGCAATTATGGGTAATTGCATGTCGATTTGAGCTTTGGTTTCTCTTTGAATGGCTCCGGCATTGACGGCGGCTCTGAGTTTGGTTAGGGCTTCTACATCAGCAGATTTATAGGCTTTGAGGGCGACCATTTGGCGCATTAAGCCTTCTGATTCGACGCTCAGGCAACCGGTTTGAAAGGCGGAGTTGACCAGCTTAATAATCATTTGTTTATCGCATCCCTGATGTTTATCCTGATACTGGGATTGTCTCAGAGCTTGGGCATAATGTCATTGATAAATATCCTGGTTTTTGGTGATATTTGTCACAATTAAACTGTGATGATGGTCACGATTTTTTGGAAAAAATGATGTAGAATATTATGTAAAATTACTGACTATGTTTGTGGTTTCACGGAATTGGCCAAGGGATTGGCACCACGGGGGATGGTTTTGGGGGTGTATTTGGTGCCATTTTGCGGTAAAACAATCGTGGAAGGGGGCAGGGATGCCCGCTTGGGATTGAGTAAAAATTAAGTTGCGGATTACTGGTTGACAATAAATATATGGTGCCAGTTATTTACTCGGAAGAGTTTTTGGAACATAAGACGGGACGATCGCACCCAGAAAGACCGGAAAGGCTAACGGCTATTGTCGCAGCGCTGCAAGGGGCTCCCTGGGCAAGTAAAATTCAGTGGCAGCAGCCGACGCCGGTGGAAGAGCGAGAGGTGATGCCAATGGTGCAGGCGGTACATACCCACCGACATATCATCGAAGTAGAAGAAATTGCGATGAAAGGGGGTGGGGGTTTGGATCCGGATACGCCGGTATCGTCACGCAGCTATGAAGTGGCGCTACTGGCGGTGAGTGCGTGGCTGGATGGGGTCGATCGGGTGTTGGCCACTTCTGGACCGGCATTCGTGTTGGCGCGTCCGCCGGGACACCACGCCATGAGCGACCAGGGGATGGGGTTTTGCCTGTTTTCCAACGCGGCGATCGCGGCGACCTACGCCTTAGAAAAACCGGAAATTAACCGGGTTGCCATTTTAGACTGGGACGTGCATCACGGAAATGGCACCCAGGCGATAATAGAGGACAACCCCTGCATCGCTTACTGCTCCTTGCACCAATATCCCTGCTATCCGGGTACAGGGCGGGCGACCGACCAAGGCTCCTGGAGCAATGTTCTCAACATTCCCATGCCTCCGTACAGCGATGGAGCGGCGTATAAGGAAGAATTCACCAAACAAGTCATCCCCTTTTTAACCAACTTCCAGCCGGACTTGCTCATCGTGAGCGCCGGATACGACGCCAACGCCGCCGACCCCCTCGCCCGAATTAACCTGCAACCTCAAGACTTTGGTGATTTCACCGAATATTGTCTTCAGGTGACAAGGCGGATTTTATTCGGTCTCGAGGGTGGTTACGATTTAGACAGCTTGAGTCAGTCAGTCCTCGCCACGATCGAGCGCTGTCTGTAATCTCATCGCCATATTTCCACAGCCATCACTGTCCCACTTTAATATAGGGAAACTCCAAACCAATGCCTGCCAAAGCAGCGCGCCACTTATCCAACCGGTTTTGAATCCGGTCTTTATTTTTGGTGGAAGAGGTGATGGCTTCGCTAAACTCCGGGTCTTGACACACCAGCTTGAGCGCCTCGATAATCTCAGTCTTTTTACTTCTGATCTCATCGGAGGGCAGGCGGGCAAAACTTAGCATCACCACGTCATAGATAGCCCGATTGATAGATTTTTCCCAGCCCACATCCCTGGTGTATCTTCTAAAAGAGCGTTCCTCAAATACCGCATACACATCATCGATAGTTTTCCTAAACAAATCACGGTGTTTTTTGATGGTTTCCTCATCAAAATTCAGCCCAATCTCCAGATATTTGTCCAAAAATCTGGCCAGATTGCCTCGATATTCAGGCAAGTTAAAATGAAAGCTAAAAAACCGTAAAATCAGCTCGCAATCCTGCATCCTTTTGTCAATATCCGTCACATCACGTGCGGTTTGAAATACTTTATCGTCGGACAGCTCGTGGATTAAATCATTTAACTTACCGCGATACACACAATTGCGTAGCTCTTGAGCGTTGAGGGGCACAAAGCCGGTGTTTAAACGTTCAAAAACATCAAACTTGATATCGGGATGAGATTCTTTGAGGATGATGATACAGCGGATGGCGCGGGAATTAAGTAAGCGCTGGTAAACGGGATCCAAATCATCAAACTTTTTGCGGTTCAGTTCAGGGAGAATTTTCAACCGCCGCAAGGGATACTCGTTACTGAGGAATCTATAGATAGCCGTGAGGCGCTGCTGACCGTCGATGACACTGTAGGATCCATCGGGAAGTTCCGCAAAATAGCATACGGGGATGGGAACGTTGAGGAGGATAGATTCGATTAAGCGGCTAGATTTGGCATAGTCCCATACGTGACGACGCTGGAATTTGTCGGCTAAAATTAGCGAGCCGTCATCCACTTGAGTCTTGAGGGAGCGGATAATAAAGTCGTAGGGGTGTGTTACCAGTTTTCGGTCTTTTGCTGGGATATCCAGGGCTTCGATATCTTCTTCTTCTTCCGGCTCAAATTGTTCTTCTGCCAGTTCTTCTTCCTCCTCTTGACCAGATAAAACATTGTTGTCTAACATCGCCAACTCCTTTTTTTTCCGCATTGCTACACCTATACAGGAGCTTGCCACCCCTGTTCCACACAGAAGTTATGCCCGCCCTCCGCTGCGATGTCAGCAGGAGGGCAGTAGTTAATCACAGTCTAACAGACAAGGGAATCACACAATGGAAATTGTCCGGGTAATTCTGATTCGATCGCCCCTCATCCGGGTTCTCCGAGCATGACGACGGAGCAGCGCAGCAGGGGGAGGACGGCGGTAGTAAAGTCTTCAAATTTTAATCCGACAATGGTGCTACGTTCGGGCGATCGCAGAATCGCTAAATCGCAACTAGCCGCCGTATTTACCACCGCCGCCACAGCTTCTTCCCCCACAGCCACTTGCATTTGCACCTGCCACGCCCCCCTAGGCTCCCACTCAGCCACCAAAGCGACTAATAGAGAATTTACTTGCTCCCGCGCTTCCGCAGGCATCCCGGGATTGCACAAATAGAGTACCATTACTGGCGCCTGATTCACTTCAGCAAAAATCCGCGCAAACCGCAATCGGAGTAACGATGCTTCGCTCCAGTTGTCCAAAGCTACCATAATCCGGCGGATATTGGTCGGGGAATCAAGCAACCGCGCCACAGCCACGGGACAATGGGATGACCACAGCACTGTATCGATGACATTACCAAACAAGCGGGCTCGCAAACTGCTAGTTTCGCCCCATCCCATGACAATAGAATTTGCCCTTTGTTCGCGACTGGCGTGGCAAATACCCAAAGCCACATCGCTATCGACGCGGATCAGGGGTTCGGCGTTGACGCCGAGGTTTTGGCTGAGCTGTACCGCTGCGGCTACCCGCCGCTCGCTTTCTACCAAAACTGTTTCCATTTCTTCTGGTGGCATCTGCGCCTGAATTTTGGCGATCGCCAAGGGCACCATCCGCCCCCCTTCGTGCCTTGCCAGCAGCGCTGCCAATTCTACCAAATACTGCTCCGTTTCTGGATTGTACACCGGCACCACCACCGTAAACTGTTTGTCCGTTGGCCTTTCTGTACCTTCCACTGCAGCGGCAAAATCCTCAAAAGTCGCTGCTCCCGCCTGTAAATTCGGCTCCGGGACTGCTAACCGCACAGCCGATCGGGCCGTCACCAATGGTCCTACTGTTGCCGTCACCAGCATCAGCACAATCACGCTATTTAATACATCTTCTTTCAGTAACCCCACGCGATAACCAACTAAAGTCGCCGCTAAAGTTGCCGCCACCTGGGGAACAGACAAAGACCAAATCACCATCATTTCTGCCCAACTATAGCGGTAGAGCAATTTCGTCAGCCAAGCTGCCACAAATTTGCTCACCATCAAACCAATCACCACCGCCAGAGTCAGCCAGATAGAGCTGAGGGAATCTACAAATGCTGGTAAATCGATGCGCAACCCCAAATTCACCAAAAACATGGGAATAAATAGGACAGTGCCCACAAATTCCACTTTTTCCTTGACTGGGCCTTGTCCCACCAATTTGCTCACCGCCAAACCCGCCAGGAAAGCACCCACGATTTTTTCCACCCCAATGATTTGGGCTCCCACGGCGGAGAGAAACAAAGCCAAAAGAACAAATAAAAACTGCGTTCCCTGCTCGTCACCAGAACGGCGGAAAAATTCTCTGCCCACCCATTCCAGTCCAAACAAAATTACCAGAGAATAAATGACCAAACCACCCAATAATATCACCAAATTTAAAATGTTGAATTCTCCCGCATTGATGGCTACACATACTGCCAGGACTAATAATGAGGGGATGTTGGTAAAAATTGTGCCGCCAATGGTGATAATTACCGCTTCATTGCTCATCAATCCCATGCGGCTGATAATGGGATATCCCAAGGGAGTGTGAGAGGCAAACAAAGAACCAATTAAAATGGCCGGATTCCAGCCGTACCCAAAGATACGCCCTATAATAGTGCCGACAATTAAGGGGATGGAAAAGGTCAGCATTCCGAAGGTGAGGGAGCGGTCTTGGATTTTGCGGAATTCCTCCACATCGATTTCTAAACCAGCCGCAAACATCAGGTAAACTACCCCGATGTCTGAAAACAGCTTCATCATTTCTGAGTTGGGGTCGAGCAGGTGCAAGCCATTTTTCCCCAGCAGCACTCCTGCTAGGAGTAAACCAATCAATCCAGGCAGTTTCAGCTTTTCAAAAATAATCGGGAAGATTAAAATTACGCCCAAGAGGACGGCAAAGGAAAAAATCGGCTCATTTTGTAAAAACTGGATTGTGCCTTGCATATTTGTGGGAAACGGCCCTCCTATTCCGCAAGAAATGTTAAGCTGAATTAACTATAACTTTCGGGAAATTATCATCAGCAATGCCCACACCAAAACGTAGGGTGGGCATTGCCCACCCTACCGACAAATTGCCGTTAAAAATTTTTGGAACCCCGTAATATTCCCTCTAGATTTGGGCCGATGAAGATTTAGGCGATGCAATGATAATAATGGGATTGATGGGATTTTGGCAATACTTTAGCACCAATTTTATCCGGCAATGGTTAATGGGGGGTTAAGGGATAGGTTTTCTAATTCGGTCACGGTGCGGTCTAGCTCTTCTATTATGGGTGTGGTCCCACGTTGGCGAAAGGCAGTCACTAGAGAACGATAATACCATAGGGTGCCCTCCTTGCCGCCACTGAAGCGGTCCCATAGTGCATCGCCGATGAGGTGATAGTCTTTGAGCAGGGAGCGACAGTTATGGAGTTTATCGGCGGCGGAGACTAAGATTATTTGGTCTGAGGCGTTGGCAATGTGGGCGATGTAGGCTTCTTTGCGTTGTCGCCAGGGGGGTTTGGGGATGGTTTCGGCGTCGGTACAACCATCGACGATCGCGGTGACGGTATCGCCGAAGCGGCGGCGAATTTCTTCTCTGGTGGCGGGTCCGCCTTGGTCCTCGATCGCGTCATGGAGTAACGCCGCGATCGCCTCATCCTCACCAGCTCCATACTCCAGCGCAATACTCGCCACTCCCAGCAAATGCGTCACATATGGCACATCCGAACCTTTACGCTTTTGGTTGGCGTGCAGTTGCGCCGCGTACACCAGCGCTTGATTAAACCTTTCTGAAAGCATAACATCCTATCCCATAGCCGAGCGTCCCCACTATATCAATTCAGCACAAAAATTGAGGGGTCTTGGCTAATGCCAAAACCCCTCCGGTTGACTGAACTAGCGTTTGATTCAAAAAACTACTGATTTACTATCCTTAATTATCCAACAAGACCACCGCAACTGCCCCTATTTCAGGTAGCAGGCGCCACATGATTACTCATCCGACTGTAGAGGTTAGCGATAAACCGCTTAAACTCCCGTTCCTGCTTCTGGCCTTCCTCCGTTTCCAGCCAACTTTTCACCGTCATTTCTGCATTTTTCATCCGCACCTTACCAGCGCGCAACTCATCCAAAGCAGTGGCTAAAGTCTCATCCGATAGGTGTTCTAACACCACCTTCATATATTCCGCCGCCATCTGCTCTGCCTCCACTTCCGTAGCAGGCCCATCTTGGCCTACCGCTTGGTGGAACCGCCGCGCCAACCGGTTAAAAGCATCATAGGCTTCTTGAGGCATTTTTCAAGCTCCTATACTATATATTTTATGTCTATATTGTCATTTTAACTACAAAATTAGCTATTGTCAAGGGAAAATCATATTTTTGATCCCCATAGGGAAAAGTACCTGCCAGCGGCCATTGCTGCAGTGCGATCGTGCCCAGACCCAACACCAAAACCCAGGCTCTTAGTTGGGCTAAAGCCCAACTAAGAGCCTTGCCTACACTGCATCGCAGCGAATTTCCACGATAAAACCATCCGGGTCATAAACATAAATACCCCGTCCCGTGGGGCGACTTACCGGGCCGTGGTCTAGCGGGATTTCATGCCCTCTCAGTACCTCCACCGCTTCATCAAACAACTCCGGCGCAATATCAAAAGCCAAATGATTCGCCCGCGTAAACCCCCGCGTCGGATCCGGATCCGGTGGCATCAAATCCGGCTCATAAAACAAATCAATCACCGTCCCATCCGGCGTCACAAAATTAGCCACCTTTCCCGCCGCTACCAGTTGCCGCAGAGTTGTCGGTATTTCCTCCCCCTGCAGTTCATGTAAACCCAAAATCTCTCCGTAAAAATACCGAGAAGCTGCCAAATTTTTCACATTAAACGCAATATGATGCACCCGCCGCAAACTCCCCGGAGTAATTCCCTTTTGATTTTCGCTATTCAACATCATTGTCATTTGTCCTTTGTCATTTGTCATTTGTACCCCAGAAACCGGGTTTCTGCGAAAATCTAGGCTTGAGAGCTAGTTTATAGTAATTTCAAATAAGAGTGAGAGAGAAGCCAGATGTGCTAAAATTCAGAAGAATCATGAGGGAGGGGTCAGAATGGCTTAGAGTCTGAACTTGAGAAAACGAGTCATAGAGTACATAGAGAATGGGGGTAGTATAACAGAGGCCGCCGCTCGGTTTCAGGTAGGGAGGGCAACTATCTATAGATGGTTAAACAGGCAAGACCTAAAACCGAAAACCGACGTCTGGAAAAGGCCGCCAGCGAAAGCTGGATTATCAAGCGCTAGAAACAGATGTGTCAGAGAATCCGTCAGATAGATTGATAGACAGAGCCAAGAAGTTTGGCGTCAGACTAAGTACGATTCACTACGCTTTCAAGGTGCTGAATATCCGGCGAAAAAAAAGAACTTCGCTATCGAGAAAGAGACCGAGACGAACGCATTAAATATTACAGAACCTTGAGAGAACTGATAAAAATCTATGGCATTCAAAGTCTTGTATTTATTGATGAATCAGGATTTGAGCCAGAACCGAGCTGTGTTTATGCCTGGGCGAAGAAAGGGCAAAAAGTCTGGGGAGATAGAACCGGAAAAAGAGGCAAAAGGTTAAATCTAATCGCCGCCAGAAGAAAAGGTGTACCCGACTTACAGCCTGTTCAGAAATAATCTGAGCGGCTCTCAAAGTCCCTCTCCCTTTTTGGGAGAGGGATTTAGGGTGAGGGCAATGTGTTAAGCGACTGGTGAACAAGCTCTATAATATAATTATCCTCCCATATCAAATTCATAT
>DVDU01000134.1 GCA_015296065.1 Oscillatoriaceae cyanobacterium M33_DOE_052 | reverse complement strand
CCCTGCACCCCTGCCCCCCTGCCCCCCTGCTTCTTCCCCCCCCTCCCTCCACATCATCTCCCACGGGTCCCCTGGCACCATTTACCTAGGCAACAGCACCCTAGAACTGAATAACCTGGAACAATACCGCCACCATCTACAACAGTGGCAACTCCACCAGCTCCTCCTCTACGGCTGCCAAGTCGCCGCCGGAGATGCTGGGGCAGAATTCCTGCAAAAACTACATCAAATTACCCACGCCCAAATCTACGCCAACCCCAACCCCACGGGCAACGCAGCCAAAGGCGGCACCTGGCACCTCCAACCCATCGTCTCCCCGTCCCCCCGTCCCCCCGTCTCCCCGGTCGGTGAGCTTGCCCTGAGCGAAGTCGAAGGGCGAAGCCGAACCGCGTCTCCCCGTTCCTCCGGGGATCCGTCTTGGTAAATCCATTCTAGTCCCAAGTGCCGCTGGAGAATGGTTAGTAGTTCTTGGTATTGTACAGGTTTGGGGATAAAATCCTGGAAACCGGCTTGGAGGGCGGCTTGTTTGGTGTTGTCGAAGACGCTAGCGGAAACGGCGATCGCCACAGCTCGGTTTCCCACCCCCCCCCTCCCCCCACTTGGGGGAGGGGGGTAGGGGGGAGAGGGATCCTCCCAGAGGCGTCTGATGGTGGCGAACCCGTCTAAACCGGGCATCATTAGGTCAATTAAGATGGCGTCTGGTTGGTAGGCGGCGGCTATTTCTAGGCATTGGGTGCCGGATGATGCTTCTCGCACTTCAAACCCAAGGGGGGAGAGCATTTTCACGAGTAATTCTCGATTTTCGGGCTTGTCGTCTGTCACCAAGATTTTGACCGGGCCGCCTCGAAAGCCGATGATACTGCTGGCACTGTTCTGCTTGAATTCTGGAGCCAAACTGGCTTCTGGCAGTTGAATATCGAGCCAGAATCTGCTGCCTTCGCCGAGACGGCTTTTGACCATGATTTCTGCGCCCATGAGTAGGGCGAGGTTACGGGCGATCGCCAGTCCTAAACCCGTCCCTTCCACATCTTCTATCCCCTCACCCCCCTGCTGGAAGGGGGCAAAGATGGCGGCTAGGCATTCTGGCGCGATGCCAGGTCCGGTATCTGCCACCTGAAACCGGATGGCAGTACCCACGGCGGCGACAGTGAAGGTGACGCCACCAGATTCGGTAAACTTGACCGCATTGCCCAACAGGTTAAGCAGAATTTGCCGCAGCTTTTTTTCATCCCCTAACACGACTTCGGGTAGAGGCGTGAGGAACTGATATGTAAAGGTGATGTTTTTATGGCGTGCCCGAATGGCTACCATTTCGGCAATGCTTTTCAGGAATTGGCGCAGGTGAAACGAATGCTCGTGCAGTTCCATTTTCCCGGCTTCGATTTTCGCCAAGTCTAAGATGTCATTAATTAAATCGAGCAAGTGGGAACCACACTCGCGGATGATTTGAATTGATTCATGCTGCTTCGGTGTCAAGCTGTCATCTTTGAGGAGAATTTGGGCGTAACCGAGAATCCCGTTTAAGGGGGTGCGCAGTTCATGGCTCATCATAGCGAGAAATTCGCTTTTGGCTCGGTTCGCGGCTTCTGCCTCTTGTTTGGCTTTGTTGAGCGCGGCATTTTTGGCTTCTAGTTCGGCTTGTTGCTGTTTTTCCTGTTCCCACAGGTGCGCTTGTGCCAAGGCAATGCCGATTTGGTCTGCTACGGCGGCTAAAAGCTGGATTTCGTCTGATGTCCAATCCCGGGGGCGATTTTCACTGTGGCAATGGTGGGCGCAGATGGCGCCGTTGGGCTTTCCCTGATAGGAGGTGCGGGCTGCCAGCATGGAGATGATGCTAAACTCGCTGCAAATGGGGACGGCGGCTTGCAGTTCTGGGTTGGTGGGTGAATCTTTGACTACGACCACGCCATCTCCCGCCAGTAGCTGCTCCACATAGGGATTACCTACTACTGGGATTTCTGCTTCTACCATTGATGGCCATTCTGGTTGGCGATACTCGGCAACTACAAGGAGCCGGGGTATTTCGCCCGGTTTGTATCTGTGGATGAGGCAGCGACTGAGGTTTAGGGTTTTGCCGATTTGCTCGGCGGCGGCGCCTAAGATGCGATCGGGGTCAAGGCTGGAGCGAATCTCTGTGGTGATTTGCCCCAATAGCTGCTCCCGCTGAATTTGTCTTTCTAAAGCAATGCGCGATTCCTCACAATCTATCTCGCTGGCCACCCACTGGGCAATTAGCTGCAGCAATTGCGTTTGTGATGCCGCTGTTGCTGTGGTTGGGGCATCTACTCTCCTTGCCTGTGTCGGTGGCTTTAAAATCATAAATCCGGCTCTGGGTATGGCACCGGAGAACATCCCCGGAATGCCTACGCAGGCTTCTATTTCCCAGATAGGAGGGTGGGGGACTTCTGGACGGGGGGACTTCTGGACGGGGGG
>DVDU01000008.1 GCA_015296065.1 Oscillatoriaceae cyanobacterium M33_DOE_052 | reverse complement strand
TATTTTTGTCTATGGTTCCTTCGGTGGGTTTGTCGCTGTTGAGGTTGATGCTGACATTCGCCGTTGGTTGACTGTTCAGCTTGACAGTAAATGTGGCAGTACCACCCGCTTCGGTGGTGGTTAAGCCGCTGGTGGGGGTGATGGTTATTCCGGCTGTATCATTGTTGATGTTTGTTACCGCCACATCTGCGGCATCCATTCCGCTGTACTTGGCATCGGTGCTAGTAGCAGCAGCGGTGATGATATTGTAGGCGATATCGCCATCATCTACCAGGTCATCGACGCCGGTGATGGTGACGGTTTGGGGGGTGTTCCAGTTGGCGGCGGTGAAGGTAAGACTATTTTTGTCTATGGTTCCTTCAGCGGGTTTGTCACTGCTGAGGTTAATGGTGACATTGGCGGTAGGTTGACTATTGAGCTGAACTGCAAAACTGCTGGTTACTCCGGTTTCTGTGGTGGTTAAACCAGCCGTAGGGGTGACAGTTATTCCGGCGGTGTCATCATCGGTGATGGTAGTAGTGACGGGAGAACCGATGAGGCTGGGAGTGCCTGTGGCAGTAGGGTTAACTAGGTTTATTTGTAGGGTTTCGCTGTCTTCATCTATTTGGTCTCCCAGCACTTCTACTGTCATAGTAGCACTGGTAGAATTGGCGGCGAAGGTGATGGTACTGCCACTGGTGGTGACGCCTGTGCCGGTGATGGAGATGAGATTATAATCGATAGTGTTGGCGGCGGTGCCTGTGAAGCTAAAATCTCCGGTGCTGCTTGCACTAATGGCGCCATTTCTGGTAATATTATAGGTAATTTGTTGGCTGCCGCTGTTGCCTTCTGTTACTGTGGTGCTGCTCCCGGTGAGGGTGTAGCTGATATCATTATCGGTAATCTGGGTATTGACACCTCCCACAGTCATTGTGGTGGGATAATTGGTATCAGCACTGTTACTGATAGTGTGGGTAATACCGCCGCTGTGGTAATCTTCTGGGTTGGTGTCGTCAATGGCTCGGACGGTGACGGTTTGTGCCGTCATACCATTGGTGGGAGTAAAGGTGAGGGGTTGACTCGCGGCGAAGTTGACCCCATCTAATCTTATCTCAGTTTGGGCATCAGCAGTGGCAGTTATTTGGACATTGCCAATAGGAAGGGTGTTTAGCTGGATAGTATAACTGTCGGTAATGCTGCCTTCGGTTAGTTCGGTGTTTCCGCCAGTTTGGGTAATGGTGACTCCGGGACTGTCGTTGTCGGTGTTGACGACAGCTACATTAGCGGGGTTGTTGTTGTTGTATTTGGTGTCTGCGCTGATAGCAGTACCGGTGATATTGTAGGTGATATCGCCATCAGCCACCAAGTCATCAACGCCGGTAATGGTGATGGTTTGGGGTATATTCCAGTTGGTGTTATCGAAGGCAACGGAGGGGATAACTGTGCCTTCGGTGGTGTCGCTACTAGCGAAGTTGAGGGTAACGGTTGCTGTTGGCTCGCTGGTAAGGTGGATATCAAAGGTGGCTTGTCCCCCAAATTCGCTGGTGTCACCGCTGATGGCAGTGATGTCATAACCGGCGGTGTCATCATCAGTAATGGTGATGGTTTGAGCGGTGGTAGTTCCCAGAGCAATACCGACTGAGGGGTTGCTGATGGTGAGGGTGGCGGTTTCGCTGTCTTCGTCTATTAAGTCGTTGGCGACGGTGAGGGTAACTTGTCCGCTGTTGCTGCCATCAGCTATGGTGATTTGAGCAGGAATAGTCCCGCTAAAGTCAGCGTTTGATGCTGTACCGGTTAACGCTAAGTTTAGGGTTTGGTTGCCAAATACGGCTCCTTGTGCAGTGGCAGTAAGGGTGATGGCGGTGGTTCCGGCTTCTGTTCCGGTGGTGGTGTTAACTAAGAGGTTTACTGTGGGTGGTGGGATGGTAATGGTAAAGGTAGCCGCTGCAGATGTGTCAATACCGCCATTTAAAGTACCGCCATCATCTTTTAGCTGCACTTGTACGGTGGCTGTACCAGGAGTCCCATTGGGGGTGTAGGTGAGAGTGCCATTGTTGGCGATGTCGGGGAGGGTGGTAAATAAGGTATTACCAGATGTGACACTTACGAGGAAGTCGGAAACAGTTTGGGTGTTTTCGTCAGCAGTGGGACCGACAATAAAGGTATTTGCCCAACCAGAGACGGTTTGGACGGTATTTGTCCAGGAGGGGAGGGTTTGGTTTCCGGCGTTGCTGAAGCTGGGAGCGTCGTTGATGGGGTTAACGGTGATGGTAAAGGTTTGGCTGGCGGAGGTGTCACCGCCGCCGTTAGTTGTACCACCGTTATCTTGTACTACTACATCAAAGGTGGATGTGCCATTGGCGTTGGTGGCAGGGGTATAGGTGAGTGTGCCACTACTATCGACGGTGGGAGCGGTGGCGAATAAGCCAGGGTTGCCGATGTTACTGATAATGTAGGTGGCGGTTTGGCTGGCTTCGTTGGCGGGACCGGGGTTGAAGGTCGCCCAGTTGCTGATGGTTATAGCTCCGGCGTCTTCGTTTACTGTAGCGGGGTTGCCAGTAGTGGTGAAGCTGGGTTGGTCGTTGACTGCAGTAACGGTGATATCTGCGGTGTCGCTGGCGGTGCTGATACCAATATTAATAGTAGTGTCTGCTGTAGCACCATTCGTTCTCGCTATCTGGTCCCAAGCGTGAAAGGTTATGGCGTTGGTAACGGTGCCGTTATAGTCGGCAGTTGTGGGTTGGAAGTAAATGCGGGTATTGGCATCTGCTGCTAGCAGACGAGCGCTGGTACTGGATACAGAGCCGAGGGGGTTCCAGGTGGTGCCGCCATCGGTGGTGTAGAACCAACTGCCGTTCGTCGTGTCGGCGGCGGTGAGGGCGATGCCGGTGAGGGGTGATGTATCCGGGTCGATGACATTACCGCCTAATGTGACTATTTGGGAAACCAGTGTCCCAACGGCTCCGGTGGGCGCCCCTGTATCTTCCAGGACGGAGTTGAGGGTAACAGCAGTGTCCGTCAGAGTGGGTGAGGTGTTGGTGTTTGTCCAGTATAAATCGTTGTTATTGGTGTTGGTGCCAGCGTTGTCAGCGGCTGTGTTGCCACTGGTGCGGAGATAACCAGTAAAGTTGACGGTGGGTAATGTGGTTGGCATTCCCTGGTTGTTACCATTGGTGTTGGTGAGGGACTGCATAGAGAAAATTGCCCCACCTAACCCAAGAGCGCCTGTCCCCCCTGCTGTGGCTGTATTGTTACTCAAAATGGTGTTGTTTAGGGTTAAAGACCCTTGGCGGATAAAAATAGCGCCTCCCATACCTGCTCCATTGCTGGCGCCATTCCCGCCGCCGAAGCCCCCTATGCTGCCACCGCCACCGTAGCCGCCTAATCCCCAACCTTGGGGGCCACGACCACCACCACCACCAAAGCCACCATTGCCGCCGCGACCTCCACCGTAGGGAGTGCTGCCACCACCACCACCGAAGCCACCTGGTAGGGCGCTGTAGGCATGGTTGCCGCCGCCGCCGAAAGCTCCTGGTCCGCCGCCATAGTTGCCGTTACCGCCATAGGCGCCAGTGCTGCCAGTAGCAGAGGCAAAAAGGCCGCCACCGCCACCAAAGGCATTATAAGCACTACTTCCGAACATTCCACCACCCGCGCCCCAACCACCGCTGCCGCCTTGCACCAAGCCACCTTGAGCGAGGTTCTGGTCAAAGATAAGGTTGTTAACGGTGACGGTGCCATCGTAGATGAATAAACCACCACCCATGCCAGCACCGCTACCGCCCCAGCCAACACTATTTCCTCCTTGAGCTTTACCTTGGGTGATGGTCATATCGGAGAAATTCACCATGCCCGACTTGACAAAGAAGGGACGGAAACTGTTACCACCGCTGACAATATGGTTATTGCCAATAAAATCTATATTGCTATTAACCAGGGTCAGCATCACCCCGTTAACTGTTACATCGGTATTCAGCGTAATGGTGTCATCTACGCCAACGGAGTTATTCGCTTGCAATATTGCCCAGCTCAGGGTATTGGCGGTGCCCCCCGTACCATCATCGGTGGCTACGGTGACATTATAGTTGGCTAAGACGTACTCGTAAGATTCTGTTGCTTCTTCGGCCAATGGGATATCGGCTTCAATGGCACCGGTGGTGATTTCTAATTCCCAATCGCCCCCTAAGTCGGGGTTTCCGGTCAAGTCGTTAGAGGCGGCAATATCGGCGCTGGTAAG
This sequence comes from Oscillatoriaceae cyanobacterium M33_DOE_052, assembly GCA_015296065.1. Lineage (GTDB taxonomy): Bacteria > Cyanobacteriota > Cyanobacteriia > Cyanobacteriales > Laspinemataceae > Koinonema. The sequence continues at coordinate 2,569 of DVDU01000008.1, read as the reverse complement.
GCTGCTGAGGTTTTGAATAAAGTTAGCTCCGGTTACTCCTGCTGCTACGTCGCATCCGTAGAGGAGAATATCGGCGTTTTCTGTGAGGGAGGCGCCCCATTGTTTGATTTGGGGACTGAATTTTGCCAGATTGTCTGTGTTGAGAATATCTCTACCGAGGTGCAAGTTGCCTACACTACCGTGGCTGAGGAGATGTACTGCGGTAATGTCTTGGCGGAGTGCGAGTGTTTCGGTGATTTGAGCGATGCCACTGCGTTCGGTATCTAATACTACCACTTGGGCGTTGGGGTCGGCTCCTTGGAGGAGGGTTTGGTAGTTTTCTACGGAGGAATCAACGAAGATAATGGACGCTGGCATAGTATCTGCTCCTAGTGGCGCTGTTAGGGGTGGGTTTAAGTAGGTTCTCTGTGGGTGGGAATGGCGATGAGCCAAACCGTTCCTACAAGGATGAGGAGGAATGGCGGGGAATGGCGGTTTTCGTTTTTCTTTATCTTGCCATGATTATTACAATTTGTCAATTAAAATAGAAACATCAAGTTTAGATACCACATTCAAATGAAAATTAGGCATTGTTGTCCTTGTGCCACAACCTCTTGGACAGTTTTTTGGGCATGGGAGAGCATTTCAAGTGAACACAATCGGTTGTCCCTGTAACGCTCGTACCAATTGACGAAACACGTCAATTTCACTCAATTGCTGCTTGCACATCATTTATAAGTGCAACAATAACCTTTTCTTATAGTTAGAAGCACTCACAGTGGTGATGAAGTTCTGATCTGATTCACTGTAATTGGTGAGAATGTCTGGGATTTGTTTCCGTCATTCAACCAGGGCAAATATTTGAGTCATGCTCCTGAGAAAATCTGGGTGTTACTTCATCGCATTATCATGTTTATCACGTCAAATGAAACCACCGGGCTCGACTACAAAGGGAGAAGATGTGAGGGTTTGTCCCGCATCAACTTGCCCCCCACTGGATTTAGATTTAGCTACAATTAAGTGCGCCCTACTGGGGGTGGGTTGGTTCCAAAAAGATAAGCTGCTGTAACGCTCAAATAAATCCGGTGGTAAAATTGTTTTTCTCGGCTCAAATTCAACTTTTGGCTTAACTTGATGTAAGCCTTTGGTATTGAGTTTACTGTCAAATTCTGGCTCGGCGTAGGCAATTTGCTCAAAATCGTGATGAAAAGGTGCTTCACCCAAAAATTGATAAATTAAGGAAATGGTTTGATGGGGACCTTTGGCCAGTAAGTCGTAATCCACAAGCAAGAGTTTGTGACTAGCTTCGCTGTAGAATGCTTCTTTGAGGGCACTGTAGGCAAATCCAACTAATCTGCCCCCCTGGCTGAGAGCTTCGGTACGGCTGTAAACTGTGGCTGTTTCTCCCGGATTATTAAACAGCCGGGAAACATCAAAAGCGTTGCGGCGAATCAGTCTTTCCATACTGTCCATGATCCAAGCGATATTTCTGACGCAACAGATAATTTTAGCTTCGGGGAATAATTCACCAATTAAACTGAGTTTAGCACACCACAGGCGATTAGTATCAAAGATAACTGCTTTATCTGCTTGGGGCTGGTAGTAGCTGGTAAAAATGCTTAAAATAAGTTGCCGTTTTTGTTCTGGGGATATAAATACAGAAGATTCGTTTTCATCGCTCATGGCGGCGATCATTTGCTGCACCAATCCCCCCACGGGGCTACTCATCCCGGCATGAAAACGGGGATTTTGCCGCAAAATGGCGCCCAGTAAAGTAGAACCAGCGCGGGGCAAACCAGAGATAAAATGAAATTGGCTTGGCATTTGGGTTTATGCAGGAAAATAATGTGGTTGAGATTGGTTGTGAGGAAACATGGGCTGGAAAAGGTTATTTTCATACTCATCCCCTACAATGGCGTTGGGTCAAAGCCTAATGGGGGTGGAAAAGAAACCTTCTCTGCAGATTCTCCAGAGAAAACGGTTTTCTATGTATGGGCTCGGACAAAAATGGAGATTTTCCACATCAACTGGGTTTCTGAGTCGTAAAAAACCCAGTTTCTAAGTGGCAATATCACACAAAATCCGCCTGAGTCAAACTAGGCACATCCACACCCTGTAACCGAGCCAAAAACTCATTAGTTACCCGATTTTGAATCACCACATCAGCCCCATTCTGCACCAGACTTAAATCCCCAAACCCCAATGAAGGTATCAAATCAAACACATCCTCACCAGGGACAAAATCGGTAATTACATCCGCCATTTCCAGCGTCATCCCTCCCGTTCCATTACCAATGGCAAACGCATCCCGTCCCAGTCCTCCTGTTAGACTATCTGCACCCCCACCGCCTGACAAATAATCATTCCCCTGCTCCCCAAACAACTTATCGTTACCCGCCCCACCATATAACCTGTCGCTCCCCATCCCCGCGAAAATCACATCCTCATCATCCCCACCATCCACATAATCCTCACCTTGGCCACCAAAAAGCAAATCTAAACCCGCCCCACCTGTGATATAATCCGCCCCAGCACCACCCAATAACACATCATTACCCGCCCCACCATCTAAAGCATTATTTCCCCCACG
>DVDU01000098.1 GCA_015296065.1 Oscillatoriaceae cyanobacterium M33_DOE_052 | reverse complement strand
TCCCCCTCTTCCCCCTCTTCCCCCTCTTCCCCCTCCTCCCCCTCTTCCCCCTCTTCCCCTGCCCCCCGTCCCCCAGTCCCCTGGTCCCCCGAAGGTGGGCTAAAGCCCAACTACGAACTTGCTTGGGGAATGGGTAAAATGGCAGTGTAAGCTGAGGAAGTTTTTGGGAGAAAGTTTATGACTTTGGCTCTGACAACGGAAAATGTGGAAACGGTTTTGGATACGTTGCGGCCCTATTTGATGGCGGATGGGGGGAATGTGGAGGTGGTGGAGCTGGATGGCCCGATCGTCCGGCTGCGGCTACAAGGTGCTTGCGGTTCTTGCCCGAGTTCCACGATGACACTGAAAATGGGCATCGAGCGGAAACTGCGCGAAGAGATTCCCGAAATTGCGGAAGTGGAAGCAGTGATGTAATTTCGGGGCTGAGGAATGGGACAATAGTGGATGAGGACAGATTTTGTCCCTTGTCCCTTGTCCCTTGTCACTTGCCACTTGTCACTTGTCAAAGGACAAATGACCAATGACAAAGGACAAATGACCAATGACAATTTTGAGTTTTAACCATGCCTCATCCACTATATGTAGCTTTTATTTGGCACCAACACCAGCCTTTATATAAATCCCGTGTTGCTAACCAGTACCGTTTGCCTTGGGTACGGTTGCACGGGACGAAAGATTACCTGGATTTGATGCTGATTTTGTCTCGCTATCCGAAACTGCATCAAACGGTGAATTTGGTGCCGTCTTTGATTTTGCAACTAGAGGAGTATATTGCTGGGGAGGCTTTGGACCCTTACCTTAAAGCGTCTCTGACTCCAGAATGGCAGTTGAATCTGGAGATGAAGCATTTTGCGATCGAGCATTTTTTTGATGCCAATCACCGCAATTTAATCGCCCCTCATCCCCGGTATGACGAACTTTACCACCAACACCAGGAAAAGGGACCTCGCTGGTGTCTGGAAAATTGGGGAGCGCAAGATTACAGCGATTTGCTGGCTTGGCATAATCTAGCTTGGATTGACCCGGTGTTTTGGGATGACCCGGAGATTGAGCAGTGGCTGCAGCAGGGGCGGAATTTTACCCTGAGCGATCGCCAGCGCATCTACTCCAAGCAGCGGCAAATTCTGGCCAAAATCATCCCCCAACACCGCCAAATGCAGGAGGCGGGTCAGCTAGAGGTGACGACTTCCCCCTACACTCACCCGATTTTACCCCTGCTCGCGGATACGAATGCGGGCAGAGTTGCTATCCCTCATATGAATTTGCCAGAACATCGCTTCCAATGGGAAGAAGATATCCCCCGTCATTTGCGTAAAGCATGGGATATGTATGAAGAACGGTTTGGGATGGCGCCGCGAGGATTATGGCCTTCTGAACAGGCAGTCAGTCCAGCGATTTTACCTTATATTACAGAGCAGGGCTTCCAGTGGATTTGCTCCGATGAGGCGATATTAGGTTGGACTTTGGGGCACTTTTTCCACCGGGATGGGGCGGGGAATGTGTATGACCCGGAAATGCTCTATCAACCCTACCGCTTAGAAACGCCGCACGGTGATTTAGCCATTGTTTTCCGCGACCACCGTTTATCCGATTTAATTGGCTTTACCTATGGCGCAATGGACCCTGGGAAAGCGTCGGGGGATTTGGTGGGACATTTGGAGGCAATACAGCATTCTTTGGTCAGCCGTCAGGAGAATGGCACGAGTTTAGAGGCGCCGTGGTTGGTGACGATCGCCCTCGACGGCGAAAACTGCTGGGAATTTTACCACCGTGACGGTCTGCCCTTCCTAGAAAATCTCTATCAACGTCTCTCAAACCACCCCAATATCTCCCTCGTCACCGTTTCAGAATTTCTCGATAAATTCCCCGCTACCGCCACATTGCCCAGCAGTCAGCTCCATAGCGGCTCTTGGGTAGATGGCAGTCTCACCACCTGGATCGGCGACCCAGCGAAAAACCGAGCGTGGGACCTGCTGACTCAAGCGCGTCAAGTGCTGGCAAATCATCCCGAAGCCACAGAAGAAAATAACCCGGAAGTCTGGGAAGCACTTTATGCTGCTGAAGGTTCCGACTGGTTCTGGTGGTTCGGCGAAGGTCACACATCCAACCAGGATGCCATGTTTGACCAGCTATTTCGGGAACACCTCTGCACCATTTACAATGCCCTCAACGAGCCGATCCCGCCAGTAGTATTGCAACCGGTGGAAAGCCACGAGCGGAAGGGCGATCGACGACCCGAGAGCTTCATTCACCCCATCATCGATGGCGTCGGCGACGAACAAGACTGGGACCGCGCTGGACTGGTAGAAATTGGCGGCGCTCGCGGCACCATGCACCGCAGCAGCGTCATCCAGCGCCTCTGGTACGGCGTGGACCACCTGAATTTCTACCTGCGGGTGGACTTCAAGAGCGGCGCCAAACCGGGTAAAGAAATTCCCCCGGAACTGCGCTTGCTGTGGTACTACCCCAACCAGCAACTATGTAACAGCCCCATTCACCTGCTAGACTTGCCCGATGAAGCGCCTGCGAACTACTTCTATCACCACCAACTGGGTATTAACCTGCTCACCCGCTCCATCTGGTTCCAAGAAGCCCGGGAAAACCACCAGTGGCACGCTCGTAGCAGTCGCGCTCAAGTGGCTTTAGACAGTTGCCTGGAAATCGCCATCCCCTGGGCAGATTTACCCACCGAACCGGATTGGTCCTTACGCTTGATGTTAGTCCTCGCCGATGCGGGCCGCTATCGTGATAGCATTCCCGATGGTGGTTTAATCCCCATTTCGGCGCCTTAATTCCAGGTTCGTAGTTGGGCTTTAGCCCTCTTTCTTGGGTTCGTAGCACCCTCCTTCAGCCCTCCTCTGTTCGTAGTTGGGCTTCAGCCCTCTTGATTGGGTTCGTAGTAGGGCTTCAGCCCTCTTGATTGGGTTCGTAGTAGGGCTTCAGCCCTCTTGATTGGGTTCGTAGTAGGGCTTCAGCCCTCTTGATTGGGTTCGTAGTAGGGCTTCAGCCCTCTTGATTGGGTTCGTA
>DVDU01000266.1 GCA_015296065.1 Oscillatoriaceae cyanobacterium M33_DOE_052 | reverse complement strand
GGGGGACGGGGGGCAGGGGGGACTGGGGGACTGGGGGACTGGGGGACTGGGGGGCAGGGGAAGAGGGGGAAGAGGGGGAAGAGGGGGAAGAGGGGGAAGATTACTCCCCACACTCCCCACACTCCCCACACTCCCCACACTCCCCACACTCCCCGTCACCCCGTCACCCCGTCACCCCGTCACCCCGTCTCCCCTAGGGCCGATCGTCGATGACGCGATCGATGAGACCGTATTCTTTGGCCTCATAAGCAGACATGAAAAAGTCCCGGTCCATGTCTTTTTCGATTTTTTCTAAGGTTTGACCGGTGCGATCGGCGTAGATTTGGTTAAGCTGGCGACGAATACGGAGGATTTCTTTGGCCTCAATTTCGATATCGGTGGCTTGACCCCGCGTCCCGCCGGAGGGTTGGTGAATCATAATCCGGGAGTGGGGGAGAGCCAACCGCTTGCCTTTGCTCCCAGCGGTGAGTAGGAAAGACCCCATCGAAGCGGCCAAACCAACGCAAATTGTGACCACATCAGATTTAATATGCTGCATGGTATCGTAGATGGCCATGCCGGAAGTGACGTAACCGCCGGGGGAGTTGATGTAGAGAATGATGTCTTTTGATGAATCTTCCGAGTCGAGATAGAGCATCACGGCGATGACTTGGTTGGCTAGTTCATCGTCGATTTCTCTAGGGATGAAGATGATCCGCTCCCGATAGAGGCGATTATAGATGTCAATCCATTGGGTGTATGATTCACCGGGCAGGCGGTAGGGAACTTTTGGGACACCAATTGGCATAATTTACAACTCCGTTTAGTTCGTGGCGCAGGCGGCTGGCCTGCATTGGTAGAATTGGGGAGATTTTAGATGTTGTGGTGCAGACTTCTGGCCTGCATGGTTAGAATTCGGGAGCTTTGAGATGTTTGTGGTCTCTAAAGTCCCAAATCGAGTCGCCTCTTGGCGCGCCAAACCGGTAATTAAGCGATGCCAGCGGGAATGGCTTTTAACATTTCTTCTTTGGTGTTTTCCAGGACGCGATCGATTAAGCCGTATTCCACGGCTTTTTCGGGGGTCAGGTAGAACGTCCGATCCATGTCCTTGGCGATTTTTTCTGGTGGCTGACCGGTGTTTTGGGAGAGAATTTCCACCATTGTCTGCTTGTTCGCCAAAACTTCTTTGGCACGGATTTGGATATCCGTGGCTTGACCGCGAGTGTAACTCTTGGGCTGGTGCAGAATAATAGTGGCGTGGGGGAGGCTGGCGCGACAGCCTTTGGTCCCAGCGGATAGGAGCATGGCTGCCATCCCCATTGCGGAACCGATGCAGATGGTGTGAACTGGTGGTTTGATGTATTTGATGGTGTCGCAGATGGCAAAGGCTTCGGTTTCAAAGCCGACCGGTTCGCCACTGTAGCTAGAAGTGCCCGTGGAGTTGATGTAGATTTTGATGGGCTTTTCCGGGTCTTCGTATTGCAGGAACAGCAGCTCGGCGATAATCAGTTCCGTGACTGCTGGCACCAAGGGCATCCCCAGATAGACAATCCTCTCTTTGAGCATGAGAGAGGGTAAGTCTGGGGGTGGTGTCCGATAATATGAGTCTCCTCCGTAATACGGAGATTGAACTGCCTGTAGGGGTAAGTTCATAGCCGGTTGTTTCTTGCTGTTGATGGCGATATCTTCCATAGTAGCGTGATGGTGGGAGCTATTGTCCCCAAAAAGATTACGGATATTGCGATATGGGGTGACTCGGGTACTGGGGGCAGGGGGGACGGGGGGATGGGGG
>DVDU01000175.1 GCA_015296065.1 Oscillatoriaceae cyanobacterium M33_DOE_052 | reverse complement strand
CACCAGACTTAAATGACATAGAGCATGATTTTAGTGCTTTAAAGAGAGCCAGAATGTATGCACATCCTGACAAATCTATCGACGAAATTATCCGAGAGTATTGCGCTCGATAATGTCTCGCTTTTATTTGAAATAACTATATCTCCCTGACCCCCATCTCCCCACGGGAGTTATCGCCGATGAAAAGCGCTTGCGCCAAGTTTTGATTAATTTGCTGGGCAATGCCATTAAATTTACTCATCAAGGCCGGGTTACTTTTGAGATAAAATTATTAAATCAAAGCGCTAATACGGCGAAATTACATTTTCAAATTACTGATACAGGCGTTGGTATAGCGCCGGAACAAATATCGCGGATTTTTCTGCCTTTTGAACAAGTGGGGGGCACTTATCACCAAGTGGAAGGCACCGGTTTAGGACTGACTATTTGTAATGAAATTGTCTGCCTGATGGGCAGTAAAATTTATGTTCAGAGTAGCCTCGGTCAGGGTAGCACTTTTTGGTTTGAATTAGACTTGGCCATTTCTGATGAATGGGTGAATAGTGCCACCACAGGCGCCCCGTCAGCTTGGCGCAGCTCTCAAGGCCAAATTATTGGGTACAATGGCCAGACGCGGAAACTTATGTTGGTAGATGATAAAGAGTGGAATCGCCTAGTAGTGAAGGCGGTTTTAGAACCTTTGGGGTTTGTCGTAGCCGAGGCAGAAAACGGCGCCGTTGCCTTGGCTATGCTTGAATCATTTCAACCTGATTTAATTATTACCGATATTGTGATGCCGGTAATGAATGGTTATGAATTTACCGCGCAAGTGCGGCAATCTTATGGCCAAGAAGTGACAATTATTGCCTCCAGTGCCAGCGTCTCTCTATCAGACCAGAGTCAAGCTTTGGCGGTGGGTTGCAATGATTTTATCCCCAAACCATTAGACTTGGAGCAGCTTTTGAGCAAATTGCCCAAATATTTGCACTTCCAGTGGTTGTATCAGCCAGCCGCAACCGCAGATTTGATGGCACCATCGGAACCGGAAAAAATCGTATTTCCGCCCCATGATGAATTAGTAAAATTGCAGCGAGCCGTTATGATTGGAGATATTGCGATCGTGGAGGAAGAAGCGTTACGCCTCCAAGGAATTGCCCCCGAATATGGGAATTTTGCTCAGCGGGTATTGGAGCTGGCGGAGGAGTTTGATGCAGAAGCAATTCGGAAATTACTGGAGAATCTGGATTCAAGTGGCCAAATTTTTGAGAAATCCTGAAATCCTTAATTATCTCATCAGATTTTATCTGGGAGATAATAATTACTGCGATCCATGAGAGAGCGGTTATCAAATTCATGTGGTATCGCAGAGAAAATGGGCGATTGTGATTGAGCGCAGGCAATGGAGAGATGTGATAGAGAATGGGAAGGAGGAGCGATCGACTTCTTGCCCTGCATCCCCCAAAAAAGGTCCAGAGTCAGGGTCTGGGGAGGTGCCAGCCAAGGGTCAAGATTAAATCGTGGGTTATCCCTAGGAAAAAACGATCGGCAAGAATGCTAGGATTTTTTGGTAGGGGCAATCAGTCCGTAAACATAGATAAATTGAGCGGGGGGTGGGAGCGGGCGGGTGACAACCGCCGGGAGGGGGTAGATAATCCCTCAAAACTGTAATATATATAGAAAAACAATTACTTGGTGCCAGGAAACCGCCACAGCGAAGAATTGCTCGGAGTGGGGAGGGCACCGACGCCAGCAGCAGGCGGGGGTAGGGGCGATGCTAGCGGGACGCTTGAAGGTGTTCGAGTGGCGATCGCTCCCGAATGCAAATTGCTGCAACCAAACACCCACCACCATTCTCCACTCGGGGGACTGACCTCCCGGAGGGCGTCCATGATGAGATGGCAGAATCGGGTGGAGGTAGAATCGATCGCAAAAAACATCACCAGGAGAAACAATGACCCAAATCCTCATCGGCGAAAACGAAGCAATCGAATCCGCTCTACGTCGTTTCAAACGTCAAGTGTCCCAAGCAGGAATCTTGGCAGATGTTCGGTGTCGCATGTACTTTGAAACCCCCCAAGAGAAGCGCAAGCGCAAAGCCAGTTCCGTGCGACGCAAAAGCCGCTTCCGGGGTAGAGCCTAGGCGTATCGCTGAATAAATTTCGTTTTCGCGTAGGGGCTTTCCTAGGGCTCCGGCAAAATCGGAGCCGCCCCTACCCAAGCCACATCCTCAAACCTTCCGCTGTAGAGTCAGGGAAACCAGCAATATAATTTTGAGGAGCCGCTCAAAATCATATTGCTGGCCGTAGTGACAATCCCCCTCTACAGCGGATTTTTTTCGCAAATACATCTAGAATTGGCACAGAGAGCGATGCTGATGTGACGCATCAAGGTGTTCGGGGCGAACCGATCGACAAACTATGATTGGGAAACACCAGGTTTTTAGTCAAGCCCCAACCATTGCCACCCACCCCTAAACTGCCACCAAATCAAATGGAAGCCCCAGAACTCCTCACCCGCTACAGCGCTGGCGAAAGAGATTTCACCGGTGCCGACTTGCGCAAATGCAACCTCTATCGAGCCAACCTGAGCGGCGCCAACTTTACCGGTGCCAACCTCAGCGCTGCGAACCTGAGCCGCGCCAACCTCAGAAAAGTGAACCTCACAGAGGCGAACTTAACCGATGCCAGATTAACCGCCGCCAACCTGGTGGAAGCCAACCTCTGTGGTGCCGACTTGAGGGGAGCCAACCTCATATTAGTTGAACTGGGTGGAGCAATCTTAACCGCCGCCAACTTGAGCGGTGCCAGCTTGTGGAAAGGCATCCTCAACAAAGCGGACTTGATTAGCGCCCAGCTCATTGGTGCCGATTTATCCGGCGCCGACCTAGTAGCTGCCCGCTTTGTTAAGGCAGATTTAGCCGGAGTGGACCTCAGTGGTGCCAACGCCATCTGCGCCGACTTCGGGGGTGCCAATTTGCTCGGAGCTAATTTAAAGGGTTCCAATCTGTGGAAGGCGAACCTAAAAGACACCTGCTTGCTGGGCGTCACTTTTCCCGATGGTAGCCAGCGAGATTGTGCTGGTCAACTGCTGACCTAAAGATTTTGGGCCGAATGTTTCACCTAATCCACACAAACCAAAAATCTTCATAAAGCCTGACAAAATTTTGACCATCTCATGCCTAAGATATAGGTGATTTTGATGCTGTCTGGGAGTAGGCTCGGTATAGCCGGGACGCCGCGATCCTAACTCGGACAGCTTCGAGCCCATTAACATAAGCAACATTTGAAATTGCCTCGGTGCTGGCGGCCTTGCCATTCGGTTGGGTGCCAGTTGCGAGCATTCAGGAATTAATTGTGTGGGAGTGAACGGCATGAGCGCGAGACCTGATGGGTTTAATCCCTTGTTGACCCTGGCAGCCCATGTAGGGGCTGCATCTGCCACGTTGATGTTTGCGGCTCCCAGTTGGGGACAGGCTGCAGGACTGTTGCCCACCACCTCTGCTGGGTTTCAAGAGCCACATCTGGCAGATATGACCACTGTGGCTCCCGAAGACTGGGCACAAACTTGGCGATCGGCAGGGGTGAAAGTTGCCCCAGCCACAGGGGTAAATTTACCCCTATCGCCTCCAAACCAGTGGCAGCAACTGGCGCAAGATAGTGAATTTGACACAGACGAGCCCCCGAAGTTTTCCGTTACTCCCTTGCCGGGATTGGGGTCCCGCAAAGGGGCGCACCTGGGTTTAGACTTCCAACTGGCCAATCTGGGTGAAAATGATTTAATTCTGGGTTGGGGACTGGAAGGTGGGGTGCGCACCTTGGCGGCCAATATCAGCCTGACCGACCCTTGGGCAAAGGGGGACCCCTTGGATGGCGGCTGGAGTGCGAGAGTGTTTAACACCCGCTGGCCCGAAGATAATTTTCTGGAAGGGGAACGGGAAGTGAATTTAATTCACGACCATAAACCCTGGGTACATCGCCTCGGTGGTGGTTTTCAGGTGTTCCAACCTGTTACCGCCAGTGGTTTGGTGATTGCTGGCGGCGTCAACTATCAGCGGGTTTCTATCCGCAATGCGGCGGCTACGGATGCCACTTTTACCAGAGACCAATTGGGCAACCGCATGACCATCAGTGATAATGGTCAGGATGATTTGCTTACGCTCAACCTGTTAGCATTTCAGGACCGCCGGGATGACCCAGACTGGCCGCTACGGGGTTATCGGTTTAGCCTGGGTACAGAGCAATCTCTCCCTGTAGGCCGATCGGCTCTGGTTTTCAACCGCTTGAGTGCCAGTTTCAGCCAATTTGTGCCGATCGCCAGTTCCCAAACCCTGGTTTTCCACATCGGAGCCGGTACTTTTATCGGCGATGCCCCCCCCTACGAGGCTTTTGGCATTGGCGGGACTAACTCCGTTAGAGGCTTTAAACAAGCCGATGTGGGCGTGGGTCGCAGTTTCGTGCAAACTTCTTTAGAATATCGTTTCCCCATCACCGAGGATATTGGCTTGCCTTTCTTGTCCCGGGTGGGAGGAACAGTATTTGCCGACTACGGCACAGACTTGGGGTCTGGGGACACAGTGCCCGGGCAGCCAGGGGAAGTGCGCGACAAACCAGGTAATGGTGCGGGTGTGGGCATTGGTTTAAGAGCCCTCAGCGTTTTCGGTCCCGTGCGGGTAGAATTTGCCCTCAGCGATGAGGGTGATGCTCGAGTTCATTTGAATTTGGGCGAGCGCTTCTAATTTTTGGTCCTTTGTCATTTGTCACTTGTCACTTGTCCAATGACAAAGGACTTTTGACCAATGACCAATGACCAATGACAAAGGACAAAGGACAAACATGGATGCGAATGAGTTGCTCGGGCGATATGCTCGGGGAGAAAGAGTCTTTTTTCGGGTCAACCTCAGAGAATGGCATTTGAGCGGTACTAACCTCAGCCGCGCCAGTTTCCGCGAAGCCGATATGCGTGAAATTAATTTGAGTGCTACTTATGTGAAAGGCATAGACCTGCGGGGTGCGGATTTGCGGGGTGCAGATTTGCGGGGCAGTTATATGAAGGCGGCAGATTTGCGATCGGCAGACCTGCGATGGGCGGATATGGGGGGGACGGATATCTCCCTGGCTTTATATAATATTCAAACTCGATTTCCCGAGGGTTTCGACCCCAAAGCGCGGCTGGCTTATGCTATAGACCCGGAAGCGTCCCTGGCGGCGGCGTATCTGGCTCTGGTAGATTTCCGCTGGGGGAAGCTGACAGGGGCGGATTTGCAGGGGGCTTATTTGCACCGTGCGGATTTGCGGGGTTGCGATTTGAGTGGGGCGAAGCTGAAAGATGCGGATCTGACTGAGGCTTTGTGGGATGATATGACTCGGTTTCCTGAAGGTTTTGTGGTGGCTGAGGCGGGTGCTTATGCGATCGCTCCTGGTGCGAACCTGGCGGCTGCGGATTTGCGGCGGGTGCGCTTTAGTGGTGTGGATTTGAGTCAGGCGAATCTCGAGGAGGCAGATTTGAGCTGGGCGGACCTCAGCCGCGCCAATTTGCGCGGGGCGAATTTGAAAGGGGCGAATTTGAAAGGGGCGAATTTGATGGGGGCAAACCTCACGGGGGCGAGTCTTTCCGAGGCGGAGTTGGATTTGGCGGACTTACGCGGTGCGATGCTAGACGAGACGCCTAACGGCGTTCACCCCTGATGGTAGCCCCTATTCACCCGAGAAACCCGCAACTCCAGAGAAACCTGTAGGGCAACTGTGCCATTGGGCCAGAGATTGTTGTATGTTGATAAATTATGCACGACGATGATTTAACCACCACCACAGAAGAGGAACTGGATAGCCCTTTGGATCATTGGGATGAGACAGAAGAGCCAAAGCCCGATCCAGAGGAAATGTTGCGTTTGCTGACGGCGACGGAACCCGGGCAACGTACTCTCGCCGCACGGGCATTTTGTGAAATTCAGGACGATCGGGCGATTCCGCTGTTAATTGATTTGCTCCGAGAGCCTTGTCCCCTGACTCGGGTCAGTGCGGCTTATGCTTTGGGCCGGAATACGAGTAAAGATGTGGTAGAGCCGTTAATCCAGCAGTTGCGTCGGGACTGGAATGGTTATGTGCGCAAGGGTGTGGTTTGGGCTCTGGGAAATTGCAGCGATCGCCGCGCCTTAACTCCCCTCATTGATGCTCTGAAAACCGACATTCCCGCCGTCCGCCTTTGGGCCGCTAGTTCCCTCGGTCAGCTCTCCACTGTCAGTTATGATGTGGCGATCGCGGCTGTACCCCCCCTGATTGAAAGTTTGCTCAAAGACTCGGTGGCGGCGGTTCGGTCTAATTGTGCTTGGGCGATCGGTCAACTTTGCCGCGAACTGCCTAATAATGTGGTGTATGCTGGGGCGATCGATGCCTTAATCGAAGCCCTAGAAAACGATCGAGACCTCAGCGTTCAGGAAGACGCCAAAGCCTCCCTCCTCCGCGTCGGCGACCCACGCGGGCTGCAAATCATCGAAGAACTAGAACAAGAAGGATTTTTTTAATTGATAATTAATAATTAATAATTGACAATTGATAATCGACAATTATTAATTATCAATTATCAATTATCAATTATTAATTATTAATTGACAATCGAGATGAATCAATTAAATTCTCCCCCACCAGAAAAACTCGCCTCCTCTGCCAACTCCACTTATCGGCCAGAAATTGATGGATTCCGAACCATCGCCATTTTGGCCGTCATCATTAATCACTTTAATCCCAAAATCGTCACCAGCGGCTTTTTGGGAGTTGATATTTTCTTCGTCATCTCCGGGTTTGTTGTCACCGCCTCACTCAGTCACAAACTCACCCAAAATTGGCCACAGCATCTCCCCACCTTTTATGCCAGAAGAATCAAAAGACTAATTCCTGCCCTCATTACCTGCGTCCTCATTACCTGCATTATTGGCTGCTTCTTTATCCCCGCAGGGGAAATCGATGTTTCCATAGAAACTGGGATTGCTTCCCTGTTTGGGTACTCTAATATATACCTACTTGACGAAATATCTGATTACTTTGGCTCTGAAGCAGAATTAAACCTCTTTACTCACACTTGGTCATTAGGCATAGAAGCCCAATTTTATTTACTGTTCCCGATTATTTTAGGATTGTGTAGTCACCCCAATCAGACGAAAAACCGCAGAAATATATTAATTACGGTACTTGGTCTCACCATCCTATCTTTAATTACATACCTTTACATGGCAGAGGATAATGGTGATGCCGCATTCTTTTTGTTACCCAGCAGGTTTTGGGAGTTAGGAGTTGGTTGTTTAACCTTTTTAGTATTGCCACAGTTATCATCGGCATCTTGGCGCCGGATTCAGCAGTTTATTGCACCTATATCCACGGTGTTAACCGTAGCAGTTTTGTTTTTCAGCAAAGACCTGCAAACCTTAGCCACTGTTTCTATAGTCCTGCTCACTGCCATTACCATCTGGGCATTTGATACCAAAAGTCCCGTAGTTAACCTGTTCGCTTCTAAGTGGTTCGTTAAAATTGGCATTCTGTCTTATTCTTTGTATTTGTGGCATTGGTCGGTATTAGTGCTGAGTCGCTGGACGATCGGCATATCTCAATATACCATCATCTTCCAGTTATTACTCATCATCGGACTCGCCCTCGCTTCTTATCATTGGATTGAAAACCCCCTCCGCCACGCCAACTGGAGCCGCAAAAATACACCCGTATTTGGGTTGTACCTAACGTTACTATTGACATCGGCATTTTTTCTCGGACACCTGGAAAACACCCTCGCCGCCGAACTTTATTCGGGAAATAGTGAGAAATATTTATCATATTTTGCCAGAAATCAGACCATTTACCCCAATTATACCAAAGATAACTGCCACTTGGATAGTAGGGAAAACCCAGAAATATCCCCACAACTGCTGTCAATTTGCACCATCCCCGCCAAGGCAAATCAGCCCACACTTTTCTTTGTGGGTAACAGTCACGCTGACCACCTCAGAGCCTTAGCCGCGAAACTTGCCCAGCAGAAGGGATACGGAATTGATGGCATATCCCAGAGTAGCTGCCAATTTCCCTATGCAGAGAAGAAAAAGAAAAAGTGCGATCGAACCCAATTACACCAGTATGAACGAGTATTAAAAACCGCCAAAAAAGGCGACATAGTAATCATCGCCAACAGATATGAAATCAAAAACTGGGATGTGCCCGAAAAAAATCTATCTTGGGTAGGCATCCCCCAAGTGATGGGCACCCTCAACCAGTTTGCCGAACTCTTGCAAAAAAAAGGCGTCTCCACTGTCCTAATGATGCCCCTGCCAGAATTTAGCCACAATACCAAAGAATGCCTAGCTGAATGGTTTCGCCCCGAATTCTCCTTAAACCAGATATGTGGCGAAGAAAAATCGACTCTGGTCAAGCTGAGAAAACCGGTATATGAGAAATTAGACCAAACCCTATCCCCCGTCATCCATAAATATGACCCATTTAATCTCCTTTGTCCTGATGAAATCTGCACCCATTTCACCAGTGATAACCAGCATCCCCTGTTTATTGATTCTCACCACTTGACTAACTATGGCGCTGAGCTTCTCTATGATAACTTTCTCCAGTTCCTCAAACAACATTCAATTCTCAAATGACTGGTGACATCAGGAGAAGAAACCGGATTTCTTAACCAGGTCTGGGCTATGATGCAAAGACTCGACGCAAGAAACCCGGTCTGGCCGAAAAATTTATTCCAACTCCTCCAGGCTAATGCCCAAAGCCGCGAGCTGTTCGGGAGAAAGTGACTTTAACTTTGACGCTAATTGCGATCGCTTTTGCCGTTCTTGTTCCGCCTCAGCCGTTGCACGTTCCGCCTCAGCTAGGGCAAGTTCCACATCGGTGGGCACCCAATTGCCCTGGGCATCATACCAGCGCAACCAACTGCGGTTAATCCCCTCATATTCCCCTGACCAGACTCCCAAACCTAATTTGATTTCGGGAATCCAAAACTGCGGATTTTCTGGATTAATGGGCTGTTCCCGGTAGCGTCCCCCATCCAGTTTGAACCCCCGCATCCTGTTACTATAGCGACTGAATACCACATAATAAGGTACTCGTAAAATTCGCTCATAAACATCCCATTTCCCCGGTGGTGTTTCTGGGTTAGATTGTCCGTTACTCCCGGTGGGTTCAGCGGCGGTAGTTGCGGGATTATCCCCCACCGCTCCCCATTCTCCTAAGTCTTCTTTTTCCGTGCCTGGGGAGAGCAGTTCTACGACTAAAAATGGATTCACCCCTTCTTGCCACACCACGTAACTAGAGCGCAAATCAGTTTCTTCATACAACCGGGGTACATCTAAGACGAGAAACCAATCGGGTCGCTTGTGCCACAGGGTATGATGGACATCGTAATAGAGGTTTAAATCCGAGCCCACAAATAGCCGTGACGGCGGGTAAGAAGGCAACCGCAGCGTGCGGGATAATAACTGGGGCTGCAAACTATGAAATTCATCAGGCAAACCAGGTTCCTCCGGGTCTTCACTGGGTAAATCATACATAGTCGGTAAAGTCTGCTTGGCCGACAGGGGGGGGTCGGTTTGGGCAATAAAACTTTGCTGTTCTAGCATGGCGATACTGGGGATACAATCTTATGTTTCATTATAGATGCGAAACTGCTCTATGGGCTAAAGCCCAACTACGAGCTAGGGACAACATCCACCTATAGTGGTATAGTATGTAAGGTGATTATGATTTAAGTCGATGATTTTAAAAAACACGGGTAATCTCCTGCCCAAAATAGTTGCCGCTAGTGCTTGGGTGGTTTATGTGGGGTATTTGTTGCTCAGCGACTTGCCGCCGGGGCCATCTCTGCTGCATACCCAGCCGGAAACTATCCAAGAAGCATTAGACCTCAGCCTGAATTTCTGGTTTGTCCTCCCTGCCATCTTTCCTCATGTGGCACCGGTGATTAACCCAGGCTTAGAGGGGTTATTTAATATTGTTGTGGCTTGGGGTTTATTATTTTGGGGTTTTCTTATCGATGGGCGACAGCAGCGCTTCTCCATTGTCCCATTTCTGATTGGCACAGCGTTTTTGACGAATGTGTTTTACCTGCTTTGGTTAGCTGTGCGCCAAGATAATCCTGATGTGCCGCAACTGCCTTTAACTAGAGCGGAAAAATTTACAGAAAGTAAGTTTTTACCGATATTTTTAACTGCTGTGGTATTAGCTTCTCTGGCTTGGGGTTTATGGGCGCGTCCCGAATTTGGGGATTTAACTGCTCGCTGGGAATCTTTATTAACTTTAATATCCAGTGACCGGTTAGCTTATTCTTTTTGGATAGATATGATGGTGTTTTGGCTGTTCCAGGGATGGTTGGTCAAGGATGATATGGTAAGGCGAAATTATGATAATTTGGGATTATTGTGGGTTGTGCGGATTTTGCCTTTGTTCGGGTTGGTGATTTATTTCCTGAAGCGCCCCGAACTGGCTGTGGTTGGACAAGATTAATCAAGGGACAGAGGCTAATCTGCTGTTGTGGTGTGATATCTGTTTACGTCATAACAGATTGGCAATAGTGATATGCCAGTTGGCTAACTGTCACAGTGGGGGAGGAAATACATTTTGCCCATGCCAGCATTGATGGCAAGTTGGCAATTCTGGGAGGAAAGTAAGATGTATTTGCAATTTTTGGCTCCTTTTACGGCGGGATTGGTGGTTTTTTTGCTGCTGGTGTTTGGGATTTTGCAATGGTTGCAAGTCCCGGCGGGTAATTTTCTAGATTGGGCGATCGCGGGGGCGAGTTTTTGGTGGTTGATGGTGATTGTGACGGTGCCGTGGAATGTGTATTTTCAGGCCAAAGAAGTGCTAGCGGAGGCGGAGCAATCCCGGCAAAAGAATATCTCGATCGATGAAAAACAACTGCGCTATGTGACTTCCCTGGCAAAACGATCGCTCCCCATTGCCTTGGCTCTGCATCTGCTCTCCGCCATTGGACTGTATCTCCTGGCCGCCAATGGCATCAGCGCCGTGGGTTATATTAGTTCTGGCGCCGCTTTGCTGCTTACCTTCTTGCGTCCGGCGGTGCGCGGTTACGAGTATATCGCTAGGAGATTGTACGCCATCAAACAGGAGTTTAAGTATCCCCGGGAAGACGCGATCGAACTGCGCTATCGGGTGGAAACAATGGAACAAACCCTGCGCAACGTGCAAGAGCAGCTCAACGCCGAAAATCCCACGTCTTGGGTGACGCGACTACAGCGGGATTTAGAAGCCACACAGCACCAATTAACTAGGGTGGCAGCATCTTTAGAGGATTTGCGCACGAATAATCAGGCGCAACACGACCAACTAGGTAAGGAAGCACAGCGAGCGATCGCCCAGCTATCCGCCGACGCCCAATTTCTCGACAGCGTGCGCGAAATCATTCGCTTTTTCAAAAGTGCCTAAACTGGAAAACCCCACCACCCCGGCGATCGCACCGCCCTAAGTATATATTCTCAAGTCAACCTTTTGATTAAGAGCTACCACAAAACAATTACCTTGTCAACCTTTATTTCCCCATCAACCCACCTTTAAAGAGCGATTTTTTCACATCAAAAACCACCCATTTACGGTTAGAGGGTGGTTTTTTTGTACTATATTTTAAGTAACCGGAAATTGGGCTAACAGTAGATTACAGCCGCACAGGCATCATAACCGTCTTTTGCAGGGTTTGGCTGTTGTGCAATGCATAAAATGGACTACACCAGCCCGGTAAAATCTACTGGGTGGCGGAGAAATAGCACCTACCTATCCCAAAAACACTGATAAAATCTCACATCGCCTACAGCATCTCACACCGCTACCGAAAGTTAGTTTATCTAGGGGATACAGCCGGTTCAGGAACAAGCCATTTTACTTCTACACAATTCCATGATGCCCGCTCGTTCACATCAATTTACGATTACTGCTCTGGGGGCAGCCGCTCTAGTTATTGGCTGCACCAACGCCAAAGTATCTCAATGCCATAAACTGATTCAAGGCATCAATCATGGTGTCCAGGCGATCGCCGATGTAGAACTGAATCGCTCCACAACCGCTCTCCAGATTGGCACCGCCCTAGATACTACCACGAAAAAGCTAGAAAAATTACCATTAAAAGACGAAAAATTACAAGCATTTCGCCGCCGCTTTGTCATAGTCTTTACGGCTTTGAGCCAAGCATTTAGTGAAATTGGCGAGGCCATGAGCTTAGTAGAAATTGCTCAGCCCAACCAAGCCGGTATTACCACCACTCACACCGCTAAAACCAAAGTTGAAACTACCAGTAAATCCATCAAAAAAATCTCTAAGGATGCCGACAAATTGGCGGCGGAAATAAATACTTACTGCCAATTCAGCCAAGATTAGCAATTTGTCCCTTGTCCCTTGTCCCTTGTTCTATCCAAAGGATAAATCACCAAGGACAAATCACAAATAACCATGATTTAATGGTGAATTTCCAGATTTAAAACATAGCGTCCTAGGCGCAACTTTTCTGACCAAAGCTCATACTCTAAACGCAGATGCTCTGGTACATTAGCCCCGGTGACAGTCAAACTGCGGGTATAGTTGCGCAGACGCATTTGGTTGTTTTCTTCGCCCAATACATTGCTTTGCAACCAGTAACGGCTGATGCCGTACATTCCCCGTTCCCACACGTGGCGATAGCTAAACTTGCCATTACCCTGCATAGTTAGAGTCGCACGGTAAGGAGAAAACTCCAGCCATAACAGCCGTGACCTGGTGGTGACAGGGAGAGCCGCCACATCGGGCAGAATATCAGTAAACTCACGCTCTGGGATAGCCGGTTCTTTTAACAGCAAGTGGAAACGCATCGTATCTTTTTGATAAATCGTGGCAGCAGTTTCCACCACAGACCAGATGGGCAAGTCAGTGCAGACGAGAGAGAGAGAAACCGGTTTGCGACGATGGGTGAGCATAGTAATTGAGGAGTTGATGGCCAAAAAAGGGTAGAGGGAAACTTTAAGGGAGGGGAGGATGCTCCGCGTCAGGATGGGAGGACAAGTAGTGGTAGGATGATGGCTGTTGTCACCAGTCTATCCTAATCATCATAAGTATCCTTATGACAGAAATCACAGCTAAGCAGGAAGATTTAATCGTGAGACCGAGTGCCGGTCTGTCGTTGCGGGGGACAATTCGGGTGCCAGGGGACAAGTCAATTTCTCACCGAGCTTTGATGCTCGGAGCGATCGCCTCTGGTGAAACCGAAATCCAAGGACTGCTCCTCGGAGAAGACCCGCGCAGCACTGCGAGCTGTTTTCGCGCCTTGGGTGCGGACATTTCCGAACTCAACGAGCAACTGGTAAAAGTGCGGGGATTAGGAGTAGGCGGGCTGATAGAACCAGCTACAGTATTAGATGCCGGTAACTCCGGCACCACCTTGCGGCTGATGCTGGGCATCTTGGCGAGCCAGCCGGGGATGTTTTTTACCGTCACCGGGGATAAATCCCTCCGATCGCGTCCCATGTCCCGCGTCGTCAAACCCTTGCAACAGATGGGAGCCCAGATTTGGGGGCGTCAGGATGGCTCACTCGCCCCCCTCGCCATCCTTGGTCAAAAGCTGCAACCAATCCATTATCCCTCACCGATCGCCTCTGCTCAAGTCAAATCCTGCATTCTCCTAGCCGGTTTAATGACAGAAGGCAAAACCACCGTCACCGAACCAAGTTTGTCGCGGGACCACAGCGAAAGGATGCTCAAAGCCTTTGGCGCCCAAATCGAAGTCAACCCAGACACCCACAGTGTCACCGTCACCGGTCCGGCACAACTGCGGGGTCAAAAAGTAGTTGTACCAGGAGATATCAGCTCCGCTGCCTTCTGGCTTGTCGCCGGGGCGATCGTCCCTGATGCCGACCTGACCGTGGAAAATGTAGGCATTAATCCCACCCGTACCGGCATCCTGGAAGTATTGCAGATGATGGATGCAGACATAGAAATCCTCGAACAGCACTCAGTAGCCGGAGAACCAGTCGCCTCCCTCCGGGTACGTCACAGTCAGCTCAAAGCCACCACCATTGCCGGTGATATCATTCCCCGCCTCATCGATGAAATCCCCATTTTAGCCGTAGCAGCGGCATTTGCCAAAGGCACCACCGTGGTAAAAGACGCCGCCGAACTGCGGGTAAAAGAGAGCGATCGTCTGCAAGTGATGGCCGCTCAACTCAACCGCATGGGAGCCAAAGTAACGGAACTCCCCGACGGCCTAGAAATCATCGGCGGCACCCCCTTGCATGGCGCCGAAGTGGACAGCCACGATGACCACCGGTGTGCCATGAGTTTGGCGATCGCCGCCCTTAGAGCCAGCGACACCACCACCATCCGCCGCGCCGCCGCCGCCGCCATCTCCTACCCTGACTTTACCCCCACCCTAGTGCAAATCTGTCAATAGCTGGAAATACTGGGCACTTTTAGCTTGACCAGTCAAAATTACTCCAAAATGATATAAGTGGGGAAACTCTCACTATCAAGCCTCGGAGGTGCGAAAGCTGATGTCAGACCCCGGTTTACCCCCCAAACAGCCCGTCAGTGTGGAAGAAACGATCGCCATCTTGATCGCCTTCTCGGCGATCGGCACCATCTTCTTCTTCTCCTTTAGCCGCACCGATCGAGGCTCAAACCGCATATTCAACCTTGGTGCATCCGCCTCCCTCCAGGCAACCGATAGCGCCAACGACACCCCCAGCAGAGGCACCCCCGCTCCTGGCACCGCACCCCCATTTTCAGGCACCGCAACTCCTTTACCTGGAACCGGCGTCATACCTTCCCCAGACGCCGCCACCGGCGCCACCGACGAAGAAAAGGGTAATTTTACTCTATTCGCACAACTATTCTTTTCCTCCCGCAACCCCAAACCGGCGCCCACTTCCCCAAGCACATCTCCAGCCACCCCCAGTCCCGCCACTCAGGCAAACACACCGCCACCAAATCCCACGGTTCCCACTCTGCCAGCCACCAGCTTGCCAGACGACATAGCAGCCACAGCCACAGCTACAGCCACAGCCACAGGCACAGCCACAGCTACACCCACAGCTACACCCACAGCCACACCAACACCCACAGCTACACCCACAGCTACAGCTACACCCACAGCAGCGGCACCAAGCAACGTGCCACCAGTGGACTTGCCTATCCAAGAAGCGCCACCAGAAAAACCCACAGAGAAACCCCCGGAATTTTCCGACGTACCCAAAGATTCGCGAGAGTATAAAATTTTGATTATTATTGCGGCGCGGGGGATAATCAGCGGTTATGAGGATGGCACTTTTCGCCCAGAAAACCCAGTGACGCGAGCAGAATTCGCCAGCATGCTGGAAAAAACATTTGAGGCCAAAAAAGTGGCTGAATCTTTGAAATTTGGGGATATTCCCACCGACTATTGGGCCGTGGGAGCGATCGACGAAGCCACCCAAACCGGATTTTTGAAAGGATATCCCCAGCAAATTTTCCAGCCCACCCAAAAGATCCCCCGAGTTCAGGTTTTAGTGTCTTTAGCCAGCGGTTTGGGTTTAGCGCCTAAATCAGACCCAGAAAAAACATTACAAAATGCCTATACAGACGCCAACCAAATTCCCCAATGGGCCAGAGCCAAGGTAGCGGCAGCCACAGAAATCGGTTTGGTATTTGATAATAATGGAACCGGAAAACCCCTCAATCCCAACCTAGAAGCCACTCGCGGCGACATTGCCCTATTAATGTATCAAGCGTTAGAGATTGCCGGTGCTGTAGAAAAAATACCCCCGCAGTAAAGGCATGAGATAGTATGGGTAATCAACCAGACTTGGTATTAAAATTACCCAAAAAATATAATAAGTAGGGCTGGCACCAATCCCGCCCTACTTGATTACGTCACAAATTGACAAATATGGGTTGTAGATTCCGATTTAATCAAACCTACGAGGATTTTCTGCCTAAAAGACTTTCCTTGATAGAATTGATTTCCTGCCACAACTCTTGACGGCTAGAGGCTTGGAGCAAATAACGATAAATAAACCAAGCCGAGTATCCCATCCCGATGAGTTCAAAAGTAGGTGCTAAGAGGGGGATATCGTTAATCGAGTCCACCACCGCCAAAGTCACTCTCATTGTCACAATCACCGCCACCAGTAAACCGATGGTGACAATTGGTTTTTGGTATTGGTTAAAAAAGCTACCTAAATAATCGGGTAAGTCCGAGAGAATGTCAATAACTTGGTCCTTGATTTGCTGCCACTGCTCACCGGAACCGTCTTTAGAAGACATGGGCGCCAGAGAGCCGGAATCGGCCACATTTACGTCAATTTTTTTCTTTTCTGATTCAGTCATTGTTTCAGTTTTGCTGGTAATTTCAGGATTCATGTTGATACCTTAATAGATAACATGGCAAATCGTCCACCAGGGTGAGTCCCCAGTCAATTAAACCCTAGCACTAGGGATGGCACTATTTTGCTGTGTCTGGAAGGCAATTTCTCAAATTCTAAGAAAATATCAAGATTTAGATTTGCTCTTTCCCGGTAGGGGTTTTCCCTCATGGGGAGGGACGGGGGGCAGGGGACGGGGGGCAGGGGGACGGGGGGGAGCGTGGGGAGTGTGGGGAGTGTGGGGAGGGTGGGGAGT
>DVDU01000147.1 GCA_015296065.1 Oscillatoriaceae cyanobacterium M33_DOE_052 | reverse complement strand
GCGCCCTCACCCCCGTCCCCTCTCCCAAGTAGGGAGAGGGGAGAGTTGGAGCCAGAAAGCATCCAGGTCTTACTCCCCTTTCTCCCTTTTTGGGAGAAAGGGGTTGGGGGATAGAGGGCAACTCTCAAGGGTTGTCTCATTCTTATCTGAAATGACTATACACATAATTTTTGGAGCATAGCAAAATGTAGGGGCGATTCGCTTATCGCCCCTACCACCATATGGAGTTGATCCGTCAGTCCTGTGGATGATGATTGGCCCCACAGCTTAGCTGTTGGGAGCTTCCACCGCTAGTTCGGTGGCGCCGCGAGTGCGCCGCCTGGTTAGGGTGTTGAACAGCATCTGGCCGATCGCTTTAATCAGGTTGCCCTCTAATTCGTTAAACATTTTCATGTTCATCCCAAAGGCGGCATTCGCCTCCTCCACGATCCGCTCTGCCATCACGTCATCGATCGGCAGATTGTTCATCGCTTCCCGATAGGTGTTCTTGAACTCCTTTTCATCGGGGATGTCTTGGAATTCATAGAAAGAAGTACCTATGCCGTCAGAAAGACCCATTGCCTTTTGGGCAATTCCTTTGAGAATCTGACCGCCGGAGAGGTCTCCGAGATAGCGAGTGTAACAGTGGGCCACCAGCAGTTCTGGCTCGGTGGCAGAAACTTCCCGGATCCGCTCTACATAAGCGCTGCCCGCTGTTGAGAGTCCTACTTGCTCCCGCCAGTTGGTGCCGAAGTAGTAGGCCAAATCTTCCTCTAAGCTGGCTTTGCGGTTCAGTTGGGGATAGTAGATGTGCTGGAGAATTGGGTGATGCTTGTGGCGCGCCATCTCTTCTTCCATCGCTCCATAGACGAAGTAGAGGTTCGCGACTAACTTGCGGTAAGACTGTTTTTCTACCACTCCTTTTAAAAAGCACTTGATAAAACCGACGTTTTCTGCCATTGTGTGGGATTTTTTCGTGCCCTCACGCAATTTGGTCGCTAGATTACTGCTCATGCTATATTTTCCGTCCCTAAAATCAATTCCTGGCGTATCAATACTTGCAAAAACCACTAATGTCTTAGATTAGAACGATTGGATGAGAATTTTTATTAAGATTTTTAAAGCTGCCAGCCTTTCCCCAGCCGTCCCCAGGGGAAAGGCTCCCCACATAGCCATCTCAGGGGTTGAGGGTGAAGATGCTCGGTGGTTTGGACCACCGGTGGGAGGCTGGTGGGACGGGAAACCTCGAGACCACCTGGAGCGGTGGCGGTAAGGCTGAGGGGCAACCAATAGCCACAATTTTTTAGAAATGTGTCGGCTTGTGGATCTGGGTTTGGCTGGGGGGCTGGTCCTCTGAGTCTTCGATCAGTTCAAACAACTGGCCGAATTCACAGCCGAAAAAACGGCACAACCTTTCCGCAGTCTTGCAGTCAATGCGCCGAAACTGGTTGTGATAGAGGTTACCGATGATGGTGGGACTCAGTTTTGTGGCGATCGCCACCTCAAACTGCTTGAGTTCTTTCTGAGCCATCATGTCACGCAGTCTGCATACAATAGGCATTACCCAATCTCCTCATAAATCCTACATAGCTACCATGAATTATCCGTTAATTATTAGCGGCTTACTAGATATCTACCACACTTGCACCCGATAATTTATAATTTTTTCTTTGTTTTTTTGCGGCCCCAGCCAGAGTTTCACTTCATGGCCAATATTTATCACTTTAGATACTTACTTAAATATTGGTTTATGTGATGACAAAGGGAGAGAGGCAGAGAAAAGCGATCGCCCCCACGCCCCCACAGTGTGGAGCTTCCGCTTTGGCAGAGTTGGGGCAAGCCAGAAGCATAGAGGTGAGGGGTATTTACCCCTCCCGGTCAATACCCCTCGCGGCTGGGGACAACTTTGATCCAGATCACAGACGATCGCCCCTCACTCCTATATTTTTGAAGAAACCCAGAAGCTACCTTCTTCTGGGAAGAGAAAACTCGGAAGCGGTAGCGCCGAGGCAGGGGTGAAGATAGGCAGAGGAGCTGTTGAGACGAACTTCTGATGAGTGAAAGCACTAACCATCCACCGCCGCGTAAATATTAATTTGTTGTGAACGCAGGCCAGAACGCACAAAGTAACATACTTGCTTGGGAAAATTGCTTCAGGGGAAATGCCATGTTGACTAGCTCTTTAACTGTCCGAACTTTCGTCGAACACCTGCAAATAGGCTACCGGGAAACTTACGGCCACCTTAACTCAGAATATGCGCATCTCATCAGCAGTGTGGCTCACCTAGTCTTAGGCAAAATTGCTACCAGTGACGCTCCTTATCACGATGCCGAACACACGATGCTAGTCACTATAGCTGGTCAGGAAATCCTGCGGGGAAAGCACCTCACTGAAGGTAACGTGTCTCGGGAAGATTGGTTTCATTTCATCATTGGTCTTTTATGCCACGATATTGGCTATGTCCGGGGTGCCTGTAGTGGAGATTGCCACCATAAGCAATTGTATGCCACTGGGAGCGATCGCCAGACGATCGTCCTGCCTCCCGGAGCCACTGATGCCAGCCTCACCCCCTATCATGTGGACAGAAGCAAACAATTTCTCGAAGAAGTTTTTGGTGACAACCCCCTCATCGACTTAGAAACCATCAAGAGGCAAATAGAGCTTACCCGATTCCCCGTACCCCCAGGAACCGAACATCAAGACACCATTAACTATCCCGGTTTGACTAGAGCCGCTGACCTCATTGGCCAGCTAGGAGACCCCCAATACCTGGCAAAAATCAAAAACCTGTTCCTAGAATTTGAAGAAACTGGTACTAATCAAAATCTCGGCTACCGCCATCCCCAAGAATTGCGAGCTGCTTATCCTAACTTTTTTTGGAAAGTTGCCTACCCCTACATTGGCGATAGCTTATCCTATTTACGAGTCACCCCCGCAGGCCAAAAAATCATTAAGTACCTCTTTGATAACGTGGCCATAGTCGAAACCGAGCTAGCAGCGGCAAATTGCCTGAGTGCCCCAAGAATTTGATCTCAGATAAAGCTCATAATATTTCTCATCTCAATCATCGCCATTCAGATGACATAGAAACTGACAACTCAGAAAATTCACCCGTGGCATACCAATGTTAAAAATTTTATATAAGCTGCCTAATTAATTCGCCGATTTTGCAGATATTAATGTTGATTATTCTTTGACAGTAATGACAGATGCGGTATGCAGCCCACATCAAGAGCGAGAAATGCTATAATTGATGTGAGCAAATTTTAGGATAAGCAAATGAAAGCTGTTGAAGTCACGGGAACTTTGGATGAAAAAGGGGAATTGCATTTAGACCAGGCTCTGGAAAATTGCGCTCCTAGTCGAGTGCGAGTTATTGTCCTTTTCCCGGAATTAACCGAGGCGGAGGAAATCGACCCGGATGATACTCCTGTGGAAGAAATCAAAGCCAGTCTCCGGCGAGCCTTACAGGAAGCTAAAGCAGGGAAACGCATTCCTCTTTCTCAAATGTGGGAGGGAATAGATGTCGAATGACCAACCTTTAGTCCAAATTGATTTAACACCCCAGTACAAACGCAATTTGCGGGACTTGGCTAAGAAATACCGCCGGATTCGGTTAGACACTCAGCCAATTATC
This sequence comes from Oscillatoriaceae cyanobacterium M33_DOE_052, assembly GCA_015296065.1. GTDB lineage: Bacteria > Cyanobacteriota > Cyanobacteriia > Cyanobacteriales > Laspinemataceae > Koinonema. Next base: position 43,344 of record DVDU01000147.1, on the reverse strand, counting down.
GAGGAGTTACAGCAGGGTAACTTTACGGGCGATGGCTTCGCCGACCTATCGGTTCGGCTGGCTGGGATGGGTGAAAATTACTTGATTTTCAAGGTAAGAGTCAAAAATACTGATATCCAAAAAGGGAAAAGCGGTGGTTATCAACTCATATATCAAGTTGAGTCACCAACTAGCGTGCTTTTATTAACCATTTACGCCAAATCAGAAGTAGCCGATATCAGTGTTAATGAAATTAACAGTATTTTAGCTGAGTTATATTTTCAGTAATTCATATGAATTGCTGAAAATATTAATTATTCATATAAATTATGGTAGGTGAAATGCCCACCCGACAATCTGCTCTAACTAGCTGGCGCTGGCGGAACCGGCGGCGGGGAGCATTTCTTGGAAGTTGATTTGGTCACGGCGGGGGTCGGAGTAGCTGACTTGGACTTCTAGGCGATCGCCCAACCGCACGGCTCTGGGCAAACGCCAAGCCATTTCCATCCCCAACTCTTCGAGCAAAATTAACCCTAAATTCTCATCTTCCTTCAACCAGCGCAACATCAACGCCTGCCAAACCTCTCCCGAGTGGCGGCGCAAATATTCCAAAGCCCAATAGCGGTTAGTTTGCCGTTCCACCAAAGAAGCCTCTTTCACAGTGGTAGTGATACTCATCAACACCTCTTGCAGTTCTACCGCCGTGAAGGGTAGCGGATCTCCCCGCAAGTGAGCCTTAATTTGGAAATGCGCCAACAAGTCACTATAACGGCGGATGGGGGAGGTGACTTGAGTATAAACTCCCAGAGCTAAACTGGCGTGGCGGGTTGGGCTGGTGCTGATTTCACTGCGAGGCATACAGCGGCGAATGGCGCAGGCGCGCACGGGTCCCGGCTGTAGCTGGAGCAATTCTTCCTCTGGGGGTAATTCTGGCTGGGTTTGCCCCCGGAATGGCAGGGGGATGTTTTGACTCTGACCGTAGCGGCCCCCCACTTCCCCGGCCAAAATCATCATTTCCGCCACCATTTGTCTGGCTTTGGAATCGTCTAAGACTTCAATAGTGATTTCGTCGCCTTTGACTTTAATCACCGATTCGGGCATATAAATATTGATGCAGCCTTGGGACTGACGCCAAGATTGCCGGAGGCGGGCCATTTCCGCCAGAGTGGTCATTTCCGGTTCAGCTTGCAATCCCAAATGTAGCATCTCATCTACGTCTTCGTAGGTGAGGCGATAGGTAGGCTTGATAATGCTGGGGTGGATGCTGTACTCTTCGACGCTGCCGATGTCGCTCAAAATCACGGCGAAACTCAGGGCCGGACAGATTTTCCCCTGTACCAAACTCATCGGACCGGTGGCCAGTTCTGGGGGAAACATGGGCACCATTCCTGTGGGTAAATAAATGGTGGTGCTGCGGCGGCGCGCTTCTAGGTCCAGCTCGTCTCCAGGAAATACCAGGCGACTGGGGTCGGCGATGTGAATCCATAGCCGCTTGCGTCCGTCGGGGAGGTATTCTACGCTCAGACCGTCGTCTATTTCCTGGGTGCTTTCATCGTCGATGGTATAGACCTTCAGGGTTGTGAGGTCGAGGCGGTTGTTTTCGTCGGGGTCAGCACTGGGGAGATGTAAACAGCGTTGAGCCACTTCCTGTACCTTGCTAGAGAAATGTGTGGGAATCTGATTGCGCCGCAGAAACAGGTTTTCGTGTTCGCTCCACAATCCCAAATCGACTAAAAGTGCGAAGGCGGCTTCGGGGGTGTCGGCTCGATCGAGGTTAGTTAGCACTTCCTTGGCGGCGATGCGGCTTGGCGCTTCTTCGCCGAATACGGTGTATTTTTCCAAGGCTTCGATGCGAACCCGATCGCCACTAGACCATTCCACCGCTTCTCCTCCCAGACACTGCCGCACCCGGGTTAAGAAATCCTCCCACTCGCGCTGCCGAGACTGTTCTACCTCTATCTGGTGTTTCAGCTCTTCCACCTGGGACCGAGGACGCGGCTCGTAGCGATCGCCCTTTTGCTTAAAATACAGTTTATCCCCTACCAGCAACTGGTGCGCTGCATAGCAACCCACCGCTGTTTTTTCAGAAAACAGCAGTTGGGACATTTCCGCCGGAGTTACCGCCTTTCCTTCTTCAGTAAGTATCTCCCAAGCTACTTCCAGACTGTCTGGATCTACATAAGGCTCTACCTCCTGGCGGAACTTCGGTATATCCGCTGGTTTGTAGCTAGAGCTAGCGTCTATTTCATAGCTAATTTGCTGAGGACGGATGCTGTGGGGTTGGCCGAACTCATCTAAGACGATCCAGTTCTTTTTGCCGTCTGGGCGATCGGCTACAGCCAGTCTTCTGTCTCCGTTCAGGCGAAATTCGAGCAGCGTTCCCTTGTCCACAAGCGCGATCCATTCCGGTGTAGTTTTTGCCTTTTGTGCTACTGGCGCTTCCTAGGGTCTTGATGGCTCTGTGAAGCTGAGGCAGCACACCTTCACTCCAGCGACTGAGGAGCCACCAACTACCTAGATTACCCTTCTGGGTTGATAAATGGCAACAGAGCCAGTATCCTGGCCCGCTTGATGGCCTTGGTGAGGTCTCGCTGTTGCTGCGCCGTCAGACCCGTAATCCGACGTGGCAGAATCTTGCCCCTTTCCGTAATAAACTTGCGCAGGGTCTCCACGTCTTTATAGTCGATCGGTTCTGACGGGTTGATGGGTGAAACTCGGCGGCGAAAGTAAGTCATAGCGCTTCTATTATTAGTCGAATAATCTTGGTGTCTGGGTCTGATGGTTAATTTTCTTCCCGGCTGGCCGGTTCAGACGTTAGCCATCACGTCTGTTTTCTACTTAATTTCTTTGTGAACCGTGTGTTTGTTGCAGTGGGGGCAGAATTTTTTCAATTCCATTCTCCCCGTGGTGTTGCGGCGGTTTTTCTCCGTGGTGTAACGAGACACGCCTCGGGAGCGCTTAACTGCGTTGGTCCGGCACTCGGTGCATTCCAACGTCACGATGATACGGACACCTTTAGCCATAGGTCTGGGGAATCCTCTTGCTTGACGAATTTAAACACGAACTTCAACTATAACATATTGCTGCCACTTTTCGCCCGGAAATAGCGGCGAATCTTTTTTATTATATCAGTGCTGTAATTGGTTATATCAAGTTTGGGGACATGGTGCTGGTTTTTTCAGGCAGTTTTCCCCGGCGGCGAGTCTCCGGCTCTTTAGGGACGGGAGTTTTTCTGGGAGATTTCCTCAATCCACCCCTGGACTAGGAAATACCACTTTTTTACCTTGAGGTCAAGGGAGAAGCCGCGACGAGTGGCGACGACGAGGGTGCCTGCAATGCGATCGTGTACGGCTTGACGGCGGAACAGATCCGTACTCGCAAAGCTACAGTCAGCCGCCAGTGGGAGCAAGAAGAGCATCCCCACACCTTGTCCGGGAGCAATTTGGCTCAAACCAAGCAGGGCAAAAACGGCACCACCACCAGCGATCGCCTCTCGCTTCAACAAATCTATCAGCAACGGTGTCCTCCCCTGCCAATCTACCACCTTCATATCCAAAGCCCAACGGCCCAAACTCTGGCCCCGGTTGGCGAGGGGAGCGATCGCCCGCATCCCCAACCACAAAATCAAAAACAACACCATTTGCCCTAGCGTCACCTTCCCACCAGCACCCCCCATCACACTCGCCACCACAGACACCACCAGATAATCTATGGCAAAAGCCACCCCCCGCCGCCAAATCTGCACCTTCGGGAAGCGAATATAAACCGGTTCTTCCACATTCATCCCCCATATACTCCCATTGCCCTCATTTTATCCTCAGTCTTCCCCACTTGCTCCCGCCTCCCCCCGAAATTTAATAACCAGCCCGCCTTTTTACATCCATCAAAATCACCTCATAAGCCACATATTCATCAAGACATAAAAACACAGCTCCAATCAGAATTAACACCATACCCGACAACAATAATATCAAAGGCAAATTCACCAGCCAGCCGAATGCTAGCAACAAATTCAGACCAATAGTCAGAGAAGTTAAAACAAATACTCCCACCCCCAAAGCCTGACAGATAATGGCATAGCGAATATAACGCGCCCGCCTCAAAAGCATATTTAACTGAATTTCAATACTTTTAAAACGCAGTTCACAACTAGGAAAATCCGGCTCATTGATATCGGGAAAATGACCCATAATTTTGGCCTTTTCATCGGTGAGGATCCGAATCCGAGCAAAAATCGCGGCGTGTCTGGCATTCAAACTCAGAAGAAATAACCCGGTGGCTGAAATCATCACCGCTGGAGCCAAGATTGTTTGAATCATGGCCGGAGCTGATATGGCTGTAGCGTTCATACAAAAAGCGGGTAATGCACCCGTCATTACAAACAAACCTGAAAGTTGGTCCAAACTCCTTTGTCATTGGACGAGTGACCCTTCGACTTCGCTCAGGGGACATGTGAGTAGGGGCGATTCGCGAATCGCCCCTACCAAGTGACATGTTACCAAATGACCAGTGACAAGGGACCAAGGACAAATAGTATTAATTAGACAATTCCGCCATTTCAATCACTCGCCCCTCTAGGTCTTTAACCAAAAAATTGAGGGGTTTTTCGCGGCGAATTTTGTATTTCACCCCTACCACTTGGACTCGCTGGAGCAGTTTGTCCATACATTCGCGATCGAAGCCCACATGACGCTGGCGGTTTTTATTCCCCAGACTCGCTCCGGAGATAACGTGGAGTTGGGTATTTTTCTGGAGCTGATACCACAGTCCATCGGTGCCATTTAAACCCGGAGTGACTGGGGCCGTACCCACGGAGGACATATATAGAGGGTCGATCGCCGTAGCTCCGAGAGTTTGTTCATAATTGTAGTAGTAGTGTAGGGGGACTTCGGCGGCGGGGAGTTCGAGCATACCTTCGTAGAACTGCTTGGCAATCTCTAGGTCCGAGACCATGATTGTGTAAACTTTGGGAGCGCTGGTCAGAAACATCCACATAGCCACGGCATAGGCAGCCAGCAGCATCACCATAATCCCTTGGGTAGAAAGCAGACTATCCAAAGGCAAAGAGGGTAAAAAAGCGCCAATGATATGAGGGAAACTAAGGGTTAGAGCCATGAAATTCAATTCGCGTTTGGGGAAAACCAACTTTGTCGCCGGATCAAGGTCAGCCATCAGCGCATTGGGGTTGCCGATGCGGGAGTGACCTTCAGAGTTGGGCATTTGAATTGGGGCAGCGAGCCAGTGCGGACGCCTTGGGACGCGGCGCTTTCCCTAAAGGTTCGGCGGCGCGATCGTCCTTGCTGCGCCCCTGGGGGAACGTCGCCGTTGGGGATAAGTGCTTTTGGCGCACTAAACCAACAGCCTAACGACGGGCGACACTAAGGCTACACTATAATTTTACAAACATATCGGGGTCGGTGGGTTGAGATCAGAACAGGACTTGGAGACAAAAGCCCCCCCAGCCGTGCCGATTTGCCTTGCCTTCCCCGTTGCCGCTCCCACACTTACAATAACTGGATATGCTTCAACTGCCTGATTTTAGCGAATCCAACCATCCGATCGTCAAATCCCTATTTCATTACACTGATAGTGAATTAGTCACCCTGTTTCAGCGTCATCCCGATGAGGGCAAATATTTCACCGCCCTTTTCTGTCGCTATCATGCGATCGTCTATAGTCTAATTCAGCACCAGGTCAAATCCCCCGTACAAGGGGATTATCTCTTCGCCCTCACCTGGCGGCACATCTTCCACGAACTGCGCGGACTAGATTTGTTCTTAGGCGGCGGTAATTTCACCTTTCAGACCTGGCTGATTAACACTACGGCTTTATGCCTCAAGGAAGCCCAATTACCTCCCGTGGAAGCCATCAACTACTCTTTAGCCGCTGCCCCACCGCCACTGATGTGTTACGTCCAAGAAGCCTTGGATATGATGCCAGCAAAACAGCGGCTCGTGATGGTGATGGCTGAGACTTTTCACTGGAGCGAAACCCGCATTGCTGGTAGCCTGCAAGCGGAGCAAGAAACAATTTCCCCAACTGAGGTTACAGCCTTGCTTCAAGAAGGATATCGCAGCTTAGAATCTTTACTGCCAGAGGATATCTGCGCCATCTACCTGGAAAATAGCCCAGCCGATCGGGTGCCCCTGTCAGCCGGTGCTAATTAAACAGTCGATGCCGTCCGCAGTCATTGGTCACTGGTCATTTGTCACTTGTCCCTTGTCAAGCAGTCATTGGACTATTGGACTAATGACCAATGACCAATGACCAAGGACAAACTTTGTATCCGTAGCAGCCCCCCTACCGGCGGAAAATCACATTCACATAAAACTCGGTTTTCCCTGGGTTCCCTTGCTGCCAGATGTCATACTGGGCACCGATAATCATCGCCATCATTAAGATCCCGGCGCACAGCCCCAAGACCCGCCACCCACTCACTGGGCGTCCGTGAGAAATACACATCAAGTCTGAAATTTTTACCATTGATAGCCACCACCCTAGCCACTTGATTTTATTATCTGATTATTTTACTCCCAGTGGCATCAGCAATTTCCCTGAATTTTCCTCCTATTTTTCCTTTTAACCCCCTTCTTTTGGCCGGGTTTTCTTATCCGTAAACCCCACATCTATTGTTATAGAGGCTCTGGCCATCAATGTGAGTGAAAACTATTATTCTCTCTTCACAATTCTTCATCAATTGTCTCTCCCCCGCCCCTGGTTGGGTGGGCTCCCTCCTTACCTAGCATTCATATAGCGTTTCTCATATTAGTGAGGGATAGATTTTGACTGGATGACCGGGCAGGCGGGTACGGTTTTGACAGATGCGGGCTGCATACCACATCAAGAGCGAGAAATGCTATATCAATTAAATTGATAGCATTATACCATTTACAAAAATTCAGGCAACAGTAGGGTTAAGGGGCGACCACGGGGGGTTCGTCCCTACTCATACCCAAATCCATCCCGTAACTGTAGCAATAATTTTTTAAATTGGTATTAGCCCGTCTATTGGTGCCGAAACCATAGGTATTTTAAATGTAAATTTACCGGTAATCAAAAAGGCAAGAAGCTCGATTTTAGAAGATGCCAGACCAGGTAATTATTTGGCATAGAAGATTAAATATGTGAAAAGAAATGGCAATTAACCAGAAAAAATAAAAAGCTATTTGAACTGTAAGGAAAGACAGCTATCTATTGCCAGCAAAAGTCCGGGAAAAAACCGAAAATTATTCCTGAAAGATAAAGGATGCCACAGAAAAGTAGGGGAGAGGAGAGATTCCTGGCTCTTGGGATGCCGAGCCCCCGATCGGGTGGCGCCAGCTCTGAGAGCGAAAACTGCCCCAAACCGGAGATGTGCGCGGCGGATAACCAAGAGCATGTCCTCGGTGGGTAGGGAGAAACAGCCCGCGCCAAAACTCAAACCCTTTGGCGGGCGTAGCCTTCTGCCACAAAGGCGCGCCGATCGGCATCTCTGGGGTGAAAAATTTCTTTGCGGTTTGGATTCCGGAGGGTTATGCAAAATTTCGTGTCGTGCCTTGATGTGGGTAAGTTGGTCGCCAGTCGTTATCAAATCGTCCAAATTTTAAGCACTGACGTTCACATTCAAACCTATCTCGCTCAAGACACACATCAAATCGGTTCACCCAAGTGCATAGTCAAGCAAGTTAGTCGAAGGTCTTTAGACCGGACATCTAATTATGCTGCCAAACTGAAGCGCACCGCCAGACGCCGGTTAACCAAAGAAGCGCAAATCCTCAAACAATTGGGGCATCATCCGCAGATGCCCCAACTTTTAGGGTTTTTCCAAGAAAACGAAGATTTGTATTTAGTGCAAGAGTTCTTTCCTGGGCATCCCCTCAGTCAAGAACTACCCTTTAGCCCTAGGTATGGGAAGCGCTATACAGATGTGGAATGTGCCGAAATGCTCGAGGAATTATTGAGTATTTTGGCCTTAGTTCATGGGCAAGGCTTAATTCATACTCATTTGCAACCGCAAAACATTATCCGCCACCAAAGGGACGGCAAGCTGATTTTGACGGACTTTAGCTCTGCGGTTCTCCTTGGGGATAGCCACCACCAAGGGCATTTGGTGAGTGCGGTTCCGCATCTTCCGGTGAGCATCCCGATCGGCACATTTGGTTATGTGTCACCAGAGCAACTCACCGGACATCCTGAACCCCATAGCGATATTTACGCTCTGGGTTTAATTGGCATTCAAGCGGTGACGGGCCTGCATCCATTTCATTTGCAGGTGGACTCCGCCACCGCCACGATCACTTGGCAATCACAAATCTCTCATTCATCCCGATCTCAGGGTGAAGTCAGTACCGAGCTAGCTGCCATTCTGGACAAAATGGTGCGCTATCACGGCAAAAACCGCTACCAATCAGCAATTGAGGTTATGGAAGACCTTTATCGGCACTACCCCAACTTGCCAGATCCAACCTATCCCATCGGGGAGTCTAGTTCCGAACCGTTAGGACGGCGGAGCCATCGGATACCCACCACCACTGCCCAAGAAACGGAGCCGAGAAACCCGGTTTCTCCGATCAATGAATTTTCCCGGCAGTTTTTGGGCAATTCATTGTTATCTGTGGTGAATTTGGAGAATGCAGAAGAAACGAACCTCAACACGATCGAGTCGGAGGCAGAGTTTCCACAGGATGATTCTTTGGCGGTTGACGCCCGATCGCCGGAGCATAATTCTGAGTCCCTGAGTCCAGCGGCGGTGGAGCATGATGGTGGCGCGACCCCTGTGGAGGTTCAGACACCCGTTAAACGTCGCCCTTCCCCCCTACAACCTTTGATCGTAGGGATGAGTATGGGCATTGCGGTGAATGCAGCGATTATTTTAGGTGCTGTTTATTCTTTATCGCAGTTGCCGCCCGATCGAGGTATCGATCTGCTGACAAAGGCGCGGGAAATTTACCAAAATGGTAACTTAGACCAGGCGATCGTCCTGGTGCAGTCTATCACTTGGGATAGTTCCGCCTACCAACAGGCTCAAGACGATGCCCAGCGTTGGCAAGTGGACTGGAAAAAAGCCGCCGCCGAATTCCAGCAAATTCAACAGGCTTATGAAAAAAGCCAGTGGGGCTCGGTTCTCAGCAGTGCCGCTAAAATGCCTGCGATTTCTCATTGGCAGATGCAAATCGAGCCAATGGTGCAAAAAGCCGCCGCAGAAATGGCTCCCGATGCCGAGCAATTTTTGCAGCAAGCATACGATCGGGCGAATCAAAAAGATTTTGCTAGCGCCATCAGCTTGCTCAAAAAGGTCAGCTACGGCACACCAGTTTATGATACAGCACAAGCGCAAATTAAGCAATATCAGGAACAGCACCAGCAACAACTAGAAGATATTGCCCACCGCCAGCTACAACAAGCATACGATCGAGCCATCAACCGAGACTTTAGCGGTGCCCTGCAACTACTCAGCCAAATTCCCCCAGGCACATCCGCCTATGAAATAGTCCAGCAAAAAATTGCCGAATATAGCCAAAAACAAGAAATCAAAGCCAACTCAGTCCTACAGCAAGCCTATGAAAAAGCTGCCGCCCGTGATTATACTGGAGCCATTCATCTCCTGCGACAAGTTCCCAGAGGCACCACCGCCTATGAAATTGGCCAAACCAAAATAGTCCAGTACAGCCAACATATCCAGCCCCGACGAGGTAGAAAAACCCGCCGCGTTAGCGATGCCACCATTGCCCCCACTTTCAATCCCGGCGACAGCCTACAAGAAATCAACCCTTCTTGGTTTGGCTAGGCATTATTGACATAATTTATATTAACCAACCCGGTTTCTATTATCCCACGGCTTAACCAAGAAACCGGGTTTATATTATATCGCATTTCTCAAATTGGTGAACTAATAAAAAACCTCTCAGTAGTAGGGGCAATCCCACTGGCGGTGGTTGCCCCTACTATTGGGGCGCATGAAACAGCAATATACCAGGATTAAACTTCGGCTTCCAGACGGTGTACCGTCTCCGGGGGTAATTGCAAAAGTTCCACCAATTTGCGGTAGGCTTCCGCCTCGTCTTCATTAATCTTAGGCTCATCGGGGGTACGAGAACTAGCCGCAATCACCGCATAGCCCAACTGTAGGACTAATTCCCGCTCTTGGGGGGTTTCCAGCTTGGCGATCGACTCCTCCAGAGGCAGATTTTGCATCATATAATCGCGCAACTCCTGCTGGAGCTGCTGCTGGTGTTCGGGAACCGAGGCAAATAACTTGCTGAATCGCTCCAGCATCAAATCCACTTCTTCTTTAGCCAGTTCCCCATCAGACCAAGCCATTGCCGTCACAACTCGCAGCAAGTTCATCTGGCGGGGGGTGATTGGTGGTGGTGGTGGTGGAATCGTCATCGCTTATTTTACCTTACCATAATTTACCGCTTTGAAGCACTGCCCGCCATTGGCATCGCCTCAAATTTGGCACTACCTTAGCACCCATATCCCCCGAAGTTTTAATTTGTAATAATCTTTTAGCTATTGTCCCCGTAACCCAAATTAGCCTAAGTAATTATGCTGATACAATCCTCCTCAGTGCCCTCTGTGCCTTTTCAAACCACCAAGACACAGAGAACAGAAAGAGGAAATTAGGTTTGCCGTAAGATAGCAAATTCGCTACCTAACCAGCCTTTAAAATTGTTTTCTTGAGCTAAGCTGGACTGCTTCACTGGTACAATGCGATAAGCACTAGGGCGGGGTGGAGCCAAAGTGAGGGAAGTGGTGAGCAATTCATCTTGATGAAAAACTGTCACCGAAAGAGTTTCCCCCGCTTGAAAGTCTTTGAGCCGTTCTGATAGCTGCTCCGCCGTGACGCGGAGCCCATTAATTGCCAGCAGTTCATCATCAGCATTAATTCCCGCCATTTCCGCTGGGGAATCACTGTGGACAAATTTAATCATCGGCTTGCCGTTTTCTGCTTTTACCGTCCAACCAGTGAAAGGGACAGAGTTGCCATTTTCCACCGATTGTAACTGGAGTCCGAAGGGCTCTAAGTAATCATCAAAAGGCAGTTCATCGGTGCCGTCAATATATTTGGCGAAAAACTCATCTAAATTAATCCCCGCCACATTGGTGAGAGCGGCTTGGAGTTGCTCCGGGGTAAAACCGATTTCTGAGATGCCGAACTCTTGCCAGAGATAGCGCATCACGTCATCGAGCGATCGAGCATTATTGTGCCGCGCCCGGATGAGCAAATCCAGCAGCAGGGAAATCATCGCCCCTTTGATATAATAAGAAATCTGGGAATTATCGCTATTCGCATCCCGGCGATACAACTTAATCCAAGCATCCCAGCTCGACTCGCTCGCCGACTGCACCAACCGCCCTGGTGTCGTCAGCAGGCGAGTTATATCTTTGCTGAGACTTTGCAAGAAAGTCTTAGCATCGTAAATCCCCGCCCGTAAGGGAATCAGTAAATCATAGTAACTGGTAGCTCCCTCACAAAACCACAGAGAAGGAGTGTAATTTTCCCCTTCATAGTCGAACGCTTCCAGAGCTTTGGGGCGAATGCGCTTCACATTCCACAAGTGAAAGAACTCGTGAGCCACTAGCTGCAAAAAGCGATGGTATTGGTCAGGAGCGCGAAAACCCAAACGGGGATAGTTGAGGGTGCAACTATATTTATGTTCCAAACCGCCGTAGCCAGAAGCCGACAGGTGGAGGAGAAACACATAACGATCGTAAGGCAAGCCCCCAAACATCCGGGATTCTACCTTGATGATTTGCTCGATATCTTGAACCATCCGGGATGGTTGCTCATTCCCCTCGCCCCAAATCACCAGCTCATGGTGTCGCCCTTCCACGTCGAAATAATAAATCCTGTGAGTGCCGATTTCAAAAGGGCTATCCACCAAAGTATCGAAATCTTTGGCCAAGAAAGTGTTGGCCTCTCCCGGAACCAGTGGTAATGGTGTCACCACCTGCCATTCCGGTTGGGGTGGGATCACCGTCACCCGGATCGGCACCCCTTCATACCCTGGGAGGTAGCAAAATACTGCCGCCGGATTAAAAAAGCCGTGGGTGCGATCGAGGTGATTGGTGCGTACCGTCAGCTCCGAGGCAAAAATACGATAGCGGACGATCGTAGTGCGACGCCCAGAGGCGTTCACCAACCCCCCCGCTGGGTGAGAGCCAGTTTTGATTTGCCAGTGATTTTTACTCAGCTTTTTCCACAGCAAGGGGCTCTCGTCCACGTCTTCTGCCGAGAACTCTTGTAAATGCTTGGCGTATTCCCGCACCAAATAAGACCCAGGGGTCCACACCGGCATTTTTAAATCCAGTACCGATGCTTGCCAACCCCCCACCCGCAACACCACCTCAAAAATATGCGATTCCGGCTGTGGCATCGATACCTGATAGTGCAGAGTCGGGACAGTAGGGGCAGAATCCTCCATCATGGTGCTGTTTGGGGAAGAGTATTGAGTAACTTCAGTCATCTTAGGAAAGGGCTATGGGAATGAGCGAAAAGAGTTGGGGGCTGCTTTGGGGCATTGATCATCAGCGGTACGCCGAACCTAAGTTCAACCGTGACCCGCGAGCTGAGTTAACTGCTTGAGGCTGAGCAAGTGCATCGTCTGACGAGCTGTATCAATTCTTACCCAGCCCTTGCTCTGCAGCTTTTCAATGATTTTGGTGGTTTCTTCCACACCGATATCCGTAACATCCGCCAAATCTTTAACGGGTATGTTATAGATTTCTGTGCCTTTCTCCGTTGCCTGCCCGTAGTTTTCTGCCAAAGAAACCAAAGTATTGGCCAGTTTCACTGCTGGGGGACGATGCCGCAGTTGAAACCGCAAATTTGTCTGCCGCAGTCGCCGCACCATCAGTTGTAACATCCGGTGGTGTAGCTGGCCGTCTTTGAACAGGGTTTGAATGAATCTCTGGGCAGAAACACTGACTAGCTGCACTGGAGATAGGGCGATTACGTCGGTCGATCGGGGAGATTCATCCAGAATTGCCATTTCTCCAAAGAAATCCCCTTTGCCGAGAATCGCCAAAGTCACGACGTTTTCACCATACAGGCGCCTGACTTTTACCCAACCGGATAGCACGAAGTACACGGCATTGCCCCAGGCGTCTTCCATCAACACAGCTCTGTTGGCTGGATACTCGTGCTCATCCGCAACGGATAGCAGCCATTCCAAGGTTTCGGGACTGGCAGCACTGAATAGCGGAAACAGCTCACTAAAAGCTTCGGTCTGCATGCGCGATATTTCAGGATAGGGTCGGGAGGATAGACGGCGGTAACGATTTGAGCAATCAGCTTGCTTAATCGTTAGCCACATCCTCTCTATATGATGATAAAGTCGCATGCAGCCTGCTGTATGGTAAATCTACAGAATTCTTTTTTTTGCTCCTCCCCGCCCTGGCGCCAGGGGCTTTTTTCTAAGTATTGTTGCTTAATATCCCGGCTTCCCTTGTCGGCTTTGGCTTAATTATACAATATATAATATACTTAAGTATGGGGAGAAAACCATTGAATTGTCAAGAAATAAAGATGAATTTCGGGCAATTAATTTATATGTAGTGAGATAAATTAATGAAGATTAAGATAAAATTAGTCATTTGTCCTTTGTCCTTGGTCCCTGGTCCTTGGTCCTTTGTCCTTTGAAATGTTACCCTGAGACTTCGCTCAGGGGACAAGTGACAAGTGACAAGTGACAAAGGACAAGTGACAAAGGACAAGTGACAAGGGTAAATCTCACTTGTAGTAAAAAAATGCTGGATAACCTGGATCTCAACCTAGCTCTGGAAAAAGACGATTATAAAGCCCAGATCGAATCCCTGATGCAGGAGCTGCGGGTGCTGCAGCAAGCCTGTTGGGAAAAAAAACTCCCCGCCTTGTTTGTTCTAGAAGGGTGGGCGGCGGCGGGAAAAGGTTTGCTAGTCAAGAAAATGGTAGGCTATATCGACCCTAGAGGGTTTACAGTCCACCCCATCTGGCCTGCCACAGAAGCAGAAAGGCAGTATCCTTTCTTATGGCGGTTTTGGCAAAAATTGCCTCAGAGTGGGACGATCGGCTTTTTCTATCACAGTTGGTACACCAGGGTCCTAGAGGACCGGCTATTTGGCCGCGTGGCGGAAGCGGAGGTGCCAATAGTGATGCGACAAATCAACGCTTTTGAGCGACAACTGGTAGATGATGGGGCGGCGATCGGCAAATTCTGGATTCACATCAGCAAAAAAGAACTAAAAAAACGCCTCAAAACCGCCGCCGCCGACCCCCTAGACGCTTGGCGAGTCCGCCCCGAAGACTGGCAACAAGCCAAAAATTACGACCAATACGCCACCTTCGCCGAGGAGATGTTTGCCCAAACCAGCACTGGGACAGCCCCCTGGACCCTGGTAGAAGGCAACGACCAGCGATGGGCGCGAGTGAAAGTCCTCACCAAAATGGCCACCACCCTTACCGAAGCACTCGATCGGCTCCAGTTTCGATCGCCGCCACCCACCCTCCCCCCCCAAGAAAAACTCGAACCCACCGAACCCGACCTCCTCGCCCAAGTGGACCTCAGCCAGAGCCTCTCCAGAGACGAATACAAAGAGCAACTGCGAGAAGAGCAAACCCGGTTGCGGGAGCTACAACTAGAGATTTACCAACAGCAAATCCCCGTCCTGGTAGTATTTGAAGGTTGGGACGCCGCAGGCAAAGGTGGCGCCATCAAACGGCTCACCGACGTACTCGACCCTCGCAGCTACATCGTCAGCCCCTTTGCCGCCCCCACTGACGAAGAAAAAGCCCACCACTATCTCTGGCGGTTCTGGCGTCGCCTCCCTCCTCCCGGCAAAATCGGCATTTTTGACCGGACCTGGTACGGGCGAGTATTAGTGGAGCGGGTGGAAGGGTACGCATCAGAAACCTCATGGCGACAGGCATATAAAGAAATTAACGAATTTGAAGAACAGCTCACCAGCGCGGGCTATGTGTTAGTCAAATTATGGCTACATATTTCTTCTGACGAGCAATTGCGCCGCTTTGAAGAACGGCAGCAAAATCCTTTCAAGAATTACAAAATCACCGCCGAAGACTGGCGCAATCGGGAAAAAGAACCCTTTTATTATGTGGCCATCAATCAAATGATTCAACGCACCAGCACCCCGGCGGCACCTTGGTCGATCGTGGCGGGAAATGATAAATATTATGCTCGTGTGAAAGTCATTCAAATGGTGATTCAGGCAATTGAAACTGAGCTGAAACGCCGCAAATAATTCTGTAGATTGAGGGGAGCTGTGCCGACAAATCCGCGTTCCCCATCTCTCACCGGGAGCATCCTGCCATATGTAGGGGCGAAGCATTCGGGCGAGTCCTCTATCTCTCAAAACCGAGAATTTATCATCGGAATGCTGCGCCCGACTCTGAGTGGTTGCCATGCTCTTGATGCTCCATCTGTCACTCTCCCCATTCCAGGGCGGTGAGGATATCCATCTGTTATGATCAAAAGCCAAGGTGGCGCCGGAGGAAGGGGATGAACAGCTATATAGCATCTAAATATGGAGAGCAAGCTAGGCCAAGAGGGGACACCCATCGGCACAGAGTCGGAGCAATCTATGTTGGTCAGCGCAAAGGAAATAGCTTATGAGCAATAACACGGCATTTTTAGCTGGGTGCGCTGTCACTGGGGTGGTAGCGCTGCTGTTGCTCAAGCTGGATTTTGGGTTTAGCGATCGCTCTTTGGTCATCGCTCCTCGCCTCACCAATCCTCAAGACAGCCAAACCAGCCCCACCCCCCCACCCCCACCACAGCCTCTGCAGGCGCCGGGATCGGATTTAAACCAACTCCAAAGGGGATTAGAACGCCAACAGCTCACCACCGAACAGCTCAAAACCCAGCTAGAAAGACAGCTCCTGGCTGGGGAACAGCTCAAAATGCAGTTCGAGCAGCAGCGGATGCACTCGGAAAACCTCAGCGCCCAACTGCAACAGCAGCAGCTTTTAGTTGCGACTCTGAACGATCGCCTCGCCAGAAGCAACAGCGAAGTTTGTAATAATGGGGGCAGTTTTCAGGTGGGGTTACTGGGGTTTATCGCCGGGATGGTAGTGGTCCTGGCGGTAGGTGGTGGCGTGGTGGTCTTAGGCACGATCGCCCTCCTCTCCCAACCCCAGCGGCGTTCCAGCTCCTTTGAACAAACCCCCTTCGAGACCGTAGATATTCCACCCCCCTACGGCTTCTATAGCCCCCCCACGGAATTTTTACCCCCCCCAAGACCCCTACCCATGAAAAGCAAGCGTCAGCGTTAGTTACCCCGTCATGCCCGGGGCGAAGGGATGCCCTTGAAGATAATGCCCGATCGTATCCGCCAGAATTGCCGTGGTAACACTTGCCCCATCCACGATCGCCCCAGCGATTTTTGCCTCTCGCAGGTCCGCCCCCTTAAAATTAGTCGATACCACCTCTGCGTCTGTAAAGTCAGCCCCCCGCAAATTCGCGCCGCTCAAATTAGTACCCCGCAGTTTAGCAGCTCGAAAATTTGCCGCCATCAGCTTTGCTCCTTGCAAATTAGCGCCACTGAGTTTGGCATCCATCAAATTCACCCCATCCAATTCCACCTCCTTCAGGTTGACCCCATTTAAATAAGCCCCACTGAGATTAACCCCATTTAATTTCGCCCCATCCAGCAACGCGCCACTCAAGCGCCCGCAGGAGATGTTGGCCCAACGCAAGTTCGCCCCACGTAAGTCCGCACCCCGGAGGTTAATTCCCTGCAAGTTAGCGCCGCTGAGGTTAGCTTCCTGCAGATTGGCAGAACGCAGGTTCGCCCCCGTGAGATTCGCACCGCTGATTTGTGCCCCAGAGAGCTGGGATTTCACCATAAAAGCGCCACTTAGGTTCACTTTAGTGAGATTGGCTCCGGTTAAATTGCCATCACTCAGCTTCACAAAACTGAGATTTGCCCTACATATAGAAGCTTCACACAGGTTAGCTCTAGTGAGAAACGCACGGCTGAGATTAGCTCCATCCAGGTTGGCTCCAGAGAAATCTACTTGAATCAGGACTATGTGGCTAAGGTTTAACCCCGCCAAGCTAATGTACCGAAAATCTCTGATTCCTTTCTCGTATTGCCTCAGCAACTGATTCACTTTCATCGCTGATTGTTTTTACTATCACTTTTGTGTTATCACTTAAATAGCGAATCTACTGCTACAGGAGTACGATCGTCAGATGTAGGGGCGAACGGTCGTTCGCCCCTACAATCCCCCACTTAAGGGGCCTAGCTCCCGAATCTCCCGGTAGGGGGAAGCCAACCCCTACTCCCAAAAAGACGGGAAATCATCCCGGTTAGGCTTGCCGCCGCTTTGATTTGGGACATTATTTAATATCTTACTTCGGACTTGCTGCCATAATGGTTAAGAAAAGAGTAGATTTATAAATTAAGTTTGCAATGGTCGCAACTAAGAACCCCACGAGAGGAAAAACACTCTTGTATTAACTATAATTATCAACAATTACGAGAGGCAACGCCCTCCCTTCGGTTGGGGCTAGTTATAGTGATACTTTAGTGCCTGGAGGTATATATCCCCCCCTAAAGCACAAGGGAAGAGTATATTTTACCAATGAAGAAAGAAATCAGGTTTGTCACCCAGATCAACTGGGATAAAACCAGGATACTGGTTCAGAAAACCGGTTTGTGGTGGCAAGGAAATTTGTGTGAGGAGGTTAAGTAATGTTTGAACTGGTCCTGGTGGTGCTGCTGTGGACGGCGATCGCTCTGTTTACCTGGTGGGTACTTGGCCAGCTCATCCCCAAAATTTACCTGACCCGCTTGGGCATTGGCTTGGTCTTGACCCTGATGGTCCTGCGCTTCTTGTTCCCCTGGGACGTGGGAGTGGCCAACTGGTGGCAAATTCTGTCTTTGCCCCTCAAACCTCTGGGATTGATTTTTGTCTTGATGCTCCCAGCCGCGACTGGGTTCAAATTCGCCAGAGACAAAGATGCCAAATTAGTGATTTTAAAATTAAATGTGGGTGCGGTAGATTTACTGCGGGTGGCCCTGGTAGTTTTGCTGGTGACGGCCAACCCTTGGATATCGCAGCAATTGGAACGAAGTTTGATTCGGTCTAATTTATCGGTACGCCAAACTTGCCCGGTTCTCGCCAATGTGCCCCCAGTAGATGCGATCGTCCTGGAGACGGAGACTCTCACCCGTTCCGGTCAACCATACCGACCAACCCGGCAAATCGAGCGCAGCCGCGATCGCATCCTCGCCGCCGTCCGGGAATACAACCGCCAAGTCAGCTTGGGCAATAGTCCCATTGTCATAGTTTTTGACCGAGCTGAGGCGATCGACCCCCGCACCAATGAAGGCACACTCCTCCGGGACGAATTAGTACGCAGTGGCATCCCCGCTGACAATATAGAAATTCGTTATGAAGTCGGAACTGTGCGCCAAAGCGCCGCCGCCGTGCAAAACAGTTTCCAAAGACGGGGCCTAACCAACCGCCGAGTGCTAGTCGTTGCTGATGATATCGACAGTCCCCGCGCTAAGTTAGCCTTTGAAAAATTCCAGTTTGCTGCCACTCCCAGCAGCCCCAATTTAAACGCCAAACTTTGCCAAAACCCAACACAAGAACCCATCGAAATTACAGACATTATGCCCACTGCCGAAGCCATGCAGCGCACGACCAAAGTCATTGATGAATTTTTCACCTTATCCTATTACTTAATGCGGGATTGGGTGACAACCTGCGATGCTTGTGATTGAAAGGGTTCGTAGTTGGGCTTGAGCCCAAACTCCTGTGGGCTAAAGCCCAACTACGAACGAGTAAGAGGGCTGAAGCCCAACTACGAACGGAGGACATTGACAAAGGACTTTTGACCTGTTACCAGTGACAAAAAGTCAGGAAATATGAACAATATAGATGGTGATAATCAATTCAGGACAATCATATGGCGCGATCGAGACTGGACAAGCTGATGGGCTACTTGCTCCCCCACTGGCAAGCAGAACTGCTCGGGATAGGGGCATTGTTGATCGTCAACGCCTTGGGGGTGTATATTCCCCTGGTGATTCGGGATGCGATCGAGCAACTGCAAGTAGCCCTCACCTTCGAGCGGGTGATGCGCTATGTCATGCTGATTTTAGTCCTGACCACCATCATGTGGGGGATTAGAGTCGCCTCACGGATTCTGCTGTTTGGCGTGGGGCGAGTGGTGGAATTTGACTTAAAACAGCGGATTTTTGAGCATTTGCTGACTTTAGAGCCATCTTATTTTGCCAAAAATACGGCTGGAGATTTAATCAACCGCGCCACCTCTGATGTGGATAATATCCGCCGGTTGCTGGGGTTTGCGATTTTGAGTTTAGTCAATACAGTATTTGCCTATGCTTTGACCCTGCCAGTGATGCTGGCGATCAACATACGTTTGAGCTTGCTCGCAATTGCCGTTTATCCCTTCATGTTCCTGCTGGTGCAGCTATTCAGCGACAAGCTGCGCGCTCAGCAGCTAGCAGTACAAGAAGAGCTATCCAGTTTGAGTGAATTAATTCAAGAGGATATCAGCGGTATTTCTTTGATTAAAATCTACGCCCAGGAGGAAAACGAGCGTCGTGCTTTTGGAGAAAAGAACCAGCGTCTATTAGGAGCCAATTTAAGTTTGGCCAAAACTCGGACCTTGCTGTTTCCCATCTTAGCCGGGTTGGCCAGTGTGGGGTTATTGGTGCTGCTGGGGTTTGGGGGGAAAGCGATCGCCTCGGGCGCCATCAGCATTGGTGATTTTGTCGCCCTCATCCTGTATGTAGAACGTCTGGTATTTCCCACCGCGTTGCTCGGTTTCACCATCACCACCTACCAGCGGGGGGAAGTCAGCATCGATCGGGTAGAAGCCATTTTCCAAGTCACCCCCAAAATTGCTGACACCCCTGATGCCATCACCTTAGCACCAGAAATGGTTGTGGGTCGCATCGAGGCTCGTCATCTGAGTTTTACTTTCCCCGAGGCGAAAACTCCCGCCCTTGCAGATATCAGCTTTGAAATTGCCCCCGGGGAAACCGTCGCCATCGTCGGGCCGATCGGCTCTGGCAAATCTACCCTCGCCAATGCCTTACCCCGACTCTTGGATATCGCCCCAGGGCAATTATTCTTAGATAGTTGTGATATCACCCAAATCCGGTTACACAGCCTGCGCGGAGCGATCGCCTACGTTCCCCAAGAGAGCTTTCTGTTTAGCACCACCATTGAAAACAACATTCGCTATGGCAGCCCCCTCGCCACAGAAATTGAAGTGATCAACGCCGCCAAACAAGCCCAAATTCACCCCGAAATTCTCAATTTCCCCCAGCAGTATCAAACCCTAGTCGGGGAGCGGGGGATCACCCTATCTGGGGGACAAAGGCAGCGCACCGCCTTAGCCAGAGCCTTACTCATCGATGCTCCCGTCTTAATTCTCGATGATGCCTTATCCAGCGTGGACAACCAGACTGCCACCAATATCCTGCAAAACCTCTCTTCGGGCAAAGGGCGCAAAACCGTAATTTTCATCTCTCACCAGATGTCAGCCGCCGCCACCAGCGATCGGATTTTCGTGATGGATGGGGGTAAAATCGTCCAAACCGGCACCCACAGCGAACTTATCCAAATCCCCGGTCTCTACCGGAACCTCTGGGAACAGCAAAAGCTAGAAGAAATGCTGCGTTAACCCACCACCTTAGCAAAAATTATCATTATGGGCATGACTTCCTGATAAATTGAAAACATCCCTTATTGCTGTTGGAGTGTGGCGTGTCTCCGTTGCCCAGTTTAGTCACGATCGCAGCCCTGTTACTCTACTTCGTTTTGATTCTCAACGTGGGGCGGGCGCGATACAAGTACCAGATTATGCCGCCGCAAGTTTCGGGAAACCCTGATTTTGAGCGCGTGTTGCGGGTGCAGGAAAACACCCTGGAACACATTATTATCTTTTTGCCCGCCCTGTGGTTATTTTCCTATTTCGTCAGCCCTCTTTGGGCCTCAGTTCTGGGGGCGGCGTGGATTGTGGGACGGGCATTGTACGCTATTGGCTATTACCAAGCCCCCGAAAAGCGCTTCCCCGGTTTCGGTCTATCTATGTTAGCCACCTTGACCCTGTTGTTGGGTGGGCTAGTAGGAGTAATATTACCAATGGTTAAAACCTGGTTTTAGCCGATGTTTGTCCGGGAGTTAGCCCATATGCGGCGGCTTCCGGAATAGCACCGGAGTCAAGAAAAATTCAGCAAAAAGGGACAATATAGCGATTTTTCCGGGGGATAGGGCTCCCCCCTAACCCGAGGGCTCCCCCCTAGCCCCCCGAAAAGGGGGGAACATCGGCAAGCTCAGGGGGGCAGGGGAAACCGGGGGGATTGCCCCTACCAGGGTCTGATTAACCAGAAAACCGCTATATCGGTCAAAGATGTATGACAAAATTGGAAAGCTGAAATTTGGTAATGAAGAGAGACTACAATGGCTGACCCCATCACTGCTGCTGTGAGCGATCGCATCTGCAAGCACATGAACGAAGACCATGCCGATGCCGTCCTGATTTACGCCAGAGTCTTCGGTAAAGTCCCAGAAGCTACCGCCGCCGAAATGGTCGCCATCGACCCTGAAGGTATGGATATCAACGCCAGCATCACCGAAAACGCCTTATCCCTACGCATTCCCTTTGACCATACCCTGCAAGATGCAGAAGACGCTCACCAAACCCTCATTTCTATGATTAAACAAGCCCGATCGACCAGCAAATAGTCCCACTTTTAGCCCCAGTAATTAGTAACAGGTCAGAGGCCATCGATAGGTAACAAAAGTTACCATCAATTCCCGTCTCTGACCGCTAGCATAAATATGGATAATCCTACAGGGCGAAACCATGAACGATCTAGACCGGTGCTATCAAGTATTAGGGCTCAATCCTGGAGCCTCCCTATCGGAAGTTAACGAAGCCTACAGAGATTTAGCTTTTATTTGGCATCCCGATCGCATACCCAAAGACAACCAGCGTCTCCTGCAAAAAGCCCAAGAAAAACTCCAAGAAATCAATCAAGCCCGGGAACAATTACGTTCCCTCAAAACCCAAACCCACCGCAGAAGCCCCGAACCCACACCACCATCCCCCAAACCATCCCCTCCCCGGGATACCACCAGGTACGACTGGCACTCCCAAAACCACTACCACTACAAGCCACCAGGTAGCTCTCATTACCAATATACATCAACCAAGCAGCATCAAGCCAAAAAATCTCCCCCAGACCTCAGCGGCGCCGACTTCCGAGGTGCTGACCTGGAAGAAAAAGACTTTTCTGGGAGAAATCTAAGCAGTGCAGACCTCAGTCAAGCCAATTTAAAAGACGCTTTCCTGCATAAAGTTAACCTGGCCAACGCCAAACTTTATCAAGCTAATCTCTTTCGCGCCAACCTCCTCCAAGCCTGCTTGGTAAAAGCCGATTTACGTGAAACAAATTTAATCGGGGCTGACCTCAGCGGCGCCGACCTCAGCGGCGCCGACCTCCGAGGCGCAAAAATCGGCTCTGGAGACCGAATTTTCGTCAAATTCACTGGAGCCATATTAACCGGAGCCATCATGCCTGATGGCAGCATCCACCCTTAGCCCCTTAACCAAAATATTGGGGAGTATTCCTCCCCGATTATCCCTGATGGGGCGATAATTTATCAGAGGCCAATCCCCTAAATCTATTAAACTTCTTGCCTAAATCGCAAAAGCCGAGTGGCGTTTTGCCGGGGGTTGGGGGGAGCAATTCCGATTTAGGCCAGAGGTCGATTCTACCCTTTTTTACCCTCCCTTGGTGGTGATAGCTAACAGCAACTCTTCTGAAGAAGCGATCGCTCTAATTCCTCAGAGCCATTTCAGTATTTTTACTTAACAAAAAACATGGCATTTCTTCACAAGATATTCATATTGTTGGCTTAAGCTAAACAGCAACACCAATTCTATTTTTTCAAAACCAGTTTTCAAAAACCGAGAGCCAGCCTTGGAGTGGCTGACTCAGAAATCAGCCCAATCGGAGGGTAAAAACGGATATGAACGCACAAGAACTGCTCCAGAGATACAGCGCCCAAGAATGGAATTTTCAAGGAGCAAAATTGCACCAAGCCAACTTAGCCAAAGCCAACCTCAGCCGCATCGACCTCAGCTCCGCCGACCTCAGCGGCGCCGACCTTAGCGGCGCCGACCTCAGCGGCGCCAACTTGCAGCAAGCCAACTTGACCGATGCCGACCTCAGCGGCGCGGACCTGACGGGAGCTAATCTGATGGCGGTGAACCTGATCGGCGCCGATGCGGTGCAAGCCAACTTCCAAGGTGCTAACTTGATGCAGGCAGATATGCGCTGTGCCAACTTCCAGGGAGCTAACCTCAACGGTGCCAACCTGATCGAGGCGGAAATCAGCGGTGTTAACATGCAAAATGCGAACCTGATGGGTACAGACCTCAGCGGGGTGGATATGACGGGGGTGGATATAACCGAGGCACACATAACCCCAGGGAAGTCCGAGCCAGAATTAGCTATCGGCGGCGTTTCCCGTAATTGGGTAACTTGGTCTGGTCGCCGCTAAGACTATTGGGACAAATTGGCGCGAAAAAGGGGCTCTATGGTTTACCATAAAGCCCCTTGGCGCTGTTATGGGGCGCTGATGACGCCAATAGTTTGAGGAATGGTGCGCTCAGAAGGGATATAGGTTTTGCCCTGACAAATTAATTGGGTGGAACCACCCCCATCAAGCATCATCACTTCCCCCGCACCAAAATACCGGAGCGCTTCCGCCGCCTGGGGTTGGGTGGCTTGAGCCGAAGTAAAAATCAGCACAGTTTCCCGGATCCCGTCGCCGTCGCGATCTTTCACACCGACAAAGGTGCGGCCTGTGATTGTGTCAACTTGTTTATCCGCATCTTGTTTTAAACCGACAATCACCTCATCGGCTTTGGAGGAGTAAAAAGAGGTGGGGTCAAAATCTTTGATCGTGGCTTGATCTGCCCATAGTTCCAGCATCATTTTTTCCGTGGGATACTCTCCATCCCCGGCATAGCCATCGGTGAGGATGGCTCCTTTCACTTTCACCGGAAACGCTAACGCCGTGGTGGTGGCTGAGGCTTGATCGTTGCGGAAAAACTGCCCATTAGTCAGGCAAAAACTTTGAGGGTTGGCACCGGAAAACTCAGCCCAAGCCTCGTTGAGAGTTTGGCGGGTTAACACGGGGTCGTTGCCCCCATAAGCACCTTTGCCGCTCCCCGGATCGGTGACATAGCCATTGCGCAACTGAATTGCTGCTCCTTTGCTCAAATCAATTACTTGCACGTAATTTCCATCTTTATGGTAAAGCTCCGTGCCTCCCGATTCGGCAACTACTGTAAAATCAGAACTTAAATCCTCCGGTTCTGGCGTCATTTCCGCTGCGGGAGTGGAGATAAGTTGCTGTCGTAAATAAGAGCATCCTTGAGTTGCCCCCATCACTAATACCACCAAGGGGAGCCAATTTTTTTCCCTCATACTTTTTCCTCTTTAATAGGCATTAGCCTCACCAATAATCGATTCTGCCTCTGTGGGGGTTTTGCCCGCAGACTACAAAGATCTACCACCAAAACTACCCCCACGATCGCCGCCGCCATCATTGCCACTCCTCCCAGTCCATGTCACCCTTTGCCCGATCGTCCTTAACCACAGACGCCGAAATTTTATCAGCATTTACTTTGCTACATTCCCAAATTCCATATCAGCCCTAACAAATATATCGGCTGCTGACACGTGTAATTTGAACTTGCTCAGCGGGGGTAAATGCGAATCCGGGATCATTGTACCATGCGGTGACACTTGGTGCGCCGATCTACTTACACGGCCACACCAAAACTACTCATGCTGCACCGAAAACCCAGACCCCAGCCGCCACCCTCACCACTACAGAAACCAGGGGACAACAATATTTACTCCGAGTCATCAAGATTTCTTGTTTATTGCCCGGTTTCTCCCCCCACTAAGCGCCCCAACCGCTGGGCGCAGGGGGGGCAGCATTCCGGCAAATCATCTAGGCTCCAAAACCGAGTATTTAGCATTCTCATACTTCGCGCTCACACCCTCGTGATGCAGCGGGATGCTTTTGCGACTTTTGGGATGCTCCCATCACCCAGAGCTAAACCTTTTTTCCTGTGTCAGTTGAATGGGTCATCAACTTATTTTATTTAGATTTTTTTAATGATTAACCCTAGGTAAAACTCAATTCATCGGCTATCAATGGAGTAATAGAAAATCTGGAATGTTCTTGGCGAAGCCAAGTTCTGCCCGCCCTGGTACATAGCACAAATTCGACCGAAAAACTATGTCAGAACCATCAGAATTTAACAACACTCAGGAATCTTCCTCGTTTCACAAAGCCGGAAGAGGGGCAATGGCTGGCGTGAAGCTGGCGGCTGCTGTAGGGGGTAATCTGGTTGTTGCCTCCGGTGTCACCATGACCTTGATTTTCGGGATGGTGTTGGTTCTTTGCCTAGCTGTCACCCTGATTATCGATAGTAGCAATCCCGCCCAAGGGCTCGCCATTGCCTTGGGTGTTACCTTGCTGTTTAATACCGCTGCCTTTTTCTTATCTCCTTGGATTATGGATTTAACCCAGCAGTGGCTCTACCACACCCGCTGGGTGGATATGACTGAACTGGAAAGCAAAAGTCCAGAAACTGCAGCCGTCATCGCCCGGGTTTGCGCGGAGAAACAACTCAAACAACCCCGTTTAGGCATCATTGATGACCAGAACCCCACTGCCTTCACCTATGGCTCCCTTCGCAACAGTGCCCGCTTGGTGGTGAGTGAAGGTTTATTTACTTATCTGGATGATGATGAAATTGCCACGGTTTATGCTCACGAACTGGGTCATATCGTCCATTGGGATTTCGCGGTGATGACTGTAGCCTCGACTTTGGTGCAGATTACTTATCTGATTTACAATTTTGCCCGCCGTCTGGGTCGATCGGGCGGCGAAAAAGCCAAAGATGCTGCCCAGACAGTGGCTCTGGTGGCGTACATTTTTTACCTTGTGGGCACTTATCTGCTTCTCTACCTGTCCCGGACGCGGGAATATTTTGCCGACCATTTCGCGGCGGAAACTACTGGCAATCCTAACGCGCTGTCGCGGGCTTTAGTGAAAATTGCTTATGGGTTGGTGGAAGAAGGTAAGCGATCGAAAGAACCTTCTGTGGTCATGGAAGGCACCCGAGCTTTAGGCATTTACGACCATAAAGCCGCCGCCTCTACCGGTACAGCCTATCGCATCGCCGCTGCACCCGACCAAATTGGCCGGGTGTTTTCTTGGGACATATTTAACCCGTGGGGTTGGTGGATGGAGTTGAATTCTACTCACCCGCTCACGGGTAAGCGAGTCCGGGCTCTTAGCACTTATGCCGAACAATTGGGCTTAGAGGTGGAATTTGATATGGCCCGGACGGTACGGGAAGGCAACCAACTTAATAAGGGCAAGCTCTACGGCAATTTTATCCTGGATTTGGGCTTTTACAGCGCTCCGAGTATCGGATTTTTTGCTGGTTTGGTGATGGGGCTGTTCTTGAGTCCAGCGGGTTCGTCTCTGGGATTTATTGCCGTTCCCTTAATTGGTTTGGGTATTGGTATCCTCATCAAAACCCTGGTTTCTTATCCCAACTATGGCAACGCTCCGGCTACAGATGTCCTTACTTTGATGTCCGACCCCTACGCCAGCCCTTTGCGTGGTAAACCGGCTCAGTTACAAGGAGATTTGATTGGGCGTGGTGATGCTGGTTATGCTTTTGGTTCTGACCTGCAACTACAAGACCGCACGGGGTTAATGTTTCTCCATTACTGCTCTCGCTTCGGCCCGATCGGTAATTTTCTGTTCGGCATGAAAAAGGCGAAAAGTCTAATTGGGATGCAGGTGGATACTGTGGGTTGGTTCCGTCGGGGAGTTGCTCCTTGGATGGACTTAATTGAGTTGCGTAGCGACAGTGGCACTGTGGTTAATAGTTATCACCGCTTCTGGTCGTTCTTAGTCTCAGGTGGCTTAATGTTATTGGGGGTTTTCCTGCTCTTGCGTTAATCCCAATTATTTCTGGCAGTGTAATAGTTGTATTACCGTTGTCGGGTGGGTATTGCCCACCCGACAATTGCTCGCAAAGGGCAGGCATGACAGTTGTCAGTCTCTTAATCATCTGCCCGAAGCAAAACCGCCTCGGTGGACAAACATCCCCTAGGCGGTTTTAGTGATTTCAGATCACGGTTGCGCGAATTGGTGGAGGACTGGGAATCAACCCTAGATCACTCCCTGGTTTATCTTAAATAGCAGATAGGCGATAGCTATTTCAGGGAATTGGCCTCAATTTCCAAAAGCCGAACTAAATTTTCGTCTCCCTTGGCTCTAGCGACCTCCAGCCGATGCTGCAAGTGCTTTTGCAGGGTTTCCCGATGGATAGCTGCGGTTTCTTTTAAGATTTCTTGACGATTTTTGTTCATCATGGACTTTTTTGGTATTTGTCTTAATGTATGGGTGCCTATTTTTACCATAGCATCCCCAAAACCAATTGAGCAATAACTTTGTAAAAATTTAAAATTATCTGCATACCCACAAGGATATTCATTTAATTTGCATATTTGGTGGGCAAAATAAATATTTAATTTATCCGTGAAAAATATCGGCATATTATATGCCGCATTTATCCAGATCAGGGACAATTAATTACCCCAGTCATAACATATATTCATTTCAAATAAAAGTGAGACGCCAAGTGCCTGCATAGTTGCCCTCTATCCCCCAACCCCTTTCGACCAAAAAGGGAGAAAGGGGAGTAAGAGGGGGAGGAGGGGGAAGGGTGGGAAGAGGGGGAAGAGAGGGAAGAGAGGGAAGAGGGGGAAGATTACTCCCCACACTCCCCACACTCCCCACACTCCCCACACTCCCCTCTCCCTACCTGGTCGAGGCGATGCACTGAGCCTGTCGAAGTGGGACGGGGGTGAGGGCAATATCGAGTGTACTCATTCTTAATTGAAATGACTATAGCAATTGAAAGGCAGCTATCTGGTAACTTGCTAACTGCTTACCGGTTTAAAGCTCCTTGAGCAGAAATAGGATGGCTTGCTTGATGCTGGGGTGACTTTTATTTCTCAAACTACTTGTCTAGCCGCCATAGACTCCTTCCCTCCCATTCGTTGATAAGCGGCTTCAGTTTGTAACCACGTTTGGCCAGTTTTAGGCGTAATTCCTGAGAAGGGGTGAAGAAAAATACGTCGCTAAACTGATTAGCGTCAATATGATTGGGCGGGTTTCCTTTATTCAGTAACAGGATGCTGACTTGGTTATCTAGCAGATAATTTAAAGCAAAAACTCTTCCTGGATTACCACCGGTGACTACAAGCGGTTGTGAAGATTGATTAATACGCCGAGCTATTTGGGGAGTGTAATACTCACCATGCTTGTTCCACCAAAATTTGGCGGGAGAAATGATCGCACAGGACAGAACGCCACCCAAAATCACCCCGATCGTCACTAGGCGCAAAAGCCGCTGCTGCCAAATGGAAGTAAAGTTAGTGGCCAACAGGTAAGCCACAGATAGCTCAACAGCCAAATAAGAGGGTATTAAATACCGACTGGCGCTAGATTGCGCTTCTTGTAAGATTAAGTCTGTTAATATTAAAGTCAGGAGGGGCACAGCTCCTAATGTAACAATCAATAACCAAACCCGCTGCTCGGTGCGGCTCACTACAAAATAAACCGAATAGGCGAAGAGCCCTACCAAACTTAAAATTATCGGCAGGAACAATAAGAAAACATATGGACTGTCATCTGGTTGCAGCAGCCTGGGCATAAAATCGATAAAAATCTTACTGCTATTCTCGACTAAATTTTTAGTCAATTTTAATACACTCATTCCCTCGCCAGTGGATTTGCTGACGCCACCCTCAATTTGTCTCAAGCCGCTTATTACAAACAACAGCCAAGGCGAAAAGGCGACGATCGCGGCCAAAAATGACATCACATAAGCGATCGCTGTCTTACTCCAGCGGAAACCTTCAGTTAAAAATACATATATCCCATGTGCAATGGCCACCAAAATGGAGAACAGATAGCCGTACAGCCCCACTGTCAGTGTTCCTGCGTAAATTACCCAACTCAGCTTGGTTTTTGTTCTGATCGCTCTTAGCAGAGTCCAGCTAGATAGCAAAATCGTCACAGTCCACAAACTATAAGGCCGAGCTTCCTGGGCGTAAAGCAGATGAAAGGGGGAGACGGCTATTAGAGAAACCGCTAACCACCCTACTGATGACGACTTAAATAATTCGACAGCTAAAAAATAGATGCAAGGAAAGGCGAGTAAGCTAATTATGGCAGAAAAACTTCGCATCATCGCCACTGAATAACCGAAATATTGCACCCAAAGTCTCACCATCAAAAAATATAGTGGTGGGAGCTGGGGTTCTTCTTTGGCCAAACCGTTAATCGTACCCATTAAACTTTTTTCATCGTTTGGTCCCTGATACTTTTGTAAATCTTCTGGGCGAATCACGCCCCTTTCGTATCTCTCATTCCTCAATTCTGCACTGGTATAACCTGAAATACGTAATGAGGTATAAGCTTCATCGTGCCAGTAAACCTTACTATCGAGGTGGGCAAATCGAAAACATATGCCGATGACCAATATTGCAATTCCCAAAAAACGGAACCAATTTGGAGAGTTTGACTCTTGTTTTATCATAACTATACAGCTTGTTCACCAGTCGTTTAACACATTGCTCTCACCCTGACCTCACCCTAAATCCCTCTCCCATTCTTCGACTTCGCTCAGTCACCAGGGAGAGGGACTTTGAGAGCCGATCAGATTATTTCTGAACAGGCTGTAATCAATAGTGTATATCCCAAAATCGCCTTTGTCGATACATATCCCCAAGGCGGTTTTAGTGATTTCAGCTCACGGTTGAGCGAATTTGTGGAGGACCGGGCATCAATACCAGATCCCCCGCATTGATGTTCAATATCTGATAGCCAGATAGTTGATAGCTATTTCAGGGAATTGGCTTCAAATTCCAAAAGCCGGATTAAATTTTCGTCTCCCTTAGCTCTAGCGACCTCCAGCCGATGCTGCAAGTGCTTTTGCAGGGTTTCCCGATGGATAGCTACGGTTTCTTTTAAGATTTCCTGACGGTTTTTGTTCATCATGGACTTTTTTTGATTTTTATTCATGTATTTTTGCTTATTTTTACCATAGCATCCCCAAAACCAATTAAGCAATAACTTTGTAAAAATTTCAAATTATCTTCTTTGTCTAAGTATTTATTCATTCAAGTTATATTTTTCCAAAAAATTTATATGAGAAAATTTTTCTGAAATCTTTGTTCACACAGGAAATCATTGCACAGAATCAGGGAAAAACCATATATCTAATAAGTAACTTAAATGTTTAACGCTAAAAACAAAATTACATATTACTAACTAGACATAAAAAGTTGGTGGAATGTAGGTAGCAAGGTGTCCCGTGAGGAATGAGCTACCATATCTGGGGCAATGGGATTTGGGAGAGAGTAACCAAGTGCTGACCCTGCTAAGTGACTTTGGCAGCAGAGATATCTATGTGGGGGTGATGAAAGGGGTTATCGCCAGCATCAACCCAAACCTGACTGTAGTGGACATATCCCACGAGATACCGCCCCAGGATGTGGCGGCGGGGAGGTTTTGTTTGCTGAATGCTTATCCATATTTTCCGCCGGGGACCGTACATCTGGCGGTAGTGGACCCCGGAGTGGGGAGTCGGCGGCGATCGGTGGCGGTGCAATTTGATGGTGGTTTCTTGGTGGGACCCGATAACGGACTGCTGACGGGGGTCCTCAGCGAGACGCCAATCGTGGGGGCGATCGAACTGACAAACCCTGAATATTGGCGATGTCCAGAACCGAGCCATACATTTCACGGTCGAGATATCTTTGCACCCGTGGCGGCGCATTTGGCGAGCGGTGTCCCTTTAGCCGCATTAGGACGGGTTGTGGCGCCAGAGACACTGGTAAAACTAAACCTCCCACCTTGTCAACGCACGGACACTCACATTACTGGCGTTATCCAATATGTGGATGGTTTTGGTAACTTGATTACGAATATTCGGGCCAGTGATATCCCCAATCAAACTTGGTCACTACGAGCGGCGAAGCATAGCATCCCTGGGGGCAAAACCTACAGCGATGCTCCCACCGGGCAACCCCTGGCTCTTGTTGGCAGCAACGGTTGGGTAGAAATAGCCATTACCAGGGGTAATGCGAGGATGCAACTGGGGCTAAAGGTGGGGGATGGGGTGGTAGTTATCCTCAACTGAGAGTAGGGGCGCAGCATCCCGGTGGGAGAGACTCCGCCTCTAACGGACAACCTGTTTGCCGGGATGCTTCGCCCTCTTCATGCTGATCATTATTTTCCCCAGGGGCAAGAAATATATGGGTAAAAGCGATCGCCGATCGCCGGGATGCTTCGCCGGGATGGGGTACTATGATAGTTTGACTCATTTAACCAATCTGCTAAGATGGCCGATACCCTTTTCTTTAACGCCTTGCGAGAAGCCATTGATGAAGAAATGGCCCGCGACCCCTCCGTATTCGTTCTGGGAGAAGATGTGGGCCACTACGGCGGCTCGTACAAAGTCACTAAAGACCTTTGTCAAAAATACGGAGACCTACGGCTGCTCGATACTCCCATTGCGGAAAACGCTTTCACCGGGATGGCTGTGGGAGCTGCCATTACTGGCTTGCGGCCCATAGTCGAAGGGATGAATATGGGCTTTTTGCTCCTGGCATTTAACCAAATTGCCAATAATGCGGGGATGCTGCGCTACACTTCTGGCGGCAACTTCAAAATCCCGATGGTGATTCGCGGACCAGGGGGCGTGGGTCGCC
The DNA here is from genome assembly GCA_015296065.1 of Oscillatoriaceae cyanobacterium M33_DOE_052. GTDB lineage: Bacteria > Cyanobacteriota > Cyanobacteriia > Cyanobacteriales > Laspinemataceae > Koinonema. Next base: position 11,505 of record DVDU01000147.1, on the reverse strand, counting down.
AGTTGGGGGCGGAACATTCCCAGCGGTTAGAGGCGTATTTCCAAGCAGTTCCAGGGTTGAAAATCGTTGCTTGTTCTACGCCTTACAATGCTAAGGGTCTGCTGAAAAGCGCGATCCGTAATGATAACCCGGTGTTGTTTTTTGAGCATGTTCTCCTCTATAACCTGAAAGAAAATCTGCCCGCTGAGGAATATCTGTTACCTCTGGACAAGGCAGAAATAGTCAGAAAAGGTACAGAAGTAACTATTTTGACCTATTCGCGGATGCGTCACCATGTGCTGCAAGCGGTGGGAACTTTGGTAAAACAGGGTTATGACCCGGAAGTTATTGATTTAATTTCTCTGAAGCCGCTGGATTTGGAAACGATCGGGCAGTCGATCGCCAAAACCCATAGAGTCATAATTGTGGAAGAGTGCATGAAAACCGGGGGCATTGCAGCGGAATTAATCGCCTCAATTAACGATAAATTCTTTGACGAACTGGATGCACCGGTATTGCGGCTGTCTTCCCAAGACATTCCCACCCCCTATAACGGGATGATGGAAAGGTTGACGATCGTGCAGCCAGAGCAAATTGTGGAAGCGGTGCAGAGAATGGTCGCCCTCCAAGTTTAATCAAATGCCCTCACCCCCAACCCCTCTCCCAAAGAGGGAGAGGGGGGAAATAGCCCTAACCCCCAACAGGGGGAGAGATGGGAAAAAAGCAATTGCCAATAGGGGCATGATGACCCATAAGAAACTATGCTAAAACAACGATTATTGGTTTTAATTCTAGCTGTGGTGGTTGGCGCCGTCATTGCTTTGGTAAAAATCCCCGTCCGTTTGGGATTAGACCTGCAAGGGGGAGCGCAACTGACAATTCAGGTGCAAACCACCCCCGACGTGCCCGAAATCACGCCCCGAGATTTAGAAGGGGTTCTCAGTGTGGTGAGAAACCGGGTGGATGCGCTGGGTGTATCGGAACCTTTGGTACAAACTATAGGCTCAGACAGGATTTTGGTACAACTACCCGGAGTGAGTGACCCGCAACAAGCGGAACGGGTACTCGGCGGTACGGCGCAATTAGAGTTTCGCAAGGAGGTGGACAAAGCAGAAACCAAGGCGGAGTTAAGCGTCAGACAACAGGAGTTTCAGCAATTATTGCTGGAATTAGTGGTGGCGGAACAGTCCCCAGATAAAGAGGCGGTGGCGCAAAAACAGGCGCAAGTAGAGAAAAAACAGGCGGACATCGCCGCTTTATATGACCAACTGTTTGAACGCACAGAGCTAACGGGGAAAAACCTTAAAGATGCTTTTGCGGAACCGGTGAGTAATGAAAACTGGAATGTGGGCCTGCGCTTTGATAACACCGGGGCCGAACTGTTTGCCGAGTTGACAAAAAGTCTGGCAGGAACCGGACGATCGATTGGCATTTTCCTGGATGGCAAGCCTATCAGCACGCCAGTAGTGGGGGCAGAATTTGCCGAAACTGGGATTACTGGCGGTAGTGCGGTGATTACGGGCCGGTTTAGCGTCGAGCAGGCTAATGATTTAGCGGTGCAACTGCGGGGTGGCTCGTTACCTGTGCCAGTGGCAATTGTGGAAAACCGCACAGTGGGTGCAACTCTGGGGCGGGATAGCATTCAGAGCAGTATCTATGCTGGGATTGGGGGTTTGATTTTGGTGCTGGTGTTTATGGTGGTTTATTACCGCCTCCCCGGCGCGATCGCCGATATCTCCCTGACGATTTATGCCATCCTCACTATGGCTTGTTTCGTGATGTTCGGCGTCACCCTTACCCTGCCAGGAATTGCTGGTTTTATCCTCAGCATTGGCATGGCAGTAGATGCCAACGTGCTGATTTTTGAGCGGACGCGGGAAGAATTGCGAGCGGGTAAGAGCTTATATCGCTCAGTAGAATCCGGTTTTTACCGCGCTTTCTCCAGTATTTTAGATAGCAACGTGACCACCCTCATCGCTTGTGCGGCTTTGTTTTGGTTGGGTGCAGGTGTGGTAAAAGGTTTTGCCCTAACTTTGGCCATTGGGGTGGTGGTAAGTATGTTTACGGCGATTACTTGCTGTCGTACCTTGATGTTTGCGGCGATTACGATTAATCAATTGCGCAAGCCAGAACTATTTTGCCCCAACCTCCCGAATGTTAAGAATTGAGGCCGAGACTCCAAGATGAAGTTAAATGTTATCAAACAGCGCTCCCTCTGGTGGACTATTTCTGCTGCTGTCATCCTCATCGGTTTGATCTCGATGGTGATTTCTTGGGCTCAGATTGGTTCTCCCCTGCGCCCCAGCCTGGATTTTGTCGGTGGGACGCGGTTGCAGTTGGAACTAGACTGCACTGTGCCAGCCAACTGCGATCGACCTATTGAAGCCGCCACGGTCCGGGAAGTCCTGGCAGGTCAAGGGCTCGCCAACAGCAGCATCCAAGTCGTAGGAGAAGAACGTCACACCATCTCCATTAGAACTTCTGACCTGGATGTGAACCAGCGGGCGAAGTTAGAAGCGGCTTTGAGTGAAAAAATCGGCAAGTTTGACCCTACTAAGGTGCAAATTGATACGGTCGGTCCCACGATTGGGAAGCAGCTATTTGCCAATGGCATTCTCTCCCTGCTGCTGTCTTTCTTAGGCATCATCGTCTATCTCAGCTTCCGCTTTCAGTTCGATTATGCCTTTTTTGCCATAGTCGCCCTGCTTCACGATGTGTTAGTCACCGTGGGGATTTTCTCACTATTGGGGCTGACGATCGGGGCGGAAGTAGATAGCTTGTTTATCGTCGCCTTGCTCACAATTATCGGGTTTTCGGTTAACGATACGGTGGTGATATACGATCGGGTGCGGGAAACCCTCGCCAAAGCTCCGGATGGCTCGATGAATGACATCGTAGATGATGCGGTCAACCAAACCCTCACCCGCTCCATCAACACCACCCTCACGACGTTACTATGTCTGGTGGCGATTTTCCTGTTTGGCGGCGAAACTCTGAAATTATTCGCCCTGGCTCTAATTATCGGGTTTACGGCTGGGGCATATTCCAGCATCTTTATTGCCAGTACCATGTTGGCTTGGTGGCGTACCCGTCCCGGTCAGCTACAACCACGCACAGCATCAGGAGCCCCTGCCGAGGAGGTTTTACCCGATGAATAACCAGGTTCGTAGTTGAGCTTTAGCCCAAATTCAGGTTTGTCGTTGGGCTTTAGCCCAAAGGTTCGTAGTTGGGCTTTAGCCCCAAGGTTCGTAGTTGGGCTTTAGCCCAAATTCAGGTTTGTAGTTGGGCTTTAGCCCAAAAAATGCGCGGGGATAGACCCAAGCCCAACTGCGAACAATGCTTTGCTCTGGACCAAGGGCGACGGGTGCGGGCGGCGGGCGATCGGGTAAGTCTTGGAATCCAGCCAGTGAATTCCTTGTAAAACAAGGGTTCTAGAAAAGTTGTGCATATAGCCACAAGAAACTGCTTGCAGGATGATTCGTAATACCCAAGTGGTTTCCGTGGGTTTTAGATAGCAAATCTGATTGGCGTTTTTGCCAGCTAGCTGTAATATTTTCCCATGCCAGTTCCCTGAAGTCAGGAAACCCTGACAATTAGCCATTTCCTCGCGCCAGATGTATAGCAGTAGCCAGATGGATTAGGACATCGAGTGCGTCTGGAACCGAAGCCAGACCAAGATTTTGTCTTCACTGCCTTGGGTACTGCTATAATTGCCTAATAAACAGGTGACTTTCACTAACCAAAAAATAAATCAAACACAATGGAAGCTGCGCCAACCAAAGTTATTCACTATTTCTACGGGGAAAAACAGAATCTCATTCCTCTCTTTCAACGACCCTATACTTGGACTCAAAACAATTGGCAGGCACTCTGGGATGATCTAATGGTGCAGTATGACATGGGCGACACTGGAACCCACTTTATGGGCGCGATCGTCTCAGTCCCAGCACGCAGCGTTCCTGTAGGAGTCAGTAAGTATCTCATCATTGATGGACAGCAACGCCTCACAACTGTGTCTTTACTTCTCTGCGTTCTGCGCGATTGTCTTGATTCCAATTCAGCCTCACGCATACAGGAAGTTTACCTGACCAATCGCTTCCGCGAGCCGGAGGACACCTTAAAGTTTGTGCCAACGCAAGCAGATCGAGAGGTGTATCGTGCCATCGCCCTCGATCGCCAGGTTCCAGAAAATAATAAAGATGTTCGGATGGCTGGTGCCTACCACTTTTTCAGGGACAAATTGCTTAAAGGCACTGACATTAATGACGATCCCGTAGATATTCGCAAAGTGTTAATAACCTTAGAGCAATGTCTCCAAGTTGTAATGATTAATCTCGGTGACGATGATGATCCGTATTTAATTTTTGAGAGCCTAAATTTTAAGGGTGAACCACTTACCCAAGCTGACTTAGTAAGAAATTATTTATTGATGCGCTTCCGCCACTCAATATCTACTGGTGGAGAGCAGGAACGAATTCACTCAAAATATTGGATTCCACTTGAGAAGATGCTTGAATCAAATCTCACTGAATTCCTTCGTCACTACACAATGAAGGATGGGGATGATATTAAGCATGGGGGTATTTATGCGGCTATCAAGGCCAAATTGAAAAGCATGGAATTAACGGAAGCAGTTGAAGCAGAAGTTCAGGATATGCAAAGGTTTGGAGAGTTTTATGCGAGATTTCTCTCGCCAGCCAAAGAAGAAAGAACGAGCATTCGTGAGTGTTTGGAAAATATCAACCAACTTAAAGTAACGACATCCTATCCGCTATTACTGCGTCTATTTGATGCTTGTCAGACTGGACAGCTCAGCCACGTTGAGCTGGAAAAATGCCTTAGATTGGTCGAGTCCTTCATTATTCGGCGGGCTGTTTGCAAAGTACCGACTAACTCCTTGAACAAACTGTTTATTCAATTGGCTAAAAACTTCCCCGATGCGGATCATACCCTGTGGTTGCAACGTTTCCTATCATCATCTCGTCGTTTTCCCAAGGATGCTGAGTTTAACACAGCTTTTATAAACCAACCTCAATATGGGAGTAATACCACTCGTTTCATCCTTTGCCGTATTGAAAAATCTTTTAATCACAAAGAAACGGTGGATCTTTCGACGGCAACAATAGAACACATTCTACCTCAAACACTGACTCAGGAATGGAAAGATGAGTTAGGCGCAGAAGCAGAGAAAGTTCATAATACTATGCTTCATACCTTTGGAAATTTGACTCTGACTAGCTATAATTCAGAGTTGAGTAATCTTCCATTTTCCGAGAAGAAAGCTAAACTCGAAAATACACATATTGAGCTAAACCGTTGGATTCTCCAGCAGGAAAATTGGCGAGCCGCAGAGATTGAAGCGCGAGCGAATAAATTGCTACTTATAGCCAATACGCTATGGTTAAGTCCTTGGCAAGAGCAGGTTTAGGATACAACATCAAATAAACATTGGTAGCCGTCGCCCCTAAGTGGTTGAAAATAAATCGAAAAGGTAAACCTCTATCACTACCCCAGTCGTTCGTCTCTAGAAAACCAGCCCCTCCCTAATGCATCAAAGGTTTCTGGGCATTTCAAGCTTTGCGCTTCAATCGTTTGAAACCCTACTTTTTTAAACCCATGACAACCAACACTTCACCATAAGAACGTATGGCAGCAGTAGAAGCAGCCATTACTCAAATTGAAAAATAGATTGCTTATCGGAAATCAAACAACTGGTTACAGGAAATTAGCGGCTCTTTCAAGGATGAACCAGCTTTTGAAGAAATCCTCGCATTAGGGCAAGCCATTCGCCGAGGCGATGAGTCCGTGATTTTCCCATAAACCCCATCTCCAGAAAATTTAGTTAAAATATTGCTACACTCTCATCCCTCAGAAACCATGACGCCAACTCAATATCAACTTTCCCTAAACTTTGAGCAAGTTTTAACCTTGGTCAAACAACTGCCCGAACCGGAAAAACTGCAATTAAGTCAAGAACTGGCTAAAGAATTGTTAGACAGTAAATTAACCGCCCTTTTAGACCGTTTCAAAACTGATGAACTATCCTTAGATACAATTACGCAAAAAGTGGAAGCAGTCAGAAGTGAAATTTATGCGAAAAAATCAGCCAATTAAAGTAATTATCGAGACTAATCTTTGGATTAGTTTTCTGATTGGCAAAGAATTAGCGACTATTCAATAGTTAATTGGTAAATCAGACTACAGCTTATTCAGAAGTTAATTAGTACAGAAACAGATAGTAGGGTGGGCAGTGCCGAGAAGAAACCTTCTGCGGAGAATTTCCCTTCAGGGATGAGATATCTCGTTGAGAAGGTTTCTAGGCACCAGTAGGGGCGATTCGCGAATCGCCCCTACACCCTACAGAACTCTCCGGGATAGGATGCAGAAACGGGTTTTTTTTATAAGATTAACTGATAAAAACAGAATAAATATTAGACCGATAACTTAATTTTTTGGGGCGCCTAGGGTCAGCTTGTGCAATTTTCTATAGGTTCTCCCACCCCCCTTGGTCCCCCGCCCTGGTGAGGTTCTCTGGCTGGTGGGGTTTTCTGCGGTATGGGGATGACTAGGGGATGAGCGTGCTGGAGCCGATCGGCTTCCGATTCAGTGGTCGTCATCCCAGCTACCTAGTACGATATTTTATAGCAGCAAGCAAGTTTAAGTTTATGAATCTACGGGCTGAATACGATCGCGACTTCTATGCCTGGATTAATAAAAATGTGGAACTCCTACGCCAGGGTGATTTGGCGGAAGTGGACCTGGAGCATATCGCTGACGAATTAGAGAGTATGGGCAAGCGGGACCTGCGGCAACTGCGCAGTCGATTGCAGGTGTTGGTGATGCACCTGCTGAAATGGAAATACCAACCAGAAAGGCAAAGCAAAAGTTGGGTGGCAACAATCAACCATCAACGAGATGAAATCGAGGTGCTGCTGCTGGATAGTCCCAGCTTAAGAGGGGAGTTGGACAAGTCCCTAGAGACAATTTACCCAAAAGCAGTGCGGGATGCTGCTGGAGAAACGGACCTACCTGAGACGATATTTCCCGAATCCTGTCCTTTTGGAATAGGAGAGATTTTGGCTGAAGGTTTTTTGCCAAAGTGAGGGCTGGCTTTGATGGGAGCGTTTGGTGTTAGGGATGGGGAGCGATCGCTGTGACGACAAGGATACATCCCGGTGAAAAATCTTTAAGCAGAGGAGCGGGGGAGCGGGGGAGCGGGGAATCAGGTATTTGCTAGCGACCACCAAAAACCTGTAATCTATAGCTAGCAATCTAGCAAAAATTACAAACTAACGATTAACAGCGATTAGACGCTAGCAATCCCCTTGAGTATGAAATCAGCCCCCCCCACTACCGAATCGTGCAGCAGAAACGAAAATATGAGAGATTTTTTGGCCAGCTAGCTGGAATCAATCAATGCTGAAGCCCAACTACAAATATGGATTGGGCTGAAGCCCAACTACAAACATGGATTGGGCTGAAGCCCAACTACAAACATGGATTGGGCTTCAGCCCAACTACGAACCAAACCCGGAAACTTAGAGAAACCGGGTTTTTTTGTCCTCCTAGTGGCCTTAAAATTAATCCTGGTAGCAAAATTGAAATAATTCTTAAATTAATGATGAAAGCCATTACATTACTCGGCTCCACGGGTTCGATCGGCACCCAGACACTGGATATTGTCAAACACCATCCCCAGGAGTTTCGGTTGGTAGGGTTGGCGGCGGGGCGGAATGTGGAGATGTTGGCAGCGCAAATTCGGGAGTTTCGCCCCGAGATAGTGGCGATCGCGGATGAAACCCTGCTCCCGGAACTGCGTGCCGCCATTGCCGATGTGGACCCCAAACCCATCCTCGCCGCCGGTCCCGAAGGGGTGCGCGCTGTCGCCGCCTATGGCGACGCCGAAGCCGTAGTTACCGGAATTGTGGGTTGCGCGGGCTTGCTACCGACGATCGCCGCCATAGAAGCCGGAAAAGACATCGCCCTCGCCAACAAAGAAACCTTAATTGCTGGCGGGCCCGTAGTCAATCCCCTAGTGGAGAAACACGGAGTGAAACTTCTCCCCGCCGACTCAGAACATTCGGCAATTTTTCAATGTCTCCAAGGCGTCCCTCCTGGCGGTTTGCGCCGGATCATCCTCACCGCCTCCGGTGGCGCCTTCCGCGACTTACCCGTGGAAAAATTAGCCACCGTTACCGTAGCCGATGCGCTCAAGCATCCCAACTGGTCGATGGGACGCAAAATCACCATTGATTCCGCTACCCTAATGAATAAGGGACTAGAAGTCATCGAGGCGCATTACCTATTCGGCATGAACTACGACGACATCGATATCGTCATCCACCCCCAAAGTATCATTCACTCGTTAATCGAGGTGCAAGATACCTCAGTTTTAGCGCAGTTGGGTTGGCCGGATATGCGTTTGCCTCTATTGTATGCACTTTCATGGCCACAGCGGATTTACACCGATTGGGAACCTCTAGATTTAGTCAAAGCCGGGAGTTTAACTTTCCGTGAGCCAGACCATGATAAATACCCTTGTATGCAAATTGCCTATGCTGCTGGACGTGCTGGCGGGTCGATGACTGCCGTTTTGAATGCCGCTAACGAGCAAGCCGTTGCCTTATTTTTAGATGAAAAAATCAATTTTTTGGATATACCAAAGTTGATTGAAACTGTATGTGATGCGCACCGGAATGATTACCGCGAAAATCCATCTTTAGATGATATTTTAGCGGCGGATAGCTGGGCACGTCGCGCAGTTTTGGAGGTGAGCGAGAAGTTGCAAGAGGCACCAGAACTGATTTTGCTGAAGTGAATTTAAAAACTGATGAAAACCACTAATGTTATAATCGCGATTTTGCTAGTTGCTGCCCCTTGGGGCAGCTTTCCCCATCCCGCTACAGCCGCTAAAGCCCTCACCCCCTACCCCTCTCCCACAATGGGAGAGGGGAGAAATCCCCAGTCATGGCTGATAGCGGATAAGAAAGTGGATGATTATATCAAGAAAGGTATAGAAAAGGCGAGAAAGGGGGATTATCAGGGAGCTTTAGAAGAGTTTAACCAAGCTCTGCGGCGCAATGCCAATTCCGTGGAAGCGTACCTGAATCGCGGCAATGTGTACTCGATGATGGACAATCAAACGGCGGCGATTTCTGATTATACCCAAGTTTTGCGCTTTAATCCCGGGGCGATCGAAGCGTATATCGGGAGAGCTTCGGCCCATTCGGCGCTGAGAAATCAACCGGCGGCAATTGCTGATTATAATCAGGCTTTGCAGTTGAATCCCAACTATATCGAAGCCTATATCGGGAGGGGTGGGGCTCATGCTAATCAGGGGGATTTTCCGGCGGCGATCGCGGATTTAAACGAAGCCTTGCGCCTGAACCCCAACAGCGCCGCCGCTTACTACAACCGGGGTTCCGTCTATGCGACTCAGGGCGATCGAGCTGCCGCCATCCGGGATTTCCAGCGCGCCGCCCAGCTATTTCAGCAGCAAAACAACGAAACGCTCCACCAAGCCACCCTGACTCGCATCAACCAGTTACAGCAACCATAAAATGAATTTTTGAATTGACAATTGATAATCATCAATTATCAATTGTCAATTATCAATTATCAATTGTCAATTGTCAATTATCTCCATGCTAACTCAATTAATCTTACTCGTCGCTGCCTTAGCTGTTGCCTGGTTGATTTTCACCTTTCTGGTAAACATCCTCAAAACTACGGTAAAAACAGGGATTATCATTGCGGCGATCGTCCTGGTGTTACAAGTGGCTTTTGGCATTGCCCCCCAGCAGCTCATCGACCAAATCAAGCAGATCCCCCAAACAGTTTGGGGTATTGTTCAGGAGCAACTTAACCAGCAAGTTCAAGACCAACTTAACCCGCAATCCCAACCGAATCAAACACCACGCCGCTAAATTGCCCCTGTCCCCCCAGCCCAATTAACTCCACTGCTTGCTTAAAGCATCCTTAACGCCGGGGGGTAAGCTGCGGAAGATTTTGCCTCGGGCGCTGTCGATCGCCACCAAAGTCACCAAACCGCTGAGATATAAATCCTTACCGTCTGGGGATTCAATCCGATATTCCCATTTTAGGCGTACCCCATCCAGTTCCAACATCCTGGTTTTTACCACCCCATCCATCCCCATGCGCATCCCCTTGTGATAGCGCAGGGATAACTCTACCACTGGTAAATCACAACCAATGGCTACTAAGTCGGCAAAATTCACCCCCAAAGAGCGCAGGGACTCCACCCGCGCCTCTTCCAGCCAGGTGAGATAGGTGCCATGCCAAACTATTCCACCGTAGTCTGTATGGTGGGGATGGACTCGGATCGGATACTCAAACCAGCCACTATCGCCATTATGGGGCAGGCGTGGGGCTTCTGGGGTGGGGGGCAGTTGCGTTGAGGTGTCCTTTTCTTGGCTCATGTTACAAATCGTTCCAAAACTCTACATTTCTACAAATTTTAGGTAAGTAATAAGTCTTATCCTTAAAGTTTGGAAGACTTTCGTTAAAGATGCAGTCTCAACCTTCCCGGAAATCTAGGGGTTTGTCCAGACCATGAGCCTAAACCCCTTGTGGACCAGGTGAGAACCGCAAACACCCACATCTTATTACCACAAAATGTAGCCATGATTGAAAAAATTTTAGTAGCCGTAGCGGGACGGGGACTCTGCGAAGAGATGGTGAATATGTTGATGGAAATCCCCTCCATCCAACAAGCCGCCGTGACGATTTTGCACGTAGTGCCGCCCCAAGTCAGCGCTGACGATATGTCTGATAAGCTGGCGGAGGGGGGCAAAATCCTTGCCCAAGCAGTAAAGAAAATCAAAGCTGACCCCACCAAAGTTAGTCCTCGCCTGAAGCAGGGAGACCCGAAAACTGTAGTTTGTGAAGTCGCCGAAGAGGAAAACGCCGACTTAATTATTATGGGGTCTCGGGCTCTGGGTCGCTTGCAGGCGATTTTGGAGGGTTCGGTGAGCCAGTATGTGTTTCAACTGGCGTCCCGTCCGATGTTGTTGGTGAAAGATGATACCTATGTCAAGCGCATCAGCCGGGTGATGGTGGCGATGAATAAGTCCGCTGAGGCGAAACAAGCATTGGATATGGCTTTATCTTTGCTGCGGGATATTAAGGGTGGTCAGTTATTGCTGGCATATGTGAACCCGCCCAAACCCGTGAAGAATCCGGAAGAGGATGAGGTTTTGGCAGGGGCGATCGCGGAAGCCAAAAAATTTGGTGTTGCTTACCGATGCTTTGTGGGTAATGGCAAAGCGGGTGAAGAAATTTGCCGCTTGGTTGAGGACAATAATGCTGATTTGCTGCTCCTCGGCTCGCCCGATCGGCGTCCCACGATCGCCAAAAGCCTGGTTGACCTCGATCGCCTCATTGGCGGCTCCCTTTCCGACTATGTGCGGGTTAATGCCACTTGTCCCGTGATTTTAGTCCGCCGCTAGGGAGACGGGGGGAGGGGGAGATGGGGAGATGGGGAGATGGGGAAGGGGGGGGAGAGGG
>DVDU01000204.1 GCA_015296065.1 Oscillatoriaceae cyanobacterium M33_DOE_052 | reverse complement strand
GCGCCCTCACCCCCGTCCCCTCTCCCAAGTAGGGAGAGGGGAGAGTTGGAGCCAGAAAGCATCCAGGTCTTACTCCCCTTTCTCCCTTTTTGGGAGAAAGGGGTTGGGGGATAGAGGGCAACTCTCAAGGGTTGTCTCATTTTTATCTGAAATGACTATATTTTTAGCCCTTCAACCCTGGCAAATTCTTTAGTATTATGAGTCACCAAAATCAAATTATGAGAAAGGGCGATAGCAGCAATTAATAAATCATTATAACCAATTGGAGTTCCAGCATTAGCTAATTGAGCGCGAATCCTCCCAGCATTTAAAGCCGCAATATCATCTAAAGGCAAAGAAACGAATACCTCTAAAAATCTCTTGACTTTTTGCCAAACTTGATCAGGATTATCACTTCTCATCGCTCCATAAAACAACTCTAATTTAACCACCGAACAAATCGCAATTTCTTCTAAATCGGTATTTTCTAGCTTCCGGCGTATTGTTAAATCTTCATTAAGGTATTTGATACAAACATTGGTATCTAGCAAATATTTCATCACAATTTAAAATTTTCTAAATTATCAAGAACTCCCTCTGAATCTATGGTTAAAGGCGTATCCTTCAAACATCCTGATGTTTCTTCAAAAAAATTCTCTGGCCAGCCTTTCCCTTTAGGTTGCGATCGCCTCTCATCATTATTCACAGGTTTGACACTGACAGTAATCGTTAAATCCGCATTAGTAATATCTACAGGAATATCTAAATGTAAGATTCCATCTTCTCCAACATGAGAATTTAAAGTGATTGTTTGCATATTTTTAGATAGAAAAACTAAAAGTTTTGCATATTGTATCATATTTTTAGTTAATTGTGTGAATTTGATGAGCAAAAATATTGCAACGATCGCTCTTTCCCCCAGAGGGGCGATAAGCCTGACGGCATGGCTTCGCTTACCGCGTGCGGGTCCGAGAAACCGGGTTTCTGCACTAAATCTCCGTATTGTTGCCAAAATTGGCGCAGCAACCCCTGGCACTTTGGCACAAGGGGCGATCGCGTAGGGGTCCGAGAAACCGGGTTTCTTAACTAAATCTCCGTATTGTTGCCAAAATTGGCGCAGCAACCGGGTTTCTGGGACTTTGGCACCAGGGCGATCGCTTTTGTGGGTTAGGGGAGATCGGTTTGTCGGGGCGAAAAGCGAATCGCCCCTACACATTTTTCCCAAGGGCGATCGCGTGAATATCGACCAACTTCAAAAAACCATTCATTGCCTCTTTTGAAGAAGTCGATTAATCCGAACCCAATATTTATTTCCCCCCTAGTCAGGGGAGCAATATTACAGCACTGGCACAGACTCGGCAAGCCAAGTCCACACCAGTTTTTCTTCAGATTAACCACGGCTGATGGTGGTTAAGAATTGGGAAAAAATGTTTAGTGAGTCCCTGTGGGGGGTGCTAGTTCGCCATCTTCAGGGCAGAATTCTAAGCGGAGTTGAATTTTGCCTTTGCGCCAGGATTTACCGGGGCTGAGAACTTCGCATTCTATGCCTTCGTGAAACAAGGTTTCTTCTTCTAATTTGCTCTGGAGGAGGGTCATATATTCGTTGACCTTGAAAGTGCATTGAAACATCAAGTTACTGCCGCTGGTAGAGATCACATCATGTTCTTGCAGGGCTTCAAATTCGCTGGCCATATAGATAATCTCCTATGTTTTTATTTGGGTTTGATTGGTTGTTAGTTGGGCTACAGTGCAACAAATGGGACTAAAGCCCAACTACCAACTGATGTTTAGAAAAACCAACCGTAAGAATGCAGCCCTTTGCCCAAAAGATTGACCCCAAGATAGCAGATCCAGATGACGAAAAAACCGGAGGCGGCTAAAATGGCGGGGCGGCGTCCTTGCCAGCCTTTGGTGATGCGGGCGTGGAGGTAGGCGGCGAAGACGAGCCAGGTGATGAGTGCCCAGGTTTCTTTGGGGTCCCAGCTCCAGTAGGAGCCCCAGGCTTCGTTTGCCCACACAGCTCCGGCGATGATGCCAATGGTGAGAAGGGGAAATCCTAAGCCGATGATGCGATAGCTGATGTTGTCGAGGGTATCGGCAAGGCTGAGACGTTCGGGGGAAAGGGGGGTTTCTGGGGCAAGTGCCGGACGTTCCAACACAGCGACATTGCCCTGGACGTTGCCGGAATTGCTGCTAAATAGGGTATTAGGAGTTATGGCTGGAGAGACTGAGGAATCACCTAAGCGGTTAATCTTAACTTGGCGGTAAGAGCCATTGCCGATCGAACTGCCTCGCAGTTCCACATTTTGCCCCCGGGTCACAATGAGAAAAGCGATGCTGAGCAAAGAACCTACCATTAAAGTGGCATAGCTGAGCATCATCACCGAAACGTGCATCATCAACCAGTTAGATTTCAGAGCCGGAACCAGAGGCTCCGCTGACTGCATCTGAGCGGGAAGGGAGAGAGCGGCGAAAGCGGTAATACTCATCGCCACTGGGGCAGTGCAGACGCCTACCAGACGACTACGGCTCATGTTTTCCGCGATGAGGTGGATCGTGGTGATACCCCACACGAGGAAAAATAGAGATTCATAAAGATTACTGAGGGGAAAGTATCCGGCGTCTATCCACCGAGAACCCAACAGAGCGGCGGTGCAGAGGTTGGCAACAGCGAAACCAGCAGTCCCCAAGGGCCAAAGATAGGGAATTTCCGGAAAGGCAGCCCCCACCCAATAGGCGAGCATGGTAGCTAGGAGGACAGCAAAGGAGGTGTTGTCCAGCCAATTCTGGAATACGACTAAATCCATATAGTTTCACTTGTGCATTTTGCCATCAATACTCTATCGTATCGATTCTTGCCGCACTATTAATCAATTGATAATTGATAATTGATAATTAACAATTGAAAATTATCAATTATCAATTATCAATTATCAATTATCAATTATCATGGACTGACTTGGGGAGGGGGGAGGGGTGTTGGGGAGCCAGCTTTTTGGAGGCGGACGAATAGCTCGTAGCGGGTAGTGCGATCGTCTGTGATGGCGGTGGTGACGCCGATCGCCCGGATGGCGTTGAGGACGATTTTTTGCCCTGGGGGAAGCTGCATCCAGTTGGGGGGATTTTTGAAGAAACCTTCTAGGTCAAAGAAAAATTGGCCGTTGTTGGGGGTAGGTTCCAAGGGAACGGTTTTGGTGAAGGTGTCAGCCAGGTTGAGGGGGGTGGTGGGGGTGGGGACAAAGGTGGAGCCGACGGGGGCGCCAATGGTAAAAAAGAGAAAGTTGCCATCAAGCCAGCCGTGGGTAGCGGTGAGGGCGCCATTTTCTGATATCCATTCCGTGACGGGCCGATCGGCGATTAAACGGTTTTCCACTTTATATTTATATTCTTTCGCCATCAGCTCGTTGAGCTTTTTCAGGGTTTCCTCCCCTGCACGACGATCGCTCGCCGCCACCATCAGCGCCAAACCCCAGCCAAAAGTAGAGGCTTTCGGGTCGGGGTTGGGAATGAGAGCCGCCGAAAACTCCCCAGCCATCCACCCCAGCAAGTCCTTATCGAAATCCAATTTAGTAATAGTTTTCACCCCCTGTCTCAGGTCTTCGGGTTTCAGGGGGGCCAGGGGGTTGCCTTGTGCTGTTTGCACATAATTTTGCCACAACCGCTGTAAGTTGCCCCCGGTCATTACCATGAAACTGCTGGCGGGGAGACGGTTCACCGTGGTGGTGGCGTTGTTTTCCACCACATACTTAGTTGTGCTATCCGGTTTGAGCCAGGATAAACTCTGGAAGCGGATGCCCTCCGCCTCCAGGTTCATGGTAGCGACAATGGCTTGGTGCTGCCCAGCGGTAAGGTTTTGGGGTGAGATCTCGCCTTGAATGCTCAGGGCCGTCACCGCCGCTGCTACTGGCAGGTTGACGTAAAATCTAGCAAAATTAGCAGTCGCGTCCATTTTGTTCCAGGCTTCATTGAGTCCGGGAACGGTGGCGAGAGAGTCGCCGCTATTGTAGGCGTCGATCGTGCGGTTCATCGCCAGAGAAGAGTTAGTAATGACGAGAAAGCGTCCTTTGAAGTCAGCCACCGCATAATTTTGCGGTCCAATGCCATTACTCTCTTTGATGGTGATATTGTTGTAGGTGCGTTCTACCCACTCAGTGTTAGGTAGGGGTTTGGCGAGTGAGAGGATTTCTGCGGCTTTAGACCGGTTGCCAATGGGCAACACCATCACCACCGACTGCCCCACGGGACTTTTGATGATGCCTTCTGGGGAGGTGCTGGGTTCGTTGGGGTCGAGGGATGGTGGCGGTAAGAAAGCGAGGGTGATATCCCCTCCCACCCAGGGTCGGATGTCTCGATCGTAGTCGTAACCATTGGCGCTGAGGAAGCGATCGCGCAATTGCAGCAAATTATTATCAAATAGCTGTTGACTCTCTTTAGTGCCAAAAGAGCGGAGCTGCTGCCACTGGGCCGGTTCGGTGCTGACGGAAAGGGCGATCGACGTATTCGCAGGCAAGAAGTCAGCCGCCAGCTTCGCTCCTGGTGTATAACCTCTCTGGCTCAGCAGCCAGTATGCGGCTGCTGAGCCACCAACTAGCAACACAACCGCTCCCACCACCGGTAGGGGCAAACGGCGGAGCGCCCCTAGATTTTGTTTTTCTTCTTGCATCTTGGTAACAGGTTAACATCTGGTTTGACGGCAGAGCCTCACCGAATATGGTATTATAGCGCCAGCTTTTTTGCCATTTGTCCAAAAGTTACTCGTCCCTTGTCACTTGTGCCTTGTCCAATCACAAAGGACAAAGGACAAAATACTTTTGGCCAAAGGAATTTTGACAAACGACCCAGGACTTTTGACCAATGATATGCCGCAATCCAACCCATCTCTGACGAGCGATCGCGAATTTATCTCCTGGCTGCAACAGCAGCAAATCAGCTTAGCATTCACCACATATCAAACTAATTGGCTAGCTTTAATCGGGGTCAATCCTGAAACCGGAAAATTTTCCGCTTTTCAACGCCAATTCAACCGAGCGATGGGATTATATTGTACGCCAGAGCGCCTCTATATCAGTTCTAAATATCAAATCTGGCAAATCGATAATGTCCTCGCCCCCGGACAGCTTTACCAAGGATATGATCAACTCTTTATTCCCCGCATCGGTTATACTACTGGCGATATCGATGTGCATGATGTAGTAGCCGATGAAAAGGGCAAACCAGTATTTATCTCCACATTATTAAACTGTCTGGCCACCGTGAGCGATCGGCATAGCTGTCAACCCCTGTGGAAACCGCCATTTATCTCCCAAATTATCAACGAAGACCGCTGTCACCTCAATGGTCTAGCAATGGTAGAAGGAAAACCCCGCTATGTCACCGCCTGTAGTCGTTCCGACGTAGTAGATGGCTGGCGAGATAAACGCCGTGATGGTGGCATAATTATCGATATCGAGAGCGACGAAATCATCCTCGGTGGCTTAAGTATGCCTCACTCCCCCCGCTTTTATCAAGGCAAATTGTGGGTACTAAACTCCGGTACAGGAGAATTCGGCTACGTAGATATCGCCGCAGGCAAATTTGAACCCGTCACCTTTTGTCCCGGATATGCCCGAGGGCTGGCATTTTGGCGCAACTATGCCATTGTGGGATTATCCCAACCCCGAGGAGGCGATCGCACCTTCTCCGGCTTACCCCTCGATGACCTATTATCCCAAAAAGACACCCAACCCCGCTGCGGATTACTCATTATTGATTTAAATACCGGCGTCACCCTCCATTGGCTCCGCATTGAAGGCACCATTACCGAATTATACGATGTTGGTGTCATCCCCGGATGCAACCGCCCCATGTCACTAGGATTTCAAACCCCAGAAATCGAGCAGATAATTACCCTAGAACCATTAGCCACCCTGGAGGGAAAAAAAATCTCATCCCCCAAAAATAATCCGCCTACAAATTCTCAATGGCGCGAATCACTCCAACTCCACCTCATGCACCGCGTTCCGCAAATTTTTACCACAAATCCCGAAATTACTCAGTTAGTTGCCCAATTCCAAAACCCGACTCATCAGCCCCACATAAATCAACCAAAAATCTCCCGCAAAAACAAGCATAAGAAGATAATATCTACAGCTAAAGCCATTAGCCAACAAAATCAACCCCTCAATGTTGTCCCCCAGCTCGATCGCGCCCTGCAACTGCACCAAAACCAGCAATTTGATGCCGCAATTTCCCTATATCAGCAAGTCTTGCAACAACACCCCCATCACCTAGTTGCCCTCACCAACATGGGCAAAGCCTTGCAAACAGTCGGACGCCATCAAGAAGCAATTTTAACCCTGAGTCAAGCCATAGAAATCAACCCCACAGCTTCCCAACTACACTTTTACCTCAGTCAATCCCTCAAAGCTCAAGGCGAAATAGCCAAAGCCGCCGCCAGCTTGCGCGAAGCCATTCGCTTGCAACCAGATTTCTGGGGAGCCTACAATAATTTAGGCACCATCTTGCAGGCGCAAAACCAGTTACCAGAAGCCGCCGAATGCTATCAAAACGCCCTTAATTATAACCCCAATTTTGCCGAAGCTCAATCTAATTTAGCCAGTATCTGGCAACTGCAAGGGGAGCTAGAACAGGCAAAAGCGGGATTTCTCCGAGCTTTGGGAATTAAACCCAAATACATCCCCGCGCTGTTAAACTTAGCCTATATCTACAAACAACAAGGACGACTCCCCGCCGCCATTTCTACTTACCAGCAAGTTATTGCTCTGGAACCCATACCAGAAGCCTATTTCAACTTAGGCGAAATGGCCGAATATCAAGGCGATATTGAGGCGGCGTTGTCATTCTATGAACAAGTGGCGCAACTGGCGGGAGAAGCTTATGGCATTGACGGCTATATTAACTATGCCCGGTTGAAAATATGTGACTGGGAAGATTACGATATACGAGTGAAAAAGCTGGTTGATTCAGTTCACAAGTATTTGCAGAACCAAACCGCCTACAGTCTCAGCCCCCTTGCCCTCAGTGCCTTTCCCATATCTTTGGATCTGCATCGGGAAATGGCAAAACATCAAGCGGCGAATATCAGCCAGAAAATGGCGGCGACAAAAGCCCGGTGTCAGTTTCATTATCCCACAACGACGCCAGATAAATTGCGCATTGGCTACATTTCCCCCGACTTTCGGGAACACGCGGTGGGTAAAATCGTTAAAGATATGTTTCAATACCATAACCGCGCCGAGTTTGAGGTGTATGCTTATTTCACCCTCGATTATAATGATGCCATTACCGAAACCATTCGCCAAGGATGCGATCGGTTCATCAATATTGCGGCGATGACTGCAGAAGAGGCAGCCCGGAAAATTAACGCCGACGGCATCCATATTATCATCGATTTAGCCGGACGGACGATCGGCAATGCTCTAGAAGCCTTAGCCTTGCAACCCGCCCCCATCCAAGCCCATTTTTTAGGTTATCCCGACACTATAGGAGCTGACTTTATTCAATATGCGATCGCCGACTCTTGGTTAATCAACCCGGAAATCGCCCAATCCTACACCGAAGACATCATTTACCTGCCCCACGCCTTTTTTACTTCCCCAATGGAAATCTCCTCTAGGGAAATGACCAGAGCCGAATTTGGTTTACCCGATAATGCCTTTGTGTTTTGCTGCTTCAACTCTCATTATAAAATTAACCCAGAAGTTTTTGATGTGTGGATGCGGATTTTGCGGCAAATTCCCCAGGGGGTACTTTGGTTAACAGGAGGCAGCGAAAAACTCATGGCCAATTTGCGCCAAGCCGCCCAAAATCGAGGCATTGACGGCAACCGCATCATTTTTACAGACAAAATTGATAATTCAGAATATTTAGCCCGCTATCGTCTGGCAGATTTATTCCTCGATACTTTTATCTATAACGCTGGTTCTACTGCTATTAGTGCCCTCTGGGCAGGAGTTCCAGTCTTAACCCGTCCTGGTAATACCTATGCCTCACGGATGGGGGCGAGTATTTGTGCGGCGGCGGACTTGAAAGCTCTAATTTGCCCTACTACTGCTGATTATGAAAAAACCGCCATATATCTGGCAAATCATCCCAAATCATTGTCATATCGCCGCCGCCAATTAATCCATAATCGCAGTAAATTACCCTTATTTGACGTTCCGGGTTTTGTGCAAAATCTAGAAACAGCTTTGCGGCAAATGTGGGAGCAGCATAATATGTAGGGTGGGCAGTGCCTAGGATAATTTTATCTGACCATGAATAATCTGGAGGCTGGCACTGCCCACCCTACTACTTGACGGCAAATGTGGTCAAATTACCAGAGTGGTTTATGTTAACCATGACGCGATAATAGGGCGAAGCATTCCCGCGACAATATCTGGGTAAAACCGATAACATATCTCCCGGAATGCTTCGCCCCTACGGGAGCAATAACAAATGACAAAGGACAAATGACCAATGACAAATAATAAAATGAAAGATAGCTTCGCCGCTGCGATATTTCTGGCGCCAGCGCTGATTCTCTTAGGCACCTTTGTCATCTGGCCAGTTATCAATATCTTATATCTCAGCTTTACCACTGGGAGCTTTACGGCGAGCGGGACTCGCTGGGTGGGATTGAGGAATTACCAAAATCTTCTGCTCTCTCCCGAGTTTTGGGAAGTTATCGGCAATACGGTATATTTTACCGTGGCTACCGTCATTCCCAGCCTGATTATTCCCCTGGTATTGGCTAATGCTTTAAACCGCCCCACCATCAGCACGCCACTGCGGGACTTGCTTCGTAGTGCTTATTTCATTCCCTCCATCACCTCTTTAGTGGCTGTGGGGTTGGGGTGGCGTTGGATGTTTCAAAACAACGGTCCGGTAAATTCCCTGTTGGGCTATCTGCATATTACCCCCGTATCTTGGCTCAGCAGTACCACCTGGGCAATGCCAGTCCTGATTCTCCTAAGTATTTGGAAGCAGTTAGGTTTCAATATGGTGGTGTTTTTAGCTGGTTTACAGGCAATTCCCCGCCAACGGTATGAAGCTGCAGAGTTAGATGGTGCTAGTGATTGGCAGCAGTTTTGGTATATTACCCTGCCCGGTTTGCGTCCGACTCTCGTATTTGCTACTGTCACTACGGTAATTTTTACCCTGCGCAGCTTTGAGCAAGTGTATGTTATAACTGGCGGTGGGCCGCAAAACTCGACTAATTTAGTAACTTACTATATCTACCAAGAGGCTTTTGCTCTGTTTGAGTTTGGCCCCGCCGCCACCGCTGCCACGATTCTTTTAGCTGTGACTCTGGTGCTGGTCCATTTGCAATTGCGAGTTTGGGGCGAAGACCGGTGATGGGGGGACGGAGGGAAAAAGAAACTCTCTCATCAGCTTTACGTCTGGGATTGCGAAACGAGCCGCCATAGGCTAGTCTGTCTGTGGACACATCCTTGGGAGCAAACAATCTTGTTGAAGGGTGTCACTTTACCATTGCTGTCTGTTTTTCTCCTTGAGGCTAACTGCGCCCTCGCGCAGCTAGCACCGCCTAACGTGACTACACTGCCGACACCAGCCGTTAGTGCGGCGATGCCGAGTAATGTGGCGGGGTTGTTGCTGATTAATACGCAAATGGAGGCTTGGCAAAGCGCGGGGCGGTTTTTTCCGCTGCCCCCAGATTTCCAGCCCCCCGGTTTTTTGCCGTTTATGCCTTCTGGAATTGATTTCAGCAGCTATGTCCGTCCTTGGTTGGGGGATTGGATGGCGGTGGCGATGATGCCGGAAACGGCTAAACCTCTGATGGTGACGCCGGTAACATCTGAGGATAAACTGGCAGGGTTTGTGGCAGAAGTGGAAAAAGCGAGGGGAAAACCGCCGCAAATTCGGGAATATAATGGGGCGCGCATCTGGTTGTGGCCGGAAGAGATACTGAATCCTGATACGCAACCGCCAATACTATCACCGCCGCCTCAATTCCCGCAGCTCAAGTTTTTGCCTAAAGGTTTAGGGTTGCTGGCACAAGGGGAGTCACCGCCTCCTGATTGGCCGCCGTCGCCGCCACCGGATGTGGAGTTGCCGCCATTGGTGACACCGGGATTGGCGATCGCCTCTCTGCCGGGATTCCTCGCCGCCTCCACCACTGCGGCACCAATTGAGGAGTGGTTGGATAGTGCCAATGGGCAAAAGCTGGCCGCTGAGCCTTTATTCCAGCGCACTGTAAATCATCCGGAATTTTCTAAATCACTTTTAGTTGGCTATGGCAACATCCCCCAACTAGCGCGGAGTTTAGCCAAGGTGGAAGCCTTGACTAACCCTTCCGTACCATTACCCTTGCCGAACCCCGAGGCGATCGTCAATGGCTTAGCCGCCCTAGCACAGGAAGCCGACAGTGCTGAGTTTTTCCTCTGGTTTCCCTCAGATGGCTTGCGGGTGCAATCCCGAATTAACTACTCTACCCCCAGACCCGAATCATCCCTGAACTTCAGTCCCAACAGAATTGTCAGTCAAATCCCTGCGGCTACTTACTTATCCTTCAATGGCTTTAACCTAAGTCGTGATTGGCAGCTTTTTCGGGCAAATGCCTCGGGGCAATCGCTGTTGCAAGGGTTTTTGCTGCCTCTGGAACGCTTTGCCAGGGAATCGCTGCAACTGGATCTGGATAAAGATATCATACCCTGGATGGATGGGGAATATGCCATGTTTCTGTTTCCCACAACTCAGGGGTTTTTACCCGCCTTGGAGCCGAGGCTCCAGCTTGGGTTCGGCATTATCTTGGAAACGAGCGATCGACCCGCCGCCGAGCGGTTTTTCGCCCGACTCGACGAGTATATTACCCAAGTTTCTGGTGGTGAGGTCAACCTCAACCGCCAGGAAATTGCCGGTCAACCAGTCACTAGCTGGGAAGCTCTCAATCCTCAATTGGGAGAAATTCAAAGCCTGTTTGCACATGGTTGGGCTAGCGAGAAATTACTTGTCATCACTACCGGAATTGGCCCAATGACCGAACTGAGTCCCAAACCCCCGGTGAATTTAGCGGGAGCTTATAATTTTCAAACCGCTACGGCACCCCTACCCACCCCCAATAGTGGTTACTTCTACATGAATATGGGCTCGTTCCTGTCGTTAATTTACAATTTCCTGCCTCCCGGTATCACCGATGACCCCCAATCTCAAAGTTTCAAACAGGTTTTAGGTACAATCAGAAGTATTAGCGCCACTAATTCTCGCAGCAGCACTCAAGAGCTGGTAGATTTTTTCTGGGTTTTATCTCCCCGAAGCCAACCATGACCAAATCAGCCACTATCCAGCTAATAATTGATATTAGTTGGACTGGAGTATTGATTGGATCCGGCGTGGTTTGGTCTCACCACCAGTTGCGGGCTCTCACCCCACAGTGAGGGGGCAACTAATTACTTTAACTGATAATTAACACTGGGTCTGCCCCAATTTAGGCGAAAAATTAGAGCCCCCTTGGATGGGGAACTATCACCAGGATTTGCCCTCTTAGTTATCAGCGATACCAAACCCAGAAACAGAATGATTCAAACCTATAGCCAGTAACAGTCACTGGAGGAGGGATGATATAGAATAAATAATCTAAAGAAAATCTGAAAAATCAGAATAAACAAGCAAAAATCTGCTAAAATAGTCAAGAAAATCAGTTGTACTGTCCTAAAAGAGGAGCCAACCCATGCAGTTCGCCGCTGAGATTAACCGAGGAGAAAATGGGGGATGCCCGCCCGGGGCGCTCCCCAAAGCAGAAAGGCATTTCACCAAGCTGAAAGATATGGGGAAAAAACTGTTGACCCTGTGTCTGGCTGCAATTATGGCCGTGGTGGCCACTTTTGCATTTAATTGCGATCGGGCTATGGCAGCCGATCGGATCATCCTCATTTACGGTAATGCCCGCGAAACCATATCCTTTGGCGATTTAGAGAGATTTGTCCGCAGTGGCACCGCCCCAGATGTATTTCGGTCGCGCTTAAACCTCAATAACGATGAGGTTGACGCCCTGCGCAAGGCATTAGAGCAAGAAATTCCCGTTTCTGAGGAATTTTTGAAAAAACTGCTCAGAAGCAGCATCGGGCAATTCGTTCTCACCAGACTTGACCCCGTAGTAGGACTGGGCACGCGGGCGAACGTGGAAGACCTCACCGAGGCTTTCCTCAACGCGGTTGTGGATGACAAGATGAGCTTGTTAACCATTATGAAAGCCTATCCCACCGACGAAGTGTCCGTCAACGGACCGATGCTGGGAGATGCCTATGACAAAATCAAATTTGTGGCCACAGACGTGCTAGCCGTCGCCGAAGTCGTGCGGAACTATATGTATGACGTAGTTTGCACTGACGAGTTCTTTGGGTCGAATACGGAATATGACGTGCCAGAAATTATCAGCCGTTCTGACCGGTTCAACTTAGCTTGGCCAAAATAGAAGACATAATGGCGATCGAGGCGGGTTAATCCTGCCTCTATGCCTGACGATAGTTGGAGCAAAATAATTGGGCAAGGCCGAGCAATCGGGGGTGAATAGATGAAATTGAAAATTCAAAATTACTTAAAGCTGCTGGCCAATCTCCGCCAACGCTGGATCAAGTTTTTCGCTGTGGCGTTAACTGTATGTGTGGCCACCACATCGCTGGTAGTTTTTCAGCCCAGCAAAGCAGTAGCCGCTGATACGGTGGTACTGACTTATTTTCGACAAGAATTACCCATCCCAATGGCAGAGTTGGAGAGCTTCGCCAATGGTGGCAATCCATCTCGGGTAATTCGGTTCATCACTGGCGTCGCCAACCTAGACCGAGATGATTTTCGCACGATTTTAACCAGAGAAGTCCCCGCTAACCTCAAAATTCTGGATAAGTCCCTCAACTTTATCCTAGGAGAATTAGCACTCTATGAAATCGGGCAAGCCATCCACACCCAAACGCGCTTAGGAAACATCGAGGCTTTGCGCTCTAGTTTGGTGCTATCCGCCAGTGATGATGGCAAATTATCCATGCTGGAAATCTTTAGAAAGTATCCAGCTCGCCGTCTGTACATCGATGCCAGACGCCTGAATAAAGCCTATGGTCAGGTTAGCTTCTTGGTAGATGGGGCAGAAAAAGCAATTATGTTTGTCCGAGAGTCGGTGGCTGACATCATTTGCTAATATGACCTAGCTTTGACAAGAGAGCAACTGGGTGCAGAAAACGAGAAATCGCGATCTCATCCCAGCCATCTGGGTTAGCAACCAGGTTTCTATAACAGTTTGAGGAGGCAGGGGAGCATGCCAACCTGCAACCAACAGGTAAATGCTCTAACTTCCCGGCGCGGTCTCGCGTCGGGATATTTTATATCCCAGTAATTTCCATCTAGAGAAAAATTAAACCAAAAATCGCGTTTCGCCAGAAAATAGGATTATATGGCACAGATAAGATTTTATGACTTTGACACAAATTAAGGAACTGGCTGCCAAATTAGCACCCCGCCTCATCGAGATTCGGCGACACTTCCACAGCCACCCGGAGTTAAGCGGTCAAGAACACCAAACTGCGGCTTATGTGGCAGGGGTGCTGTCTTCTTGCGGTCTTCATGTGCAAGAAGAGGTAGGCAAAACGGGGGTGGTGGGAGAACTCAAAGGCGCTGGTGGGGAAAATCGGGTTTTGGCAATTCGCACAGATATGGACGCCCTCCCCATCACCGAGCGCACAGGCTTAGAATACACCTCCTTGCAATCGGGGGTGATGCACGCTTGCGGACATGATGTGCATACCGCAGTTGGGTTAGGCACGGCAATGGTTTTATCCCAACTAGAAACACCCCTCCCTGGTACAGTGAGATTTTTATTTCAACCTGCAGAAGAAATCTCCCAAGGTGCCACCTGGATGGTAGCGGATGGGGTGATGGCAGGGGTAAGCGCCATTTTAAGCGTGCATGTTTTCCCGACTATTCCTGGGGGGAAAGTGGGCATCCGTCATGGTGCCTTGACAGCAGCGGCGGATGATTTGGAAATTATTATTATTGGGGAATCGGGGCATGGGGCGCGTCCCCATGAGGCAGTAGATGCGATTTGGATTGCGGCGCAGGTGATATCTTCTCTTCAAGGCGCGATCGCCCGCACCCTCAATCCCCTGCATCCCGCCGTCCTGACGATCGGCCAAATCACCGGCGGTAGAGCCCCCAACGTCATCGCCGATGAAGTCAAAATGCGGGGCACCGTGCGCAGCCTCCATCCCGACACTCACGCTCGACTCCCTGGCTGGATTGAAGGTATTGTGGCCCGCGTCTGCGACAGCTACGGCGCTCGCTACCAAGTCAACTATCAGCGTGGGGTCCCTTCAGTGCAAAATGACCCTTACCTCACCGACTTGCTGGCGGAGGCAGCGCGGGAAGCTCTCGGCGGTGATGCTATTACCATCCTCACCGAACCCTCCCTCGGTGCCGAAGATTTTTCCGTTTATCTGGAAAAAGCCCCCGGCAGTATGTTCCGTTTGGGGGTGGGCCGCAAAGACTTGCCCAACTACCCCCTGCATCATCCCCAGTTCCAAGTGGATGAGTCCGCCATTATCACTGGGGTTGTCACTTTGGCTCATGCTGCCTACAAGTATTGGCAAACATTACCGCAGAAATAGCACTGCCACGCCAGCAATGGAAACGATCGCCCCGAGCAAGGCGCGCAGGGAAACTCTTTCTCCCATCCAAATGACTATGGGAATCACGAATAGAGGACTGGTGGCGCTGAGGGTTTGGGCGATACCTGCGGGCGCCCATTTCAGGGAGGTTTGCTGACAATAAATGCCCAAATAGGTGCTGAAAAAGGCGGTGACAGCCACAATGAGCAGCAGTCGCGGGGAAAATTGATTCCAACTGGTGGGGTTTTTTTGCCCTTGTGCCCACAGCCACAGCATGAAAACTCCTGCCAACAGACGCAATAGGGTACTCCACAAGGGGTCAATATTGGTGGTAGCTAGGGCGGCGCGGGAGAGGACCGCCCCGGTGGCTTGGGCGGCGGCGGCGAGTGCCCCCCAGGTGATGCCTGATAAGAGGTGGGTTTCGGTGGTGGTAGTGGCTCCGGCTCGATCGCTAATCACCCAAGCGATGCCAGAAATGGTGATGATAATACCTAACCAGGTGGTTTGGGGCAGGGTTTCGCGGAGAAAAATCATCGCCAGTAGGGCGGCGAGGGGGGGTGCGAGGGTTTGCAGCAGCAAGGTGCGGCGGGGGCCGAGGTTGTTGATGGCGGTGAAGAAGGCGGTATCGCCGAAGCCGATACCGACAATACCGCTGAGGAGGAGGAGGGTGGTGGTGTTGGGGTTGAGTTGGGCGAGGGTGGTTTGGGAAATGTCACCTCGGAGGATGAGGGTGAGCAGCAGAAGGGCGATCGCCACGGCCCCTTTGCTGATATTCAGTTCCAGCGGTGGGATTTTCTTCCCCAAACCCCCATACACCACTGACGCCGCCGCCCAGAGCAAAGCAGTGCAGAGAGCCGCTAGCTCGCCTTTGTAATTTGCCAGCCAAAAATTTACCATTACAGCTACAGCCTTGGGAGGAATTGTGATTAAACTCTTACATTGTTAATTATTATTAACTTTTACCGCAAAAACTCAATATTTGTAAGCAATGTAACTGCGAGACCATAACCAAAATTGCTATCACATATTCAAAGGCAAAAAGTCAGAACCGATCGAGGAGGTTCCTATGTCATACACCTTTGATATCTTGGGAGTCTCTCCCTTAATAGATTTTTTTTACCAGCAACAACAACTGCCCAAGCAAAAAACCGGCCCCGAATTAGCCTATTTAGGTGCGCATAAATGTACTCTGGACGCCTTCATCGACTCCGCCGAAAGAGTTTCTCCCGCCAAAGAATGGAATCTCGATCGCGTCGTGGACACCGTGATTAATTTCTGGCTCCACAACCAAGAGCGAGTGTCCTACTGGAAAGAGCGGCTCGAAGACGCAGGCGAGGAAAACCTCCTCGTGGCGCGAGTCGCCGACATCGATTCCCTGCGGACCACCTTTGACTCCCTATTGCGAGACCAAATTTAACCGAACGCCTCTCACCTTTGGTGGGTTGGCGGCCAATTTTCCTTAGAGCCCTCCTCTTGACGCCACCCACCCGCCATCACCACTGATTTGCCTCTTGAAGCCGAAACCACCCCCAACAACTTGACAACATCCGGGAACAATGTGTAAATTTTTGTAAACCTTCAGAGACACTTTTTATCAATTTTTTGTATTGTAGGATACAAAAATTTCCAATGGATAAAAAGCCACATTACACCGTTTTCTTTAACTTTTTTTAACATTATTCCCTAATACCGCCCTTGGATACCAGAAAATAAACCGCAAGTCAAGGGCTCCAGTCACACTCACCCACAGATACCAGTCACCAGCAAACAGTGTTCAAGATCTGCATCCACCCCCACGCAGATCATATTCACGCTTTGCCAAAATAGAGGAAAATTATGATGTTGGCGTGAGAGAGGGTTTGACATGAAAGCGGGGTTATTAGTCGTAGCGGCAACAATGGCGGTTATCGGCTGGGGGATGCAGGCAAAGGCAGAAAATCCGAGCCACCTATTTCAGCTAATTGGCACCAAACAATGCCAGGGATGCGACCTCAGCGGTGCCCAACTCGCAGGGTTTGACTTACGTGGAGCTGATTTAAGGGATGCCAACCTCGCAGGAGCGAATCTCCGGGGCGCCAACCTCAACGAAGCCAACTTGGTGCGTGCTAATCTCGAAGGAGCCAAACTGCCTGATGCCAGCTTGATTGCGGCGAAACTGCACGGTTCCAATATGATGGGGGCTAACCTCACCAGAGCAAATTTGATGATGGCGCGCATGGTGATCGCCAACCTCGAAGGCGCGAATCTCTCTGGAGCCAATCTGGTTGGTGCTGACTTAGAAAGTGCTACTTTATTAGGCGCTAACCTTCACAATACCCAGCAGTCAGTGGCTGCACCGGGAATCGTGATGCTTGATGGTGTACCCTTGGCGACGGAGGTGATGGGAGTCAATCTCCGGGATGCTGACCTCACCGATGCCAATCTCACTCGCGCTAATCTGAATTGGTCTGATTTAACTGGGGCAAAACTAGACAATGCCGATGTCACCCATGCGCAACTACAAGGAAGTAACCTCCCAGAGGGTTTTCAGCTAGAAGCAACCCAAGTGGGACAGGTGGGTGAATAAATATATTTATTTGGATTTGGCAATTTTGCGGCAATTACCTCTTGGTGGAACGGATAATTGACCAAGACATAAGCAAAAGGATGGGTGGCGATATATGAGGATTGATTTTCCTCGATCGCCACCCAATTTTATTGGCGCAAGTAGTGGTGTTTGCCTTCGGGTTAGCGGCGGCAAGTTTTTTCCCAGCGATTATTTTGGGGGTTTTTGACAAGCGCACTAATAGTATTGGCGCGATTTCTGGGATGGTGGCTGGGTTAATTTTCACCAGCACTTACATGATTTTGACATCAAGTAAATTCATATGAAAAATGAAAAATTTCGTAGGGGCACGGCATCGTTAACCTTCATCGAAAAACCGACATCTTAATAACGCCGTGCCCCCCACCACGGATGAATCCAAGGGCACGGCGTTACCGGGATTTCTCGTTTGGTTCAGAAACCTTCTGAGGAGAATCCCCGTTTAGATACGAGAATCTGCATAGAAAACCGGTTTCTTGCCTGTGCTACTACAGGATTAATTATTATTTAATTGATTCATATGAAAAATGACAAATTTCTTACCAGCAGAGCTACGTTAACCTCCCGCAAAAAACCGAGTGAAACTAATTGAGGGCAGGGATGGGGTATATGTACCCATCCCACACCATCCATTTGAGTTATGTTTCTGAGGGTGAAGACCGACCCAGAACCGGGGTGAGGTAAGCTACCAGAGCCCCCGTACCAAAAGCCAGGAAATTCCGGAGCAGGGGCAACCAATCGGCGGTGCGAGATACTACTGGGCCGATGCCGAAAGCGATAAACAAGATTCCCCACAAAGGTGAGAAAATTAATGCCCATTGCCAAGCGAATAACTGACCTGGTTTGCGGGGTTGAGCGGCAAATCCAAAGACGGCGCCTCCCAAGGCAGAGGTGATTAAAGTGAGAATCCACTGCTCTTGGGGTAGTCCGGGGACGACGCGGCAACCGCCTTGACGCAAACAGTTTTCTACGGATTGTAGGGATTGGATGATGGCTTGGTCTTCGCCGTTGTCCCGGACGAAGAACTGATTACCGTAGCGGGTTTGCAATTCTACCCAGAAGGTGCGGGGGAGCAGGGGATACAGGTCGTCTCCCACGTTGAAATTGAGCAGGTTGCCACCACGGGGGTCGGCTACGAGCAGAAGGCTTTTATCGTCAAGACCCCAAAATTGCTTGACGGCGCGACCGGGAGTCCGATCGTACTGGGTTAAAACTCGCAATTTCCAACCAGTTTCGGTCTCAAAACTTTCTAGTTCGGTGGCTAAGTCCTTTTCCTGAACGTCGGTTAAGGATTTGGCCAAGTCAATCACTGGCGTCTGGGTTTCGGGGAGCAGTTCGGGATTTTCGTAGGCACCGGCTGGGGTGGGAAACAATGCCCAAATGGATAAGGCGAGGCAGAATGTGACTAGGGATGCGAGAAATTTGCTCTCAAACAGTTTTTGCATGGAAGTGCAGTTAATCTGTGTTTGACGGTGAAGGCTTAATCAGTTTTCTGGGTAATCGGTCTTTGGTAATGCGGCTGTTGGTGGATATTCGCCTGCTCATTATTTAACTTCAAAGCTCACTTAAATTTTCTCGTTTAAGTAAGAATATTTAAGTGATAAATGATTGAATATTTAAATAGCGATGCTGAAGACACACCGAAACAGCCTCCAGAAAAATTAATAAATCTTTACACTTGTTTACCTTGTCTTAATATTATGCCTGCAAGGGACGATCGTCAATTCCCCAAGGCAACAGTCTTAAAGGGGATAATTAATAATTATCAATTATCAATTATCAATTATCAATTATCCCCCGTCTCCCTTAAGGGATGTAGGCGAGGAGCCAATTGGCGATCGTGGCGCGGCGGGTGAGGCGGGGGACTAACTCGTTCACCTTGTAGCCGGGAAAACCGAGCTTTTCTTTGAGTAGCTGTTTGTTTTCCGGGGCAATGGAGCGGGTGAGCTGTACGGTAGGGGGGCGGTTGGCGATAAAATCTGGCGGTTCGGGGTATTTTTCGCGCCATTCTGGGGCAACGGCACTGAGGTCCCAGCGGTTTTGGTCTGGGTCGTAACGATAACCCAGGTAATGCCAGACGAGACGGTTTACAGTGGCGTCGTCGATTTGGTCGTTAATAATCGCCCAAACAGTTTCTGTATTCAGGGGAGGCAGTTCTGAGGTCATCAGGTCTTTGGTTGTAGCTATTCAGTTGTCGATTTTACCGCTTCTTGGGGTTGGGGGCGCGGCGGTGAGACCATGACTCAGAACTGGCGAGGGCGCTGCGACTAGGAAGACAGCCAAGATTTGAATCGAGCGGCTTCTGCCAAAGCGGGATTAATCCAGTACCAGCGGCCCTGGTCATCGCGGTATTCAAACAAAAACATACTGCGCAACAGAGTTTGGTAATCCTCATCTCCCTGGACGGTTTTTTGTTCCAAGGCTTGAAACAGTAATTCCCATTCATCCTCGGTGATGGCTGCCACCAAGTCATCGCGGTATTCTTTGATGGTGTTTTCTAGAGTTTGCCGAGAAAAAGGCGGGTCTTCTTGCTGGAGACAACTATAGAGGAGTCCGAGGAGGTTGCGCACGTGACCGCCGCTGATGCGACACAGGCGATCGAGGGTTTCGGGGGCGTCGAACACTAAGGGAATGAGGGCGAGACGATCGCTCGGTGGCACGTCGGGAAAGGCTCGAGCTAGTACCATCTGGCGGAGGAGATTTAGTCCTGGTTCAAAGTCGTTGTTAATTGAGGGGTCTTTGACTAGCTGTCTCTGCTGTACGGGCACCATTGGTAAGACCTTGGGTTTGACGCCAAAGCGGTTGACGAGACGGCTAAAGTCGTTGGAGAAAATTAACCCTAGGGGGATGGTGTAAACCACATGGCAGCTAAGGCGACGGAGTTGCTCGCCTCTGTCCACGAATAAATATTCTGGTTGGGTGCGTCCGGTGGGCTTGCGGACGCTATCAACGCGGTCTAAGTTATCCACAATCACCACAAGTCCGGTTTTGCCCAGAGACTGGAGCAATGGGATGGCGGGGGCGAGTAGTTCGTTGTTAATGGCTTCGAGGATGTTGTTGGTGCGGGGTTCTAGGTACTGCCGCAGTTGGTGGCGAAGTTTGGGGCTGTCTTTGGTTTTGGCGGTAATGCTGCCGATGCCCCCGGGTAGGGAAAAGCCGATTTCTCCTTCGGTACTGGCGTTGATGGTGCCAATACCGGGGAGGGCGGCTGAGCCTTCGATTTGGATGGGGGTAGCGAGGATGTTGGCGGCGCCTTGGAGTAAGGCCCGGAAGCCTCGGGGTTGAATGGCACCGGGTTTGATTTTTTCTAGACTTTCACTGACTTGGCGGGCGATCGCGAGCAAAATTTCGGTGATATCCACATCTGCCATGTCCAGTTCTTGGGAAGATTCAAAATAGATGACGTGAAATCCCTTTTTTTCCAACTCATCTTTAAGTCGGAGCAATTCTGTGGATTTACCGCAGCCGATGTGGCCGGTGAATAGCTGGCAGGTGGGTTCGTCTCGGGAGAGGAGTTCGATCGTGCGTCGCAGCTCCCGGATGATGTCACTACCTCGCACCGAGGCAAAATCGATGTAGTATTTTCGCTCTTCCTCGTGAGCCATATCGATCGTTTTGCTGGGGTTGCAGGCTTTAAAAAATCTCAGTAAGTCCAATTTCATGCCTTAATGACAGCGGCTCCTTACCGTAATTGATAATTGATAATCGATAATTGATAATTGATAATTGATAATTATCAATTATATCCCCGTCTCTACTGGGGAATTCTCGGAGCTATGTGTTGTGACATCGGTTAAAGACAAGCTAATCTAAGCATAGCGATGTGTTGGCAAGAAGGTATGGTGCAGGGTATATCGACCTCAGAATCGCTGCTGTGGCTCGCTTGCTTCGGCGGACTGCGGGCGTCACTTAAAATCGTCGAGGTGTGAGATGGGTCAGATCGCGCCAGTATCTAAGTCCCAATTAGCGCAGCGGCGGCGCCAGCTTCTCCGGCGGCGGCGGCGCGTAGCCGCGATCGGACTGTGGCAGTTGCTCGCCCCAGTGGCGTTGGCGGCTGGTTTGGTCTGGGCAACCACTTTACCCGGATGGGTGATTCGCCGTCCCGAACAAGTGGCGATCGCAGGCAACCAATTTCTCTCACCCCAGGCTGTCAGGTCGATGTTGCCTTTGGAATATCCCCAATTTCTGCTGCAAGTGCGCCCCAAATTGGTAGCACAACAGCTAGAATCGATGGGTCCGTTGGCCAAAGCTAAGGTAACACGCCAGCTATTTCCCCCCGGTCTGAGTGTGGAAGTAGAAGAGAGAGCCCCGGTGGCGGTGGCGGAAATTCCCGGAGCCACTAAAGAGGGGACGCTTGGAGACAAGGGCAGAACAGCGGAGATCGGGTTTCTGGACTCACTTGGGGTGTGGACTCCCCAAGAGCGCTACACTTCCCTGGTGGGGATAGGGGCGCTTCCCACCCTCAAGGTGATTGGCAACCCGGTTCAATACCGGCCTTACTGGCCTAATCTCTATAATGCTCTCAGTAGCAGTTCTGTCCGGGTATATGAGATTGATTGGCGTGATGTGGCCAATGTCATCTTAAAAACTGACATTGGCACAGTTCATTTAGGCGCGTCTAGCGATCGCTTCTCCCGCCAGGTAGCGGCGCTCGAGCGGATGAAGGAATTGCCCAAACAGGTCAATCCCACCCAGATTGTCTATATTGACCTCAAAAACCCCGACGCTCCTACCCTGCAAATGACTAATGCCCAGAAAAAACAGCCAAAATAGTACCGGCGTTGATTCGTGTCACCAAATCAGATACGCCAGCAAGCGCCGGATTGCGCCTTCACCGGCATTGACCAAAGCCCCTCAGCATTGCTGGCGAAACCAACCCCAAATATCCCGGCGTCAATGGTTCGCCCTGACAACGCCCCTGGGCAGGCAGCTCATCTTACCCTATAGTTGACTCTTGGCAAGTACGAGTTTACAAATTGTATATTTAGCTTAACTATCCCCATGACACTTAATAGTACACTAGAGCTTGGCAATCAAAGCCCCCAAGATAAAGGACAAACAGGTTTTCCGCTGCCACCGGAGGACAACTCTAATGCCTTTAACAATGCCGGGATTTTTGGAGAGCAAAAATCGGAACGCAACCCTAAAACGGGAGACTTCAGGAGTAATGAAATTGTGCCGAGTAGCGTAGCCAGAATTAAAGTCATTGGTGTTGGTGGCGGTGGGTGCAATGCCGTCAACCGCATGATCGCCAGTGAAGTGTCAGGGATAGAATTTTGGGGAATCAATACTGATGCCCAAGCCTTAACTCAAGCTAAAGCACCCAAACGTCTGCAAATAGGACAAAAACTGACCCGGGGTCTCGGAGCGGGTGGCAATCCGGCGATCGGCCAAAAAGCCGCCGAAGAATCTCGCGACGAAGTGGCCGCCGCTTTGGAAGGCTCGGACCTAGTATTTATCACCGCTGGTATGGGTGGCGGCACTGGCACCGGCGCGGCTCCCATTGTCGCCGAAGCTGCCAAGGAAGTAGGTGCCCTCACGGTAGGTGTAGTGACGCGGCCCTTTAATTTCGAGGGCAGGCGGCGGATGAACCAGGCCGAAGAAGGTATTTCGGCTTTGCAAAGTCGCGTTGATACTCTGATTATCATCCCCAACGATAAGCTACTGGCGGTGATTTCCCCAGAAACCCCAGTACAAGAGGCTTTCCGGGTGGCAGATGATATCCTGCGCCAAGGTGTCCAAGGCATCTCTGACATCATCACGATTCCGGGACTGGTAAACGTTGACTTTGCTGATGTCCGCGCTGTGATGGCTGATGCTGGGTCCGCTTTGATGGGTATCGGTCAGGGTTCGGGTAAGTCCCGCGCTATTGAAGCGGCAACTCAGGCGATTTCTTCTCCTCTGCTGGAGTCGGCTTCGATTGAGGGGGCGAAAGGGGTGGTGTTTAATATCACTGGGGGCACGGATTTAACTTTGCACGAGGTGAACGCCGCAGCGGAAATTATCTACTCAGCGGTGGACCCGAACGCTAACATCATCTTCGGGGCGGTAATTGATGACAAAATGCAGGGGGAAATCAGAATCACGGTGATTGCTACTGGGTTTAGCGCCGAGCCCCAAAGTGTGGTGCCACGAGAACGGATGGCGGCACCCCCGGCCAGGACTACTTTTAGACCGGCACCCCCACCCCAAGCCCAACCACCAGTTACTCCTCCGGCGGAACAACAGCCTAAACCTCGCTTAAATCCACCAGGTCTGGATATCCCTGATTTCCTCCAGCGGCGGCGTCCCCCGCGATAGGTAGTCCCACTATACCGATCGCGCTTGACGATGCTGAGGCGATGCCGGACGGCAGACGCCACTCTCTTGGCGCCCGATCGGTCTTGGTGAAAGGCGGTTCTCTGGGGGGAGAGTGGCGCCGCCTTGCTCTGTAGTTGCACGGGAAAAACTGCTGATAGCTACAAGTGGCGGCAGTGGAGATGAAGAATCCCCACGCTCCGGGGGGCACTCTCCCACTGTATTATCAGATGGGTTGATGAAAGCAGCGGCGATAAGTTTGCTGGCGTCTTTGCATCAGTCACGATCGGGTAATAATAGCCAGAAGCTGATTTCATAAAATCATCAAGGATGCTGATGATAAATAAGAGAATTGCGCACTACAAATAATTGCAGCGCGCTCTGATCCGGGTGATTTTAGTTAATGAGGGACATAATTTCTCCAGATTCCGGCCTGAGCGGGAATAACATTTGCTCCTTATGGTTAACTTATCCCAGTAATGTCACTTTTCCTGATAATCCATTCCCAAAAAGTCCGGGCATTCCTCCCCATCCCAACCATAAGGGTGCATACCACACACCATCAGGTTGCCATTGTAAACATAGCCGTGATAATTTTCGCAGCCGATACAGGCAGGATTTTTCGCAGGGGTTGCCGCCACATAAGTCACGAAAGGCAGGGGTTCCGGTTCCTGCTCTTCATCTGTGACCCCAACATAATAATCTAATTGGGGGTCGATAAATTCCTGAAAAAACCGCTCCATGTCTTCCCCTAGGAAATCCTGCAGGTCTCTGGTGAGTTCCGAGATAGTTTCCTCAGAACTGCGCAGTATTCCTTCCACGGCTTCATTCACATCATCCGTTAGTTCCAGCAAATAGCTATCCAGCTCTTTGGCGGCATGATTCGCCAGATATTCCAGGCTTGTAAAAAAATTCGTAGGCCAATCTTCCATAATTAAAATTATTGTGACATTTGGGCAATCAACAGTTACTCTTTCTGGAGGCGCCGCAATTCCTCTTCCAAGTCTTTCACCTGCTGGCGGAGGTTGTTTACTCCAGCATCGGGTTGCTCACCCTCTGGCGCTTCTTCATCGAGAATCTCAATCCGGCGCGGTTCCCCAGTAGCTGATTCAGCAGCATTATCAGCACCCCCGCCTTTGGCACCAGCGAGATTTTGCCCCTGCTTCACCATATCTTCCACAAATTTGCGGGCTTCTTCTGTGGTCATTTCCCCCTTTTCTACCAATTCCGCCGCCAGCTTCTGGGCTTGCTTTTGCACTTCCGAGAGGGTGTCACCAGCTTTCTCCCCGGCGTATGACGCTAAGCCTACGCCAAGATAAAACGCTTTCTGTACGATGTCTCCAAAACCGGGCATGGCGCTCGATCGCTCCTGTTCTCACGCTGTAATGATTCCAGCATAAAGCACAACTGGGTCAAATGCCCACTTTGGCTCTGGGTGGCAAGGCAGGTCCTCTGGTGGCGGCGGTGCGGGGGATGGGAATTTCATCTGCTTTTGGTTCGGCATGGCGCTGATTTAAAGCTGTTGTCAGTGCCCTAACATCCTCATGGACATCCCCGCCAATGCTAATAATTCGACATCCCTGGAACTTGCTTCGTCATGGTTTAACTCCTGTAATTATCCACTAAAGTTTCAATTAATTTATCCCCGGAATATGTGCTTTGCTGCTGGCAGGTTTTCAGCCATTACCACCACAAGGCTAAGTGAAGAGGTTAATCCTCCTCCTTCACCATTGACGCGGCGACGGCGGCGGCTTGTTCAGGATATAGTTGCGCTAGATAGCCACACATTTGATAGGTAGCATCGGGGTAATAGGCGCTGGGAATTAAAAGCTGTTTGAAGGCAGCTTTATCCTGGGTTTCGACGAAGGCGGCGGCAATTTCCGGGATGTGTTGGTTGCGGTTGATGAGAATTTCCGGCAGGATATGGAGTGCCTGTGGACTGAATCCGGCTTTGGCATAAGCAATGGCGATTTCCTTGAGTGTTTCTGCCCGAGATTCTTCATTTTGAATCTGGCGAGCAATGGTGAGGTTTTCATCCAAGACTGATGGGGCAGTAGTAGTGTCGCCGGTTTGAGCAATGGCAGTGGCAATGTCACTTAGTACCTCTGCTTGATCCGGTTCATCTTGAATATCGGGCGCGATCGCGAGGGCTTCATCCCAGCGAGAGGCTGCTTCTTCAGCGTCGCCAGTTTGGGCATAAGCAATGGCGATGTGTTTCAGTGCTTTTGCTCGATACCATTCATCTTGAATCTGGTGGGCAATAGTGAGGGCTAGCTCTAGAAGTGGGATGGCAGTAGCAGTATCGCCGGTTTGGGTAAGAGCCTTCACAACCTCCTTTAGTGCCACTACCTGATACCATTGATCTGGAATCTGATAGGCAAGAGTCAGGGCGGGATCCAGTAGTAAGGTGGCAAAGGTAGCAGTAGCCGCGTCGCGATTTCGGGGATAGGTGATGAAGATGGCACGCAGTACCCTTGTTTGATAAGCTTTCTCCTGAATCTGAGCGGCAAGAGTGAAGACTTGCTCCAGGTGTGAGGTGGCAGCATGGGTATAAATATTTCGGGCATAAGCGATCGCGATGTCACTCAGTGCCATTGCACGATAATCTTGATTTTGAATCTGACGGGCAATAGTAAGAGCTTGCTCTAAAAGTGAGGTGAAAGTAGAAGAATCGCCATTTCCGGCATAAGCTCTGACTATGTGATTTAGTGCCTTTGCCCGATGCCTTTCATCTTGAATTTCGCGGATAATGGTGAGGGCTTGCTCTAGGAGTGCGGTGGCAGTAATGGCTTCGCTGATTTGGGCAATGGCAGTGGCAATTTTACTCAGTGCCCATACTTGATACCCTTCATTTTCCATCTCGCGGGTAATGGTGAGGGCTTCATCACAGCGAGAGGCTGCTGCTTCAGCTTCAGCGGTTTGGGCAATAGCAATGGCGATGTCTTTCAGTGCTTTTCCTCGATACTCTTCATTGTGAATCTGGCGGGCGATCGCGAGGGTTGTTGCCATAAGTGAGGCACCAGCGATTAAGTCGCTGATTTGGGCAATGGCGGTGGCGATATCACCCAATAAAATTGCTATCTTTTCTTCAGATGGAATCTGACGGGCAATGGTAAGAGCTTCCCCCAGGAGTCGGGTAGCAGTGGTATTGTCGCCGTTTTGAGTAATTGCAGTGGCAATGCCACTAAGTGCCTCTGCCCGAGACGATTCATCT
>DVDU01000097.1 GCA_015296065.1 Oscillatoriaceae cyanobacterium M33_DOE_052 | reverse complement strand
GTACAGCTTCTCGCCCCCTTTGGATAATGCCTGCGGTGATTCCTTTTCGATACCGAAGCGCTCCCAACTGGTGACATAAGGCATTTTATTACCCTCCTCATAATTTCTCATTTCCACTTGAAACCCCTGCTCCAGTTCTACTGGTAGGGTCATCATCCAATCAATCAACCGCGCTAGCTCTAGGATATCTTGGCGGCTATACCCCCGTTGATACAGACTTTTGGCTAGGCTGAGTTTCCATTGTAATCGTTCTGTGGGTTGGCGGCGAGTGGCTTGGCTTTTCAGGTGTGCCATCACCAGTACCGCAAAAGGATTGGGGTTTGTCTGTAATGACTCCCATTCCGTTTCATAGTCTAGCAGTTTTACGATGGGAAACTGCAAGCTCATCCGGCACCCAAACACCTCATAACCGTAATGATCCGGTCGCCAGTTGGGTTGTTCGTCGGCTAACACTACTAAGGTGGCTACCGGAAGGCGATACCGGTCAAAGATGCGGTAATTATACACATACATCCGCTCGGCAAATCCTGCCTCGATTTGGCTTTGGACTTCTATATGTACTAAAACCAGGCTTTCCGTGCCGTCGTAGCGCCAGACTTTCACCAGTTTATCCGCAAGGCGTCTTCCCAGTTCCGCATCTCGTACTACTTGCTGCAATTCTGTGTCGAGAAATTCATAGCCTCGCTCCCAGTTTATTTGGCTGTGAGCCTCGGGGAAAAAGAATTCGACGAAATCTTCAAAGTATTGGTCTAAGGCTTCTTTCCACGGACTGTCATAATCGGCTGGGGGTTGATTGGTCATGGATTTAGAGAATTAAATTCCTGACTTATTATACTAGAAAAATTATTCTCATTATCCCTAGGGTTATTTATTCATACCAAAGCGCTCCCAACTGGTGACATAAGGCATTTGATGACCCTCCTTTTTTTTCCAACAAAGCAGCTCATACCCCACCGAATGGCTGGGGTATTACCAAGCAACTAACTAGACTCTCCCCCAGCCAAAAGCTGCTGACATAATGTCTCGAATTCGGCATGAGACCCGATAGTAATCGACCGCTTAAGCAGAGTTTTCAACAAATCAGTATCCTCAATCTGATTGATAGTCGCCACTATTGAATCTGGCACCGTACCCAACCGAGTTTCTAGGATTTCCAGTACAGCTTCTCGCCCCCTTTGGATAATGCCTGCGGTGATTCCTTTTTCGATACCGAAGCGCTCCCAACTGGTGACATAAGGCATTTTATTACCCTCCTCATAATTTTTCATTTCTACTTGAAACCCCTGCTCCAGTTCTACTGGTAGGGTCATCATCCAATCAATCAACCGCGCTAGCTCTAGGATATCTTGGCGGCTATACCCCCTTTGATACAGACTTTTGGCTAGGCTGAGTTTCCATTGTAATCGTTCTGTGGGTTGGCGGCGGGTTCTTAGGCAGTTCGCCCCCGGGTTCCAGAGCGCCCCCGGAGGCGGTTAGTAAAGGTTGCCCATTTGAATAATCCTAGATTAAATTTTGCCACCTACTTGACATAAACTTGGGGCTGAGTTACACTAATGAAAACCCCATAATCCTGACGAGAAACCTCAACCCCGGCTTGCTTAGGGAGAAAATTATTCGCTTAGCAAAGGAGTCACCAACCATGCTCTCAATTCCCGGCTACCAAATCAGCGACCAAATCTATGAAAGTGCCAACTCCTTAGTTTACCGGGGGATCCGGTTAGAAGATAACCAAGCCGTCATCATTAAATTCCTCAAACAAGACTATCCCACCCCTGCCGAAATTACCAGATATCAGCAGGAATACCGCCTCACCCATCAACTAAATATCCCCGGCGTCATCAAAGCTCTGAGTTGGGAAAAATATCACCACACCCCCGCGATCGTCTTTGAAGACTTTGGCGGAGAATCCCTGAAAATCCAGGCCGCCAGCTCACCAGAAAACCCCGCTGCATTTTCCCTAGCAGAATTTCTGGAAATAGGGATTAAAATCGCCACCAGCTTGGCTGCCATCCACAGTGCCAACATCATCCATAAAGACATCAACCCTGCTAACATCGTCTATAACCGGGAAACCAAAGACTTAAAAATCATCGATTTCGGCATTTCCACGGTTTTAAGTCGGGAAAACCCCGCCATCCAAAATCCCCGCTTGCTCGAAGGCACCCTCCCCTACATCTCCCCAGAGCAAACCGGGAGAATGAACCGGTTTTTAGATTACCGCAGCGACTTTTACTCCCTGGGAGTCACCTACTACGAAATGCTCGCCGGTCAGTTGCCCTTCACCGCCAACGATGCCTTAGAATTAGTCCATTGTCATATTGCCAAACAGCCCGTACCCCTGCACCAAATCAATCTCCAAATCCCCAAATCCATCAGCAATATCGTGATGAAGTTAATGGCGAAAACCGCCGAGGAGCGATACCAAAGCGCCTGGGGACTGAAAGCGGATTTAGAAACCTGCCTACACCAATGGCAAACGCAAGGAATTATATCAGAATTTATCCTCGGTAGTCAAGATATTTCTGAGAAATTTCACCTGACCCAAAAACTCTACGGACGCGCCCAAGAAATCGAAACCTTAATGGCCGCATTTGCCCGAGTGGCGGGGTTCACTTACGGGGAATCAGGCGGAGAAATAGGGGAAAATCTCGAAACCTGCACCCTGGAACCAGTAATCATCCTGGTGTCGGGTTATTCCGGAGTGGGCAAATCAGCCTTAGTGCGGGAAATTGCCAAACCCATCACCGCCGCCAAGGGTTACTTTATCAGCGGCAAATTCGACCAATACCAGCGCAACATTCCTTATGCAGCCGTCATCAAAGCCTTGGGGGAATTGGTGAAGCAACTGTTAAGCGAGCCGGACAAGGAATTGGAGGTATGGCGGCAAAAAATCCTCAAGGCGTTGGGAGCTAACGGCCAGGTAATCACCGAAGTAATTCCGGAACTAGAGCTGATAATTGGCCCCCAACCGCCATTACCCAACCTGCCCCCAACCGAAGCGGAAAACCGGTTTAATTTGTGCTTCCAAAACTTCTTGAAACTGTTCATTTCTCCCCAGCACCCCCTGGTGATATTTTTGGACGATTTACAGTGGGCAGATAGCGCCTCGCTGAAACTGATGCAGTTGCTGATGGATTCAGGGGCAGCGGGACTATTGATAATCGGAGCTTATCGGGATAACGAGGTAACAGCGACTCATCCGCTGATGCTGACGGTGAATGAAATGGAAAAAACACCAGCTCTTGTGAGTCGCATATCCCTAAAACCCTTGAAGCTAGACGATGTTAACCAGCTCATTGCTGACACCCTCCGACAACCACCCCAAGTCACTTATCCTCTGGCGGAGTTGGTGATGGCCAAAACTGCGGGAAATCCGTTCTTTATGAACGAGTTTTTGAAATCCCTGTACGCGGAAGGTTGGTTAGATTTTGACCGTGAGCAACAAGCCTGGGTTTGGGATTTAGAGCAAATTCAAGGGCAAAATATCACCGATAACGTCGTGGAACTGATGACCCAGAAAATTCAAAAGTTACCGGCGGCCACCCAAGAGGTGCTACAGTTAGCGGCTTGTATGGGGAATCAGTTTGACTTGGAAACTCTGGCGGTTGTCGGGGAAAACTCGGTGGCAGAAACTGCCCATCATCTGGGAGAAGCTATGGCAGCAGGTCTGGTGGCGCCTCTGGGTGATGCCTACAAATCTTTGGTGTTAGCTGGGGAAGTTGATGGGGATAAATCCGGCAAGTCGGTGATGGTTAAATTTATACACGATCGCATCCAGCAAGCCGCCTACTCCCTAATTCCCCCGTCCCGCCAGCAAGCCATCCACCGCCAAATCGGAGAAATGCTCCTCCAGAATACCACGCCCTCACAACGGGAAGAGAAAATCTTTGATATTGTCAACCAACTAAACCAGGCTCTATCGCTGATTACCGAGCCATCATCGCGTCAGGAATTAGCCCAGTTAAACTTAATCGCTGGTCAGAAAGCGAAAACTTCTGCTGCTTATGAATCCGCTTTAGATTATTTAAATTTAGCTATCCAACTTTTAGATAATGATAGCTGGCAAAACCAGTATAAGTTAACCTTAGATATATACGTAGCAGCCACACAAGCTGCTTGCCTATGTCGGAAATTCCCCCAGCTAGAAAATACGGCTGTGGTAGTGATGCAAAAAGCCTCCTCAGTGCTAGATAAAATAGAAGTTTATGAAGTGAATATTCAAGCCAGCATGGCTCAGAACAAACCCATCGATGCCATTAAAACCGCCCGCTCGGCTTTACGGCTTTTGGGTGTGACTTTTCCTGATGCACCTGGTGAAGCGGACATTGCTCAGGCATTAGCAGAAACCCGGGCGCAACTGGCAGAAAAAAGCCTTGAAGACCTCCTCCAACTTCCTGAAATGACTAATGTCCATATGAAAGCAGCGATGCGCTTGTTATCAAGTATTTTTGCTGGTGCTTATGCAGCAGCTCCCGAATTGATGCCTCTAGCTGTATGTAAGCAAATATCAATTTCCCTCAGATACGGTAATACTGAAAGCTCAGCTT
This sequence comes from Oscillatoriaceae cyanobacterium M33_DOE_052, assembly GCA_015296065.1. Lineage (GTDB taxonomy): Bacteria > Cyanobacteriota > Cyanobacteriia > Cyanobacteriales > Laspinemataceae > Koinonema. Next base: position 2,750 of record DVDU01000097.1, on the reverse strand, counting down.
TTGCTTATTCTTCTTATGCCATTATCGCCAGTGGCATTGCTGGAGATATAGATGATAGTTATAAGCTAGGTCAGCTATCTTTAAAATTAATAGAACAATTGCAAGCCTATGCCATTAAAGCGAAAGTATTGCTTTGTGTTTACCTGAATTGGCATTGGAAAGGTCATATCCGTGAAACCTTAACACCTTTTGTGGATGCTTATCAAAATGGCTGTGAAACCGGAGATTTTGAATTTGCCAGTTATGGAGCGCAAATGTACTGTTTTCATGCCTATTGTAGCGGCAGCCAATTGGCATCCCTAGAACAGGAAATGGCTAATTTTAGTCTAGCCATACATGAATTGCAGCAAGAAAGGTCTCAGCGGGCAAATGGACTTTATCACCAGGTGGTATTAAACTTAATGGGAAAATCGCCAAATCCTTGTTCGTTGAGAGGTACAGCTTATGACGAAGAAACATCTCTCCCACTGCATATAGAAGCTCAAGACCACAACAGCATTAGTATTTTTCACATCCAAAAAATGATTTTGTGCTATTGGTTTGAAAACTATTCTGATGCTTTAAATAATTGCTATATAGCAGAACAACATTTACATGGGGTTGTTGGCTTAATCCACGTCACACTATTGAATTTTTACGATTCTTTATGTCACTTGGCAGTTTTGGATAATCAGGCAGAAGAAAACTACAAAAAAATTAATAAAAAATTAACAAGTAACCAAAAGAAACTGCACCTCTGGGCGCAACACGCCCCCATGAACTACCAGCACAAATTTGATTTAGTCGCAGCGGAAATCTGCCGAGTCAAGGGACAAAACATCAAAGCTATAGCCAATTACGATCGAGCCATAGCCGGAGCCCAGAAAAACGGCTACATCCAAGAAGAAGCCCTCGCCAACGAACTCGCCGCCAAATTTTATCTCACTCAAGGGAAAATTACCATTGCCGCCGCCTACATGCGTGAGGCGCGGTATTGCTACCTCACCTGGGGAGCCAATGCCAAAGTCAAACACCTAGATACCACCTATCCCCAGTTGCTGTTCCGCAAATCCGACGCCAGCATCACCCAGACGAGGCAAGAAAATATTCCCACCAGCAGCACCAGCGGCGGTCAAACCCTCGACTTAAACTCAGTAATGAAAGCTGCCCAAGCCATTTCCGGGGAAATCTTGCTGGATAATCTCCTGGAAAAATTGATGCAAATTCTCCTAGAAAATACCGGCGCCGAAACCGGATATTTGCTCCGAGAATCTCAGGGAAAATTCTTGATAGTGGCCCGCTCCGGGGGAGAAAACCAGAGGGGCAGCGTCTGGGAATCTATCCCTAGGGATAACACCACGACTTTAGCCCTAACCGTAGTCAATTATGTAGTGCGCATGAAAGAAAGCGTAGTGTTAACCGATGCCCGGAATGAAGGCAAATTCCAACTCGACCCCTACATCCAGCAACAGCAAACTAAATCCCTTTTGTGCGTCCCCCTGATTAACCAAGGAAAACTCGTCAGCATTGTTTACCTGGAAAATAACCTCACACCGGGGGCATTTACCCGGGAAAGAGTGGAAATCGTCCAACTTTTATCCGCCCAAGCGGCGATTTCTCTGGAAAATGCCCAACTCTATCGCACGTTAGAAACTAAAGTAGAAGAACGCACCGCCCAATTAGCCGCCGCCAATGGGGAAATTACCAAACTGAATCAGCAACTCACCGCCGAAAACCTGCGGCTGAGTGCGGAACTAGATGTGGCGCGGCGGTTACAGCAGATGGTACTGCCAAAACCAGGGGAAATTGCCGCCATCCACCATTTAGAAATTGCCGGTTTTATGGAACCCGCTGATGAGGTGGGGGGCGACTATTACGACGTACTCCAGCAGGATAACCGCCTGAAAATTGGCATCGGCGACGTGACGGGACACGGGTTGGAAAGTGGGGTGCTGATGATTATGGTGCAAACGGCGGTGCGGGCTTTGATGGAAGCGAAAGAAACTGACCCGGTGAAGTTTTTGGAGATTCTCAATCGCACGATTTATGGCAATATTGAGCGGATGAATTCAGAAAAAAATCTCACCATGTCATTGGTGGATTATTCTGATGGCATCGTCGTTCTCAGCGGTCAACATGAAGAGGCGATTTTAGTGCGGGATGCTCTCCCACCAGTGGTAGAGCGTATCGATACCATTGATTTGGGTTTTCCCATAGGGTTAATGGCGGAAATTGGCGAGTTTGTGGGGCACCAATCCCTGCAATTACATCCTGGGGATGGGTTGGTACTCTATACGGATGGTATCACTGAGGCGGAAAATCTGGCGGGAGAGCAGTATGGGATTGAGCGCCTGTGTGCAGTCATCAGTAATTTTTGGCATTTAAGTGCCACAGATATCCGCCAGGTTGTCATTGATGACCTGCGGCGCCACATTGGGGCGCAGAAAGTTTATGATGATATTACTTTGGTGGTGGTGAAGCAGAAATAATCTTTAATTACAGCTTGTTCAGCAGTGATTTAGTACAGCCCCTCACCCTAAATCCCTCTCCCAAAAAGGGAGAGGGACTTTGAAAGCCGTTCATATTATTTCTGAACAGGCTGTAATTTGGTTTTGTGTGTTTTTTTAGACAATTATAGTCATTTCAATTAAGAATGAGAATGTTTTTTTGTTAAACCCCGCGCCCTCACCCCCGTCCCCTCTCCCAAGTAGGGAGAGGGGAGAGTTGGAGCCAGAAAGCATCCAGGTCTTACTCCCCTTTCTCCCTTTTTG